>DATMHT010000072.1:0-6007 GCA_035554795.1 Gemmatimonadaceae bacterium | reverse complement strand
AAGGCCTCGAGGTCCACGTCGCCGTCCGCGCCGAACGTCGTCACGACGGGCGCGTGGATGCCGTGCAGGGAGAGAGACATGGATAATTGTATACGACGGGTGGGCGGGAAGCGGTAGGCGGTCGGCGGTGGGCGCGAACGTACAAGGGGCCGGCTCCCGTCTCCGGATGCCGGCCCCTCTTCTCGCGCCAACCGCCCACCGCCGACCGCCTACCCGCCTTAAGGATTCAGAAAGTCGAACCCCGTTCCCGCCACCGCTGCCGCGTCCGGTGGCGTCGTCGCCGGGGCGCCGCCGCCGACCGTGGGGACGGCGGCAGTCACTCGCGGCGCCATCCCGCCGGCGGCGCCGGCACCGCCGCCGAGCATCCGCATGTTGAGGTCGAAGTCCGACGGGCGCGACGCCGCCGCGTGCGCCACCTCGTACGTCACCTCGCCGGCGTGCACGAGGTCCGCGAGGTGCTGGTCGAAGGTCTGCATGCCGTACTGCTCCTTCCCTTCGCGCATGAAGTCGTGAACCTCGCTGATCTTGTCGTCGATGATCAGGTCGCGGATCGTCGGCGTCACGATCATCACCTCGGCCGCCACGACACGTCCCTTGCCGTCGGCGCGCGGCAGCAGCCGCTGTGACACCACCGCCTGCAGCGACTCGGCGAGCCGCACGCGGACGACGCCCTGCTCCTCGGGCGGGAACATCGCCATGATGCGCATGATCGTCGTCACCGCGTCGGCCGTGTGCAGCGTCGAGACGAGCAGGTGGCCGGTCTCGGCGGCCTTCATCGCCGTGTCGATCGTCTCGGCGTCGCGCATCTCGCCGATCATGATCACGTCCGGATCCTGGCGCAGCGCCGCGCGGAGGCCCATGCGGAAGTTCTCCGTGTCCACGCCGATCTCGCGCTGCGTGATCGAGCTGCGGATGTCGCGGTGCAGGAACTCGATCGGGTTCTCGAGCGTGAGGATGTGCTTGTTCGTCGTCGAGTTGATGTAGTTGACGAGCGCCGCCATCGTGCTCGACTTCCCCGAGCCCGTCACGCCCGTCACCAGCACCATCCCGCGCTCCGACTGCGCGACGCGCGCCAGCGCCGGCGGCAGCCGCAGCTTCTCGAACGTCGGCACCTCGAACGGGATGACGCGCATCACGATCATGAAGCTCGACCGCTGCCGCAGGATGTTGACGCGGAACCGCCCGATGCCCGGCGCGCCCCACGAGCAGTCGTAGTCGAGCAGCTTGTCGATGCGCGCGCGGTCGTCCTCGTTCTGGATCAGCCGCAGCGCGATCGCCTTCGTCTGCTCCGGCGTCAGCGCCTGCTTCGTCAGCGCGACGAGCCGGCCGTCCACCCGTGCGCGGAAGACGTCGCCGGCCTTGATGTGGAGGTCGGAAGCGCCGCGATCGACGGCGGCCTTGATGATCTTTTCCATGGGACGACGAGGGCTTGGGAGCTGAAGGCCGTAGGGCCTGGGCGAGCGATGATCGGTTGATTGGGCGCGCGGGGCCGCCGAGGCGTGCCAGGCCCTGGGCCCTACCGCCCTCAGCCCTCGCCTCTCAGTAGCCCGCCTGCTTGTCCACGACGTTCCGCAGCCGCTCGCCCGCGTCGTACCGCCGCCAGTTCTCCGCGAAGAGCGCGAGCGCGCGCTCCCAGAATCGCCGCGGCGATACCGCCGACACGTGTGGCGTCAGCAGGATCTGCGGCAGTGCCCAGAGCGGACTCTCGGCCGGCAGGGGCTCGTGGTCGAAGACGTCGAGGACGGCGCCACGCAGCTTCCCGCGCTCGACGGCGACGGCGAGCGCGCCCGCGTCCAGCAGCGCGCCGCGAGCGACGTTGACCACGATGGCGTCCTGGGGCAGACGACTGAGACGCTCCGCGGTCAACAGCCGTTCCGTCGTCGGCGTGGACGGCGCGGCGAGGATCAGGAGGTCCGCCGCCGGCAGCTCCTCGTCGAGCGCGTCCGGCCCGACCACCCGCGCGAAGCCCGGCGGCGCGCCGAGCTCCGGGCGCCGCCGGATGCCGGTGCAGACCACGCCGAACGCCGCCAGCCGCGTCGCGACCGCGCTGCCGATCCCGCCGGCGCCGACGACGAGCGCGCGGCAGTCGCCCAGCTCGCGCATCCGCGACCCGGCGCCGACGAACGGCGCCTTGTCCCACGTCGCGCGCCGCTGCAGCTCGACGGCGATGTCGAACGAGCGCAGGAGGTGGATGATCCCGCCGACGACGTGCTCGGCGATCGGCACCGCCATCACGCCAGCCGAGTTCGTGAGGACGACGTCGCTCGCGACGAGCTCGGGGAAGAGGAGGCTGCCGACACCGGCGGCCGCCGAGTGCACCCACCGCAGCCGCGGCGCCGCCGCCAGGAGCCCGCGGTTGAAGCCGAAGCCGAAGTACGCCTCGGCGTCGCTGACGAGCGCGGTCGCCTCGCCGCTCGCCGCCTTCCCGCCATCGCCGTCCGAGACCGTCGGCGAGCGCACCAGCGCCACGTCCCATCCGGGCGGTGCCGCGTCGCGGATCGCGCGCTCCCCCCACTCGGGCAGCGCCCAGTTGCGCGACGTGGCGGCGAGATCCACGACGAGTCGTCGCGGACGATCAGACGGGGAGGGCGCGGCCGGCATGCCGCTAAGCTAACGAATCGGGCCGGCGGCGCTGGAGACCGGAACCCCGCCGACCGGGATGCTCAAACGCGTCGGGACGACGGCTGCCCGTCGTCCCGACCCCCGCCCCTCACCCTTCGTCGAGATCCCGGATCTCGTCCGGTGTCGTCTCCGGCGACGGGTCGCCGTACTGGATGCTGCGCGCCTGCGACTCGAGCTGGTCGATGGTCGCCTCGTCGGCGTTCGTCGGCGTCGCGTACTGGCGCCACACCGTGCCCTGGCACCGCTCGCAGGTGATCGCCGAGGGGACGCGGTCGGTGAAGGACTTCTCGTTGCCGCACGTCAGACAGACCATCGTCACGACGCCGCGCGGCCCGCTGCTGTTGGCCATTGGAAGATCTCGCGATGGGGGGCGGAGTGTTCGGTGTCCACCCCCATTGCAAGCCGTGTGCGCCGCCCCGCCGGCGGCCTCGCCGGCGCCGCTACGCGAGGCCCATTCGCTCCTTCACCTCGCCCATCGTCCCCTGCGCCACCTCGCGCGCGTGGGCCGCGCCGTGCGCGAGCGCGTCCTCCACGATCGCCGGCGTCTCGCGGATCTCGGCCGCGCGGCGGCGGATCGGCGTCAGCTCGGCGTTCATGTGCTCGAACAGCACCTTCTTGCAGTCGATGCACCCCCACGCCGCCGTCCGGCAGTTGACCGCCACCTGCTCGACCACGTCGGGCGGGCTGAACGCCTTGTGCAGGTGGTAGATGTTGCAGATCTCCGGCGTGCCCGGATCGGTCTTGCGGATGCGCGCCGGGTCCGTCACCGCCGGCCGCAGCTTCGCCCAGATCGCGTCCGGCTCCTCGAGCAGGCCGATCGTGTTGCCCATGGACTTCGACATCTTCGTCTGCCCGTCGAGGCCCATGATGCGGCGCGTCGGCGTGAGCAGCGCCTGCGGCTCGGGGAAGTACGGATCCGCCTCGCTCGCGAACGCCGCGTTCCACCGCCGCGCGATGACGCGCGAGAGCTCCAGGTGCTGGAGCTGGTCTTCCCCCACCGGCACGTGCTCGGCGCGGTAGAGCAGGATGTCCGCCGCCTGCAGCACCGGATAGTTGAGCAGCCCGGCGTTGATGCTCTCCTGGCGCGTCGCCTTGTCCTTGAACTGCGTCTGCCGCTCGAGCTCTCCGAGCGGCGTGACGGTGTTGAAGATCCAGGCCAGCTCGGTATGTTCCGGAACCTGCGACTGGACGAACAGCGTCGCCCGCGCCGGATCGATGCCGGCGGCGAGCAGCGACACGACCATCTCGCGCCGCCGCTGCCGCAGCTGCGCCGGCTCGTAGGCGATCGTGATCGCGTGATAGTCGACGACGCAGAAGAACGCCTCGTAGGCGTGCTGGAGCTGCACCCAGTTCTTGATCGCGCCGAGGTAGTTGCCGATGTGCAGCTCCCCGGACGGCTGAATCCCGCTGAAGACTCGTGACATCCAGCGAAGCTACGAAGGGCGGAGGAGGCGGACAAGCGGCCCGGCGCGCGTCGTCGCGGCTGATCGCGACCGCGTTGCGCCCGCGGATGGAGCACGCCGCCGCCTCCGCCGGCCGCTTCATCCGCGACCGGTCGCGCGAGCTGTCCTCGCTCGTCTGGGAGACGAAGTCGCCGGCCGACTTCGTGAGCGAGGTGGACGTCGGTGCCGAGCGCATCGTCCGCGAGCTGCTCGCTGGCGAGCCGCTCCGGCTCCACGGCGTCGACGAGCCGCTGCCCGTGCACATGATCGGCGAGGAAGGCACGCCCGACGCCGAGCAGCTGAGCGACGGCGTCACCTGGGTCGTGGACCCGCTCGACGGGACGACGAACTTCCTGCACGGCTACCCGTGGTACGCCGTCTCCATCGGCGCGCTGCTCGACGGCGTGCTCGTGGCGGGCGTGGTGCTCAACGTCGCTACGGGAGAGTCGTTCGCGGCCACCGCCGGCGGCGGAGCGACGCGTGACGGGATGCCGATCCGGGTGTCCACGAACACCGAGCCGTCGCGGGCGCTCATCGGCACCGGATTCCCGTTCAAGAACATCGACCGCCTCGACCTCTACCTGCGCCAGTTCGCCGCCATCACCCGGCGCACCGCCGGCATCCGCCGCGCCGGTGCCGCCGCGCTCGATCTCTGCGACGTCGCCTGCGGCCGCTTCGACGGCTTCTGGGAGCTCACCCTCGCCCCGTGGGACGTCGCCGCCGGCCTCCTCATCGTCCGCGAGGCGGGCGGCCTGGCGACGGACCTCGACGGACGCGATGCCCCCGTCGCCTTCGGCCCGATCGTCGCCGGCAGCCCGGCGATGCACGGGTGGCTGCTCGGAGAGCTGAGGGCCTAGGCCCTGCCCGTCCATCCCCTACTACACCCTCCACCCTCGCCCCTCTCCGTGAAACTCATCGAATGCGTTCCGAACTTCTCGGAAGGCCGCAGGCCCGAGGTCATCGCCGCGATCCGTGACGCGATCGCCGGCGTGAAGGGCGCGGCGGTGCTCGACGTGTCGTCCGACGCGTCGCACAACCGCACCGTCATCACCTTCGTCGCGCCCGCCGACGTCGTCGCCGACGCCGCGTTCGCCGGCATCCGCGAGGCGCGCGAGCGCATCGACCTGCGACAGCATTCGGGCGAGCACCCGCGCATCGGCGCCGCCGACGTCGTGCCCTTCGTGCCGCTCGAGGGCGCGACGATGGACGACTGCGTCGCCCTCGCCCGCGCGTTGGGCGAGCGTGTCGGCCGCGAGCTGGACGTCCCGGTCTACCTGTACGAGCGCGCGGCGACGCGCCCCGAGCGCGAGAACCTCGCCGACGTCCGCCGCGGCGAGTTCGAGGGGCTCTCGACGGAGCTCGGCACGAACCCGGCGCGCGATCCGGACTTCGGCCCGAAGCGCATCCACCCCACCTTCGGCGCGGTCGCGATCGGTGCGCGTCCCTTCCTCGTCGCCTACAACGTGTACCTCGGGCCCGCGTCGAACCTCGCCGCGGCGAAGGAGGTCGCGAAGGCGGTGCGCGGCTCCTCGGGCGGCCTCCGCTACGTCAAGGCGCTCGGCCTCGAGGTGGACGGCCAGGCGCAGGTCTCGATGAACCTCGTGGACACCGAGAAGACACCGCTCTTCCGCGCCTACGAGCAGGTCGCCGCGGAAGCGCGCCAGCAGGGCGTCGAGCCGACGTGGAGCGAGATCGTCGGACTCGTGCCCGAGCGCGTGCTGCTCGACGCCGGCGTGCGGCACGTGCGGCTCAAGCAGTTCTCCTTCGACCAGCTGCTCGAGCGCAAGGTGCGCGAGGTCGCCGCCGGCGGGCAGAGCCTGAGCGGCTTCGTCGCCTCCGTCGCCTCGCCGGCGCCGACGCCGGGCGGCGGCACCGTCGCCGCGCACGCCGGCGCGCTCGCCGGCGCCCTCGCGCAGATGGTCGCCGGCCTGACGACGGGAAAG
>DATMHT010000071.1:0-4391 GCA_035554795.1 Gemmatimonadaceae bacterium | reverse complement strand
CGCGCCAGCTCCTCGGCGCGGCGGATCGAGTCGGCGCGGGCGATCGAGTCGGCGCGCATCTGCGCCGCGCGCGCGATCGAGTCGGCGCGGGCGATCGAGTCCTGACGCATCTGGTTCGCGCGGGCGATCGAGTCGTTGCGGGCCTGCTCGATACGGGCGAGCGAGTCGGCACGGGCGATCGAGTCGGCGCGCATGCGGGCCGCCGCGGTGTCCACCTTCGTGGTCGTGTCGACCACGGTGGGGGCTTCCTTGCCACCACGCTTGATCCGTCTCTGCGAGCGTGCCTGCGCGTCGGCGCTGGACGCGTCCACCATCGCCAGCGCGAGCGCCAGGAAGGTGGCCATCGTGACAAAACGGGCTCTCATAAACTCCTCCGTTCAGGGAGCGGTGCGCCCCGTACCCCTGGACGGGTACGGCGTAGGACCTGCGACCGCTCGTGGACCGCGGGACCCCGCCGCCTCGGCCCGCCGCTCAACGTCGAGGGCAAGACACGACGACGGCGACCCGCAACTGCGCTCGCGCGTTATGCCAGTTCCGGGCCGGTATCGCGGGCTGACGACGGTTGGGGGCGCACGACGGCCCCGCCGCGGCCGGTGTGGTGGCTGGCCTGAATCTTCCTCGACCAGCGCGCCCACGCGAACGCCCACGTCCGATTCTGGAGGAAACACATGGCCTCGATACTCGACATGGTCCAGCAGCAGCTCGGCGGAGGCGCGATCAACCAGATCAGCCAGCAGATCGGCGCCGACCCGAGTACGACCCAGAGCGCCGTGCAGATGGCGCTGCCGATGATCCTCGGCGGGCTCGCCCACAACACGACCCAGCCCGGCGGCGCCGAGGCGCTCCACGCAGCCCTCGATGATCACACCAATACGCTCGACGGGCTATCAGGCATTCTCGGCGCCGGCGCGACGCCGGGCACCGCGCCGGCGAACGCGCTCGGTGGGCTGGGCGGGATGTTCGGCGGCGGCGGCACCGCCGACCGCGCCGGCTTCGGCGGCGGGCTCGGTGACCTGCTCGGCGGCGCCCTCGGCGGCAAGCTGCTCGGTCACATCCTCGGCGGCCGCCGGCCCGACGTCGAGCAGACGGTGAGCCAGAACTCGGGGCTCGACCCCCAGCAGGTCGGCCGGCTCCTGATGGTGCTCGCCCCGATCGTCATGGGCGTCCTCGCCCGCAAGAAGCAGCAGGAGGGGCTGAACCCGGGGCAGCTCGGAACGGTGCTGCAACAGGGCCAGCAGCAGGCGGCGGGAGGGCTGGGCGGGTTGCTGGGGCAGGTGTTCGGAAACAGGGCCTAGGGTGGTAGAGCCGTAGGGCCCAGCCTGCGCACGGGATGCGTCCCGGGGCAGGCTGGACCCTACGGCCCTACAGGCCTCCAGGCCCTCGCCTTACAGCACCTTCGCCACCCAATCCCCCACGAAGTACCCGACCACCGCCACGCCCAGGCCGACGACGAACATGTCGAGGCCGGAGCGGAAGACGGAGCGGCCCGTGAAGACCGAGCGGCCGGCGCCGACGAGGAAGTGCGAGAGCATGGCGAGGGTGAAGGAGATCACCATCGCCGTCGTGCCGCTCCAGATGAAGAACGGGAAGACGGGGATGAGCGCGCCGACGGCCGTCGCGAAGCCGGTGACCCACGCCTCGCGCATCGGCGACATGCCGGCGTCGCCGATCTTCAGCTCCTCGCGCACCTGCTCGTCGAGCATCCGCTGCGGGTCGGCCATCACCTGCGTCGCGAGCGCGTGCGCGGCGGTGGGCTCCATGCCCTTCGCCTCGTAGATCAGCGCCAGCTCGTCGCGCTCGACCTCGGGCATCAGCGCGATCTCGTCGCGCTCCATCGCGATCTCGTTCGCGTACACTTCGAGCTCGCTCTTCGCGGCGAGATAGCCGCTCGAGCCCATCGAGAGCGCGTCGGCGATGAGGCCCGCGACGCCGGCGACGATGATCGCCTGGTGCTGCTGCGCCGCCGACGCGCCGATGACGCCGGCAACGAGGCCGAAGTTCGCGGTGAGACCGTCGTTGAACCCGTACACGACGTTGCGCAGCAGCCCGCCCGACTCGGCGCGGTGCCACGGCTCGCCCTCGCGCCCGGCGATGCCGGCGAGCGTGCTCGCGTGCTCGGCGCTCTCGCGGGCGAGCGTCAGCGCCTCGCCGCCGCCGGCGACACCGGCCGGCGTCGCGCGGTGCATGTCGAGGTAGCCCTTCACCTCTCGCCCCTCCTCGGCGAGCAGCATCGGCAGCAGGAAGCCGGGGCCGAAGCGGCGGCCGAGGAAGGCCAGCAGCCGCGCCCGCGCGCTCGGGCGGAAGCGGCGCGGCGGCTTTCCGTTCTCGGCGAGCAGCCGCGCCCAGATCTCGACGTGCCGGTCCTCGACCTCGGCGAGCCGGCGGTACACGTCGCTGCGCTTCGCGTCGGTCTCCGACTCGGCGAGCACGCGATAGAGAAACGCCGCGTCCGCCTCGTCCTGCCAGTGGTGCGCGAAGGTGTGGACGTCGGGCGTGTGCTGGGTCGGAGTCGCGGTGGCCATGCCCGAATTCTAGCCGCGCCGGCCCTTGCGAGAAGAGCCGCCGCGGCAATCCGCGGCGAATTTCAAAGAGCAGCAGTATCCGCGACATCCGCGGCGGCCGCTCCTCGCAGAGCGCTACCGGTCATGCACCAGCCGCAGCAGCTCTCGCGCGCCGCACGACCAGAAGCGCGCGCCGTCGCCGGCGACGTAGGTGCGCTGCCGCGCGAGGCGCTCGTCGTTCGTGACGCGCTTCGTGATCGCGTAGCGCACGCCGCCGCGCGGGTCGAGGATCAGCGTCGCGCCGCCGAGGAACTCGAAGGCCGGCGAGCCGTCGGCTGCCGGTACCGCACGCCGCTGCGTCACCTCGGCGACGAGGTCGAACACCACCTGCCCGTCGGGCCCGACGCGGCGCGAGGAGCGCACGGATTCGACGCACGGCGGCGCGTAGCCACCGCCCGCGGGCGCACAGCCGAAGCACGCCGCGTACTCCGGGCTCGCGACGAGGCGTCCGAGCTCGCGCGCCTGGCGCAGCAGCTCGCTCGCGCCGGCGGGGCGCGCCGGGTCGCCCTCGAAGGCGAGCTTCGCGAAGCTCAGCCCCGCCACGGGCGGGATGTCGCGCGCCGGCTCGCGCCAGAGCAGCGAGTCCTCGGCGAGGCTGCCGACGTCGCGCGGGTAGATGCCGTGGCGGCGGAAGGCGTCGATCAGCGCCTCGCGGTAGTGCCACGGGTCGTCGGGGACGAGGTCGTGGTCGGCGGTGATGACGGCGCGCAGGAACTCGCCGAACTCGATGTCCACCGGCGGGCAGTAGTCGATGGCGCGGATGCAGATCGAGAGGAACTGCGACGCGAGCTTGGCCGCGGTCTCGGCGAGCGCCTCCTGCAGGTCGTACGGCAGCTCGCCCGGCGGGAGGACGCCGCTGCCGCCGGTGGCGAGGCGGACGTGGCGCGCCGCCTTGCGCTCGAACACGGTCGCGAACGCCTCGAACACCGCGCGCACGAGCACGACGCCGCGCGCGTGCGGCTCGACGGCGTCGCCGTACGAGGCGTCGGCGCCGGAGGCCATCGCGTCGCGCAGCGGTCCGCGCGAGCCGGTCGTCTCGCCGACCTGCGTGCCTAACGCGGTGAGCAGCGTCGCGCGCGACAGGTCGCCGCGCGAGTGTCGCACCGCGGCGCGCACGACGTCGGCATAGGTGAAGCGCTGGAACAGCGCGACGAGGTCGGCGAACGCCTCGTGGAAGGCGAGGACGTCGGGGTTCGTCGGGCGGAGCATCTTCGCCCGCAGCCCGTGCAGCATCGCGTGCGACATCTCGTGCGCGACGACGTCGTGCGAGAGACAGGTGAAGACGTAGCCGTGCGGCAGGTTGCGGCCGGCCACGTCGGCATCGGCGCGGTAGTAGCCGAAGCAGAGCTCGCCGGCCTCGGGATCGTAGTAGGCGTTGCGGTCGCTCGACGCGTACGGCCGCACGAGCAGCCGCGCGCCACCGCCATTGCGCTCGCCGTTGCGCCCGGCCTCGCGCGCGAAGCCCCACGACGGCTGGCGGCCGAGGGCGTGCTGGAAGGTGGCGTATACGGTGGCGCAGACCGCGTACGCCATCTGCTGGTGGAAGCGCGGCGCGCTCGGCGAGGGATCGTAGCCCTGGCGAATGAGCGCCTCCGCGGAGTCGAGGTCGGCGGGCGCGAGGTGGCGCGCCTCGACCGCGTCGAAGTCGTCCACCTCGATGACCGCGCCGCGCGGCCCGGGCGCGAGCGGCTCGTACGGCACGTTGAGCACGGCCACCGGGCTGCTGTCGTAGGGCAGCGACGGATCAACGGTGTAGACGCGGAGCGGCCGGTACACGGGGTCGGCCGCCGTGCGCTCGTACGGCCGCCCCGACGCGGCGCGGGTGACGCC
>DATMHT010000070.1:0-3632 GCA_035554795.1 Gemmatimonadaceae bacterium | reverse complement strand
TCGGGCGCCGAGGCGGAGCGGTGGTGGCGCGAGGAGCACCGCGGCTACGTCACCGAGGACCGGATCCGCTGGATCCTCGACCGCGTCGGCGTCGAGCGTCCGCGCGACTGCGAGCACGTGTCACGCGCCGCGACGGAGGTGGACGAGACGCTGCTCGCGCTCCCGCCGGCGCTGCTGCCCGGCGCCGCCGAGGCGGTGCGCGCGCTCGCCGAGCGCTTCCCGCTCGTCGTCGTCTCCGACACCGGCTTCGCGTCGGGCCGCGCGCAGGATCGCCTGCTCGAGCGCGACGGCCTCGCGCACCACTTCGCGGCGCGCGTCTACTCGTGCGACGTCGGCCACGCGAAGCCGCACCCCGCACCCTTCGAGCACGCTCTTCGTGCGCTCGACGTCCGCCCCGACGAGCTGCTCCACGTCGGCGACATCGAGCGCACGGACGTCCGCGGCGCGCTCGGCGCCGGCTGCCGCGCCATCCGCCTCGATATCGTGAGGCAGGGCGGAGCGAGCGACGCCGAACTGGTGGCGGAGAGCTTCGAGGAGCTGGTGGAGTACGTGCTCGAAGCGGCGTAGCGATCAACGGCAGTCGTCAGTTCAACTGAGAGTCGTTGGCTGGTGGTTGCTGGTGGTCAGTGAACAACGACGGCGCGCGGAGGGATGCCCCGCGCGCCGTCGTTGCTTACCAACCACTCGCGACCAATGACCAACGACTCTCAGTTGAACTGACGACTGCCGTCGTCAGTCGCGTCGTCAGCCGCGTCGTCAGCCCCGCGGGAAGTACCGCTCCTTGATCAGAAACGCGACGATCAGCGCCGCGTACTGCAGGAACGTGGACGTCTCGCTCCGCCACGCCTCGCCCCAGTGGTACTCCTCGGGGCCGCGGTCCACGTCCTTCGACGGCGGGCTCGGGATCCAGCGCGGCGTGCGGCGCTTGTAGGCGAGATACTCCTCGCCGAAGATGGACTCGAGCACGCCCTCCTCGTAGCGCACGATGAGCGAGTACTCGATCGCGAAGATCACCGCCGCCACCGGGATGAACCAGAGCACGCCGGAGATCACGGCGAAGCCCATCCAGATCAAGAAGTTGCCGTTGTAGAGCGGGTTGCGGCTCCACGCGAACGCGCCGTAGGTGACGAGGCGCTGGACGTTGCGCGAGCGGCGGCGCGTGACCGTGCCGGCCGCCGCCACGCCCGCCAGCCGGATCGCCTCGCCGGCGACGATGAGGAGCAGGCCGAGCACCCACCGCATCGGCGACGTGTGCCCTGGCGCCAGCAGCGGCACCGCGAGGAAGAGCACGGGCAGCCAGCCGCGGTTGCGGAAGAGGACGGCGCCGGCACGGGCCGCTGAAGTCTGCTCGGCGGCGCTCGGCGGCGCGGCGCCGGCCTGAGGGGCCGAAGAGGCGGGTGGGTTCGTCACGGTTCGTGGGAGGGAAGGAAGAGCGAAACGTACCGGAGGCGGGGGCGAAGAGCGAGTGGCGGCGCGGAGAAGGGCGACGCGCACCGCGGCCGCCGCCGGCCGCGCCGTCCGGCCGCGCTCAGTCGCCGGTCAGCGCGCCGAGGAACTCGGCCAGCACGTGGTTGAACGCCGCCGGTCGCTCGAGGTTGCTGAGGTGACCCGCGCCCGCGATCACCTCGAGCCGGCTGCCGCGAATCGCCGCCTGCATCGCGCGCGCTTCGCGCTCCGGCGCGAGCACGTCCTCGTCACCGACGACGACGAGCGTCGGCACGTCGATCGTCGCGAGCAGCGGCGTCGAGTCGGGCCGCGCCATCATCGCCTCGAGCGCGCCGACGACACCGTCCACCGGCGCGGCGGCCATCATGTCGCGCACCGCCTCGACGAGCGCCGGGCTGCGCGCGCGCGTGCTCTTGCCCACCATCCCCACGATCGACTGCTCGGCCACGGCGGCGCTTCCGTCGGCGCGCGCGACGGCGATCAGCTCGCGGCGCTTCGCGCGCGCCGCGTCGTCGTCGGCGGTGGCGCGCGTGTCGGCGAGGATCAGCGCACGGACCCGCGCGCGGTGCCGACGCCAGAACGCGAGCGCGACGTAGCCGCCCATCGAGAGCCCGCCGATCACGGCGCGCTCGACGTGCAGCGCGTCGAGCAGACAGGCGACGTCGTCGGCGTAGCGCTCGATGGTGAACGGCGGCGCGGCGGGCGTCCGGCCGAAGCCGCGCAGGTCGGGCGTGACGCAGCGGGCGCGGTCCACGAGGCCGTTGCGCTGCGGCGCCCAGAGCGAGCGGTCGTGCGGGAAGCCGTGGAGCAGCACGACCGGGAGCCCCGCGCCGACGTCGTCGTACGCGATCTCGAGCGTCGCGTTGCCGCTCGCACCACCGCCCGCGCAGAGGGCGATCATGGTGAGGCCCGATCGCGAGCGGTCGGGTAGGCGCGGGTGGAGGGGTCGGGCATTGGCGGGAAGCGGATTGGCGGTGGGCGGTAAGCGGTTGGCGGTAAGCGCGAGCGCTCGGCAGTGGTTCCGGGCGCGGGGGGCCCCCCACGTCAGAGTCTATGCCGCGCGCGGAACTTCGCGACATCGAATCGCCGCCGGCCGCATCGGTTCGCGCCCACCGCTTACCGCCTACCGCTTACCGCTCCATCCACCGTCCGTCGAACGTCGCCCAGAACAGCGTCGGGCCGGACTCGTGCGCGGCGAGGGCGATCGCGGCGGCGGCGGCTTTCGCGCCGTAGGTCGGGTCGAGCGTCAGTGGAGGGAGCGCGCCACCGGCGGTGGCGTCGTGCAGGAGCGCGGTCGCCTGGGCGCCCGCGGGAAGCTCGCGTCCGTAGGCGCCACCGTAGAACGCGTGCTCGACGCGGACATGCTCGGGTCGCACGCGCGGGACGACGGTCGGCGCCGAGTCTCCGCCGGGTCCGTTCGCACGCTCGTTCGTACTTCGGCTCACGCCCTCGATGAGTCGCGCCGTCGCGTCCGCCAGCCGCAGCACGCGTCGCCGCGAGCCCGTGATCCGCGGTACGACGCGCACGCCGACGACCTCGACGTCGAGCCCGGCGGCGGCGAAGCCGAGCGCGAGACCGGCGGTGGTGCCAGCGCTCCCGAGCGGGAGCACGACGCGACGCGGCATCGGCAGCTCGCCGGCGGCGATCTGCGCCGCGAGCTCGAGCGCGGCGTTGACGTGTCCGAGAACGCCGAGCGGCTCGCTGCCGCCGACGGGGATGACGTGGCGCCGCGCGCCGCCGCGTGCCCGTCTGCCCGACGCGACGGCGTCGGCGAAGCGGGCGACGGCGACGCGCACGATCGCGCCGACGGCGCTCCACGTCGGCACCACGCGATCGCACAACCGCTCCGCCTCGCGTGCGACCGCGAGGGCGGTCGGCGAGCACTCGTGCGGCCAGCGGAGCGCCGTCGTGCGCGCACCGAGTCGCCGTGCGTGCGCCGCCGTCGCGAGCACGTGGGTCGAGCCCCTGCCGCCGAGCGTCAGCACCGTGTCACCGGGGCGCACGGCCCCGAGCAGGAACTCGAGCGCGCGCACCTTGTTGCCGCCGTGGTCCGGCGCGTCCAGGTCGTCGCGCTTCACCCACAGCTCCGTCCCGTCGGGCAACCGCACGCGCTGCACCGGCGACGGCAGCGTCGCGAGCTCGGCGCGCGGGAGCGACCGGAGGGCGGGGAAGCGGGCGTAGAGGGG
>DATMHT010000069.1:0-11920 GCA_035554795.1 Gemmatimonadaceae bacterium | reverse complement strand
GCCACCCGTTCCTCCGCCTCGCGCTTCCGGCACGACCACCACCACCGCGCAGCCACTCTACTGGGCCGCGTACGGCGCCGCCGGCGCGCCGCGGCTGCTCGTGCTGCACGGCGGCCCGGGCGCCGACCACGGCTACCTGCTGCCGCAGATGCTCGCTCTCGAGTCGATCGGCGGTGGACGCGATCTGCGCTTCTACGACCAGCGCGGCGGTGGGCGATCGAAGACGGAGGACCGCGCGCCGATCACGTGGCGCACGCACGTCGCCGACCTCGGCGCCGTCGCCGCCGAGCTCGTGCCCAACGATTCGCTCCGCATCGTCGGCTACTCGTGGGGCGGACTGCTGGCGCTGCTCTATCTCATCGAGGCGTCGCGCGACTTCGACCTCCCGCGCCCCGCGTCGCTCGTGCTCATCGACCCCGCGCCGATCACGCGCGAGTGGCGCCAGGAGTTCGAGAGCGAGTTCGCGCGCCGGCAGCAGAGTCCCGCTGTGCAGGCGATGCGCGACGAGCTGGCGGCGTCGGGGCTGCGCGAGCGCGACCCCGACGCGTACCGTCACCGCGCGTTCGAGCTCAGCGTCGCCGGCTACTTCGCCGATCCCGCGAACGCGCGCGACCTCACGCCGTTCCGCGTCGTCGGCCGCGTCCAGCAGTCGGTGTGGGAGAGCCTCGGCGACTTCGACCTGCGCGACGACATCGCGCGCGCCTTCGCGACGCTGCGCATTCCCACGCTCGTCGTCCATGGCCGCCAGGACCCGATCCCGCTCGCGTCGTCCGAAGCCGTCGCGCGCGCCGCCGGCGCGGAGCTCGTGGTGCTGGAGGACTGCGGGCATGTGCCATACGTGGAGAGGCGCGACGAGCTGTTTCGCGCGATCGGGCAGTTCTATGAGGCCAGGGCCTAGGGCTGTAGGGCCTGGGCCTGGCCTGCGGTTCGAGGCGTCTGGTTCGAAACGGCGGTCGGAAGCTTTCCGAGCGGCTGGTTCAGGCCCTACGCCCTATGCCCTAAGCCCTCGCACTCCCATATTTCCCTCATGGATTCCCGCACCGCCGCCCACGTCTTGACGCGGATCGCCGGGCTCCTCGAGCTCAACGGCGAGAACAAGTTCAAGTCGCGCGCGTACCGCACGGCGGCGAAGGCGCTCCTCGCGCTCGACACCGACGACCTCGCGCCGCTGCTGCGCTCGGGCGAGCTCGAGGCGACGGCCGGGCTCGGGCCGGTGACGGTGAGCGTCGTGCGCGACCTCGTCGAGACGGGCGACTCGGAGTTTCTCGAGCGACTGCAGGAAGACACGCCCGAGGGGCTGATCGAGATGCTGCGCGTGCCGGGGCTCGGCACGCAGAAGATCCATCTCATCCACGAAGGCCTCGGCATCGAGTCGCTGCAGGATCTCGAGGCGGCGGCGCGCGACGGGCGGCTCGCGACGCTGCCGCGCTTCGGCGAGAAGACGGCCGAGAAGATCCTCAAGGGGATCGCGTTCCTGAAGGAGACCGGCGCGCTCGTCCTCTTCCCGCACGCGCGCGCCGAGGCCGAGCGCCTGCTCGCCGGCGTGCGCCGCCACCCGGACGTCGAGCGCGCCGAGATCGCGGGCTCGGTGCGCCGCCGGCGTGAGGTCGTGCGCGACGTGGACATCGTCGCCGCGTGCTCGGCGTCGCCGGCGCGCGTCGCGGCGAGCTTCGCGCGCGCGCCTGGCGTGCGCGAGGTCGTCGGCGGCGGCGGGCGCTCGCTCGCGATCCGGTTCGTGGACGGCACGCTGCTCAACCTCTACTGCGTGGCGCCGGCCCGCTTCGCGCTCGCGCTCTGGCGAGCGACGGGGAGCGAGGAGCACGTTCTCGAGGTGAGCGAGCGCGCCGCCGGGCGCGGCTTCACGATCGCCGACGACGACCTGCTCGACGCGGCGGGGACGCGCGTGCCGGTGCTCGAGGAGCGCGACCTCTACGACGCACTGGGCATGGCCTACGTGCCGCCCGAGCTGCGCGAGGGGCGCGGCGAGGTGGACGCGGCCGCGGCGGGCCGCATCCCGTCGCTCGTCGAGGTCGGCGACATCCGCGGCGTGCTGCACTGCCACTCGAACTACTCCGACGGCAGCACGACCATCGCCGACCTCGCCGCGGCGGCGCGCGCGCGCGGCTGGCGCTACCTCGGCGTCTCGGACCACTCCGAGAGCGCGTTCTACGCCGGCGGTCTCAAGCGCGACGGCGTGCTCCGCCAGCACGAGGAGATCGACGCCGTCAACGCCGCGTTAGGCAGCGACGGCTTCCGCGTGCTCAAGGGGATCGAGGCCGACATCCTGCCCGACGGGCGCGTGGACTACGACGAGGAGCTGCTCGACCGCTTCGACTACGTGATCGGCTCGGTGCACTCGCGCTTCGGCATGGACGAGCGGCAGATGACCGACCGCGTCCTCAAGGCGCTCGACGACCCGCACCTGACCGTGCTCGGCCACCCGACGGGGCGGCTCCTGCTGACGCGCGAGCCGTATGCGATCGACATGGAGGCGGTGATCGAGAAGGCCGCCGACGTCGGCGCGGCGATCGAGCTCAACGCCGACCCCCACCGCCTCGACCTCGACTGGCGCCTCTGCCGCACGGCGAAGGAGCGCGGCGTGACGATCGAGATCGGCCCCGACGCCCACTCGGTGCCCGGCCTCGACAACGTCGAGATCGGCGTCGGCGTCGCACGAAAGGGATGGCTCGAGCGCGGGGACGTGCTGAACGCGAGGACGGCGGCGGAGGTCGTGGCGTTCGCGGAGAGCAGGCGGGGTCGGGGGTCGCGGGTCGCGGGTCGGGGCTGACACACTCACTCCTCACGATGGCGAAGAAATCACCGGGGCCGCGGCAGCCGCTGTCGCAGGCAAGACCAAAGAAGAAGGGCGCGACGACGCCGACGAAGCCCGTGCCGCTGCGCGCCGGGCCACGCAGCGCGCGGCCCGCGGCCAGGATTCCGATAGCGCGTGCAGCCGCGACCCGCGCCCCCCGACCCCCGGCCGGTAGTTCGGCCCCGCCCGCGGCCGAGCTCTACGCCCGCCTCCAGGCCGCCCACCCCGACGCGCACTGTGAGCTCGACCACGAGACGCCGCTCCAGCTGCTCGTGGCGACGATCCTCTCGGCGCAGTGCACGGACAAGCGCGTCAACATGGTGACGCCGGCGCTGTTCCGCCGCTTCCCCGACGCCCGGGCGCTCGCCGCCGCGCCGCTTGAGGAGGTGGAGGAGCTGGTGAAGAGCACGGGGTTCTTCCGCAACAAGGCGAAGAACATCGTCGCGATGGCGAACGCGCTCGTCGAGCGGCACGGCGGCGAGGTGCCGGCGGACATGGACGCCCTCGTGAAGCTGCCCGGCGTCGGCCGCAAGACGGCGAACGTGATCCTCGGCAACGCCTTCGGCGTGAACGAGGGCGTCGTCGTGGACACGCACGTCGGCCGCCTCGCGCAGCGCCTCGGGCTCACGGCGGAGACCGACCCGGTGAAGATCGAGCAGGCGCTGATGCCGCTCTTTCCGCGCGAGCACTGGGCGATGCTCGCCCACCTCCTGATCTTCCACGGCCGCCGCATCTGCGACGCGAAGAAGCCCCGCTGCGGCGAGTGCACGCTGCGGGACCTCTGTCCGTCGGCTCAGTGAAGAGCCGTGCCGCGGATTCGCGCGGATCGCCGCGGATACCGCGGCTGTGTAAGAGCGATTGCGCCGCAGATCAACGCAGATGAACGCAGATGGTGGCGGGTCCCAAGACGACCACAGCTCCTCTCACCGACCCGGCTGGGAGGAGCTGTGATTGCTGTAGGAACCTGTAGTATCTGCGCAAATCTGCGTTGATCTGCGGCGAACACGATCCTGCCGAGAGCAGTATCCGCGCTCTTCCGCGACATCCGCGGCGGATTCGAACAGCGACGGATTCGAACGGCGGCGGTTCCCGCGGCGCCGCCGTGACCGAGCCGAACGTTCTAATTCGTCTCCTCGGCGTGCGGCTTCTCGCCCGCGTACTTCGCGTTCGTCGCCTTCACGACGCTGAACAGGATCGCGAAGACGAGGAGGCCGCCGACGATGAGGCCCATGAAGGCCGCGCGGGCGTCGGTGCCGGCGGGCGCGGCGTGGTGGTCGTGATGCGAGTGGTCAGCCATGGTCGGGATCGTGATTGCGGAAAAGCCGCGCCTGACGGCCGCGGTCGCCGGGATCAGCGCGCGTCGCTCTCGACGCGGATGCGGTTGATGACGTCGTTCTGCTTCACCTTCCCCATCACGTCGAGCCCGCCGGTCACCTTGCCGAAGACCGTGTGCACGCCGTTGAGGTGGCGCGTGTTGTCCTCGCTGAGGACGATGAAGAACTGGCTCCCGCCCGTGTTGCGGCCGGCGTGCGCCATGGACAGCGCGCCGACTTCGTGCGTGCGCGGGTTGCCCTTCGTCTCGCAGTCGATCTTGTAGCCCGGGCCGCCCGTGCCGATGCGGCGGTCGCCCTCGGGCAGGTCGCGGGACAGCGGGTCGCCGCCCTGGAGCACGAAGTCCGGGATCACGCGGTGGAACTTGACGCCGTCGTAGAAGCCGGAGTTCGCCAGCTTCTCGAAGTTCGCCACCGTGTTGGGCGCGTCCTTGTCGTACAGCTCCGCGGTCATGGTGCCGCGGCTGGTCTCGATGGTGGCGTGCTTGGGCATGATGCGTCGCGTCTCGGAAGTGGTGTTGGAGGTGAAAGCTATCAGCGCGCCGATGGCGCGGGTAGCGGGTAGCGGGCAGCGGGTAGCGGCGCGCCTCCTGCACTCGCCCGCCAACCGCTGCGCGCTACGCGCTACCCCCTACCCGCTACCCCCTACCCGAGTCCAACGCGTGTCCTGCTTCATGTTCGCCACCGGCATCGAGAACAGCTACCCGACGATCGCGCTCCCCGACGGCACGACGAAGCGCGTGGACGAGATGGAGAAGTGCGGGCACTACGAGCGCTGGCGCGAGGACATCTCGCTCGTGAAGGAGCTCGGCATCGACCATCTGCGCTACGGCCCGCCCTACTACCGGACCCACCTCGGCCCCGGGCGCTACGACTGGTCGTTCACCGACGAGACGTTCCACCTCATTCGCGCCCTCGGCATCACACCGATCGTGGACCTCTGCCACTTCGGGGTGCCCGACTGGATCGGCAGCTTCCAGAACCCCGACTGGCCGCGGCTCTTCGCCGAGTACGCGGGCGCGTTCGCGGCGCGCTACCCGTGGGTGCGCTTCTACACGCCGGTGAACGAGATCTTCATCGCCGCCACCTTCTCGGCGCACAACGGCTGGTGGAACGAACGGCTCGCCAGCGACCGCGCCTTCGTCACCGCGCTCAAGCACTGCTGCCAGGCGAACCTGCTCGCGATGCAGGCGATCCTCTCCTGCCAGCGCACGGCGCTGTTCATCCAGAGCGAGTCGTCGGAGTACTTCCATCCCGAGGACCCGGCGTGCGAGCCGCTCACCGAGTTCCTCAACGAGAAGCGCTTCCTGCCGCTCGACCTCACCTACGCGCACCCCGTCTCGGCGCCGATGTACGAGTACCTGCTCGACAACGGGATGCAGCGCGAGGAATACCACTGGTTCAAGCGGCACCACGTGAAGGGGCGCTGCATCATGGGCAACGACTACTACGTGACGAACGAGCACCTCGTCCACGGCGACGGGACGCGCGAGCCGGCGGGCGACCTGTTCGGCTACTACGTCATCACGAAGCAGTACTTCGACCGCTACCGGCTGCCGGTGATGCACACCGAGACGAACATCAAGGAGCCGTTCGCCGTCTCGCACCTGAAGAAGCAGTGGGCGAACATGGTGCGCCTCAAGCAGGACGGCGTGCCGATCGTCGGCTTCACCTGGTACTCGCTCACCGACCAGGTGGACTGGGACACCGCCCTCCGCGAGGACAACGGCCGCGTCAACCCGCTCGGCCTCTACGACCTCGACCGCCGTCTCCGTCCGGTGGGCGAGGCGTACAAGATGATCATCGAGCAGTGGAAGGACGTGCTCGAGGTGACGGGGGTGTGTGTGGATGTGGATTGAATCGAGAGAGCGGGTCGGGGGTCGGGGGTCGGGGCTTGGCCTTGGCAACTGCCGCGCATCAGCCCCCACCCCCGACCCCCGACCCGCTCTCAGGCCCATCCTTCGCATCGGCGTCTTGAAATATTACTGACCCGTCAGTAATTTACTCCCCCATGTCCACCCATCCGACCCCGTCCGAGCCGCGCTGGCGGCGTCTGCCCGAGGAGCGGCCGCGACAGATCCTCGAGGCGGCGCTCGCCGTCTTCGGCGAGCGCGGCCTCGGGCCGGCGCGGCTCGAGGACATCGCCAAGCGGGCCGGGCTGTCGAAGGGGACGATCTACCTCTACTTCCCGAACAAGGAGGAACTGTTTCGGGAGGTCGTGCGCTCGGTCCTGATCGAGCGGATCGAGCGCGCCGAGCGCGAGGTGGACGCGCGCTCGGACTCGGCGAGCGACCAGCTCGCGGAGTACATGCGCGACTGGTGGCGCTTCCTCCACTCGGGTGGCTACGCCACGCTGCACCGGCTCGTCATCGGCGAGCTGCACGCCTTTCCCGATCTCGCCGAGTTCTACGCACGCGAGGTCATCCAGCGCGCGCACCGGCTGTTGGCGGGGATCATCCGCCGCGGCATCGACGCCGGCGAGTTCCGCCCGATCGAGCCGCTGGTCGCCGCGCGCATGATCTCGTCCATGTCCATCTCGCAGGCTCTCTGGTGTCAGCAGCGCGACGTCTTCAAGCACACCGCCTGCCCCGCGAACGACGGCGTGGTGCTCGACCAGCTGCTGGATTTCGTCTTCAGCGCGTTGCGCCCCGACACTTCAACCAAGCCGGCGCACCCGCGGCCGGCCGAACGCAAATGAACTTTCGCACGACCCGCACGATCGTCCGCGCCGCCGCCACGATCCTCGTCGCCGCCGCGCCCGCCGTCGCCGCCCGCGCCCAGGACACGACGACGGCGGCCGCCGCGCCGCGCCCGCTCTCGCTCGGCGACGCGGCCCGTCTCGCCGCGCGCCAGGGAGCCATCGCCGAAGCCGCGCGCTACCGCGCCGACGAGGCCACCGCCCGCGTGCGCCAGGCCCGGTCGGCGCTGCTGCCCAACCTCGAGGCGGTCGCCAACGACGGCAAGCGCACCTTCAACACCGCGTCGTTCGGTCTGCCGCTGCCGGGCTTCGACCCGAACGGCGAGGTGATCGGACCGGTGCGCACGATCGACTTCCGCGGCCGCGCCGCGGTGCCTCTCGTCGACGTCGGCGCGCTCGGCCGGGTGAAGGCGGCGCGCACGACCGCGCGCAGCGCCAACGCCGACGCCGCCAACAGCGCCGAGCTCGCGGCGCAGAACGCGTCGGCCGCGTACCTCCGCGCGCTGCGCACCGAGGAGATCGTGCGCGCGCGCACGGCCGACTCCTCGCTCGCCGCCGATCTGCTCGGCATCGCGCAGGATCAGCTCAAGGCCGGCGTCGGCGTCGGACTCGACGTGACGCGCGCCGAGGCGCAGGTCGCGGCGACGCACGCGCAGCTCATCGCCGCGCGCAACGACCGCGACCGCGCCCGCCTCGACCTGCAGCGCGCCGTCGGGCTGCCGCTGGAGAGCCCGGTGGTGCTCACCGACTCGCTCGGCGGGCTGGCGTTCGCCGCGCCGCAGCTCCCCGACGAGGCGGCGGCGATCGCGAAGGCGCTCCGCACGCGTCCCGACCTGCGCGCCGCCGAGGAGCAGCTCCAGGCCGCGCGCCAGCAGGTCTCGGCGACCCGCGCCGAGCGTCTGCCGAGCGTCGGCGTCTTCGCCGACGACGGGCTCACCGGCGCGTCGTACAACCATCTGCTCGGCACGTACACCTACGGGCTGCAGGTCTCGCTGCCGGTCTTCGAGGGCTTTCGCCGCGAGGGGCGCATCGAGGAGCAGTCGGCCGTCGTGCGCGAGCTCGACGTGCGCAGCCGCGACCTCCGCCAGCAGGCGGCGATCGAGGTGCGCGGCGCGCTGCTCGATCTCGCGTCCACCCGGGAGCAGGTCGAGGCGACGCGCGAGCGTCTGCGCCTCGCCGAGCAGGAGCTCGCCCAGGCGCGCGACCGCTTCCGCGCCGGCGTCGCCGGCAACGCCGACATCATCAGCGCGTCGCTCGCCCTCAACAGCTCGCGCAACCTCGTGATCGATGCGCTCACCGCGTACCAGAACGCGCGCGTCTCGTTCGCCCGGGCGACCGGGAGCGTGACGGAGCTCCCCTGACACCAACGACGGGAATGGGGAGTTGGGAGTAGGAGATCCGTCTCCCATTTCCGCCTCCCGACTCCTCGCGATCGATTTCCGGATCTCAATTCCAGTCCCGCTTCACGCACTCCACTCATGGCTACCACGACCTCCCAAGACGTCGAGCAGCAGCAGCAGCCGCCGCGGCCCGCCGCCGCCGCTCCCAACCATGACGCCGGCCGCCGCTCGACGGCCGTCGGGGCGACGACGCCGCCGTCGTCGCGCCGCAAGTTCATCCTGCCGATCATCGCCGTGCTCGTGCTCCTCGGCCTCGGCTGGGCGTTCAAGCAGTGGAGCTACGGCCGCTCGCACGAGACGACCGACAACGCGCAGGTGGATGGCCACATCATCCCCGTGCTCGCCAAGGTCGGCGGCTACGTGAAGACGGTGAACGCCGACGAGAACCAGGTCGTCAAGGAAGGGCAGACGATCGTGCAGATCGACGACGCCGAGTACCGCGTCCGCGTCGCGCAGGCCGAGGCCGACCTCGCGGCGGCGCAGGCGACGGCGGGGAACGGGCGCGGCGTCGGGCAGGCGCAGGCGGCGGTGCAGACGGCCGCCGGCCAGCAGTCGGTGCTCGGCGCGCAGATCGCCGCGGCCAAGGCCAACGCGGTCCGCGCGCAGGCCGACCTCGCGCGCATGCGCGAGCTGGCCGACAAGCAGATCGTCTCGCGCCAGCAGCTCGACGCGGCGCAGGCGGCGGCCGACGCGGCCAACGCGAACCTGCTCGCGGTGCAGCGGCAGGAGAGCACCGCCGGCGCCGGCGTCGAGAACGCGCAGGCGGGGGTCCGGCTCGCCTCGGCGCGGCTCGCCGCGGCGCAGGCGGCGCGCGACAACGCGCAGCTCCAGCTCAGCTACACGACGGTGACCGCGCCGGCGACGGGGCGCGTGCTGCGCAAGCAGGCCGAGGTCGGCCAGCTCGTGCAGCCCGGCCAGCCGCTGTTCAACGTCGTGCCCGACACCGGCGTCTGGGTGACGGCGAACTTCAAGGAGACGCAGCTCGCCGACATCCACGTCGGCCAGCCGGTGGATATCGAGGTGGACGCCTACGGCAAGTGCACCGCCGAGGGGAAGGTGTCGAGCCTGAGCGCGACGACGGGCGCCAAGACCGCGCTCCTCCCACCCGACAACGCCACCGGCAACTTCACGAAGGTCGTGCAGCGCGTTCCGGTGCGCATCGACATCGTCAAGGGCTGCGGCCCCGACCGTCCGCTGCGTCCGGGCATGAGCGTCAACGCGAGCGTCGTCACGAAGTAATGAGCACGACCGGAGGGCGGGTGGGCGTCGTCCCTGATTCCCGGTTCCTGCGTGCTCCTGCCAGCCCCTCTGAGAGGCCGGCATCAGCAGGCAGGAACCAGGAATCAGGTACGATCGCCGACCCGTATGCAGATAAGTACCTCATCGCCATCGCCGTGACGCTGGCGGCGGTGCTCGAGCTGGTGGACACCTCGATCGTCAACGTCGCCATCCCGCACATGATGGGGAACCTCGGCGCGACGCTCGACGAGATCTCGTGGGTCTCCACCGGCTACATCATCGCCAACGTCATCGTCATCCCGCTGTCGGGCTGGCTGTCGGCGTACTTCGGGCGCACGCGCTACCTCACCGGCTCGATCCTCCTCTTCGTCGTCGCGTCGTTCTTCTGCGGCGCGGCGACGTCGCTCTGGGGGCTCGTCGCGTGGCGCATCGTGCAGGGGATCGGCGGCGGCGCGCTGCTCTCGACCGCGCAGAGCACGCTGTTCGAGGCGTTCCCGCTCGAGGAGCGCGGCGTCGGACAGGCGATCTTCGGCGTCGGCGTCATGGTCGGGCCCACCATCGGTCCGACGCTCGGCGGCTACATCGTCGACTCGTACAGCTGGCCGTGGATCTTCTACATCAACGTCCCCCTCGGCCTGCTCGCGGCGTTCATGGTGTTCACCTACGTGCGCAACGCCGCGCATCAGGAGCGCGCCGAGACGATCGACATCCTCGGGATCGTGCTGCTCGCGGTCGGCGTCGGCGCGCTGCAGTGGATGCTCGAGCGAGGCGAGCGCTACGACTGGTTCGAATCGCGCTTCGTGACGACGCTCGCCGTCGTCGCCGCGACCTCGCTCGTCGCCCTCGTCTGGCACGAGCTGCGGACGGACGAGCCGGTGATCGACTTCCGCGTCCTGCGGAGTCGCCAGCTCGCCACCGGCGTCGCCTTCGCCGCCGGGCTCGGCCTCGCGCTCTACGGCTCGATCTTCGTGCTCCCGATCTTCCTCCAGTCGCTGCACGGCTTCACGGCGTGGCAGACCGGGAAGGTGATCCTGCCCGGCGCGCTCGCGTCGGCGTTCACGATGGCCGTCGTCGGCAAGAACGCGCACCGGCTCGACGCGCGCTACACCGTCACCGTCGGCGCGCTCGGCTTCCTCTGGAGCATGTGGCTCCTTTCACGGCTGACGTTCGACGCCGGCGCCCACGACCTCTTCTGGCCGCTCGTCATCCGCGGCGTCGCGCTCGGCCTGATCTTCGTGCCACTCACCAACGCGTCCGTCGCGGAGCTCGAGGTGAGGCAGCTGGCGCAGGGCACGGGCATGTTCAACCTGACGCGCCAGCTCGGCGGCTCGCTGGGCATCGCGATCATGGCGACGCTGCTGACGCGCTACACGAAGGTCGAGAAGGCGGTGCTGTCGGCGCACGTCGGCGCCAACGACCCCGAGACCGTCTCACGACTGACGACGGTGACGCGCGGCCTCATGGCGCGCGGCGCGGACGCGCTCACCGCCAAGCAGCAGGCGCTCGCCATCATCGATCACCAGATCGCCGGCCAGGCAAGCGTCCTCGCGTTCTCGAAGATCTACCTGCTCAGCGGCTTCGTGCTCGTCGCGGGACTTCCGCTGCTGCTGTTCTGGAAGACGGGGAGGGCGCGGAGGGTGGCGGGGGGAGTGGCGCACTAGAGGGACGGGGGACACGGGACGCGGGACATGCGACACCGCGCGGCGGACGCAACGCGACTTGGTTCAGCGGCGCAGACTGACGATCAACCCTCGGAGCATTCGACCGACTTCGCTCGAACGGGCGAGCAGCGGCGCGGCCTGCTCCGGGCTGACGATATGCAGCCGCTCACATGCATGCAGGTGCGACGTGAGCTCCATCAGCGAGCCGTGTGCGATCGAGAGGTGGCGGAGGTAATCGCCCCGATGAAAGCGGCCGTTACCCTCCGCGATGTTCGCCGGGATCGACGACGCCGCGCGCTGCAGCTGGGAGATGAAACCGAACTGCTCGTTCCGCGGAAAGCGACGGGTGAGGGCGTAAACCTCCGCGAGCAGATCGATGGAGCGTTGCCAGACGACGAGGTCGGTGTAATCCGCGGCCATTCCGGGCTCGGCGAGGGTCGTGACACGGTAGTAGCGCACGCACTTGGGTGATTACCATACGGTGTCGCGTCGTCCCAATCCGTCCCCCGTCCCCCGTCCCGTGTCCCTCCCGACCCGCGAAGACGCACTCGCCCTCATGCAGTCGTTCACCGCCTCCGAGTCCCTGCGCAAGCACATGCTCGCCGTCGAAGCGGCGATGCGTGCGTACGCCGAGAAGTTGGGCGGCGACGTCGAGCGGTGGGGGCTGGCGGGGCTGATGCACGACTTCGACTACGAGCGCTTTCCCAACGACGCCCACTCGCCCACCGAGGAGCATCCGTCCGAGGGGGTGCGCGTGTTGCGCGAGCACGGCTACCCCG
>DATMHT010000068.1:0-44052 GCA_035554795.1 Gemmatimonadaceae bacterium | reverse complement strand
CGCCTCCTCACCGGCGCGTGGGGCACGCTCGGCATCGTGACCGAGGCGACGCTGCGCCTGCGCGCGCGGCCGGAGCGCGACGTCACGCTGCTCGCGCCGGTCGCCGCGGACACGGCGTCGGTCGCCGCGGTGACCACCGCGCTGCGTTCCCTGCCCTTCACCGCCTACGCCGCCGAGCTGGCCGACGCGGCGCTCATGCAGCGCACCGCGCTCGGCACGCGACCCGCGCTGCTCGTGCGCCTCGGCGGCAGCGAAGCGGTGGTGCGCGCGCAGCGCGACCGCCTGATGCAGGCGCTCGGCCCTCTGCTTCGCGGTCCGATCGCCGAAGCGCCGGAGGAGGCGTGGAGCGCGCTGCGGGGCGCCGAGTTCCCCGGCGCGACGGCGGTGCGCTTCTCGGCGCCGCCGGGCGCGTTCGCGTCCACATGGGACGAGGCGACGTACGTCGGCGCGCGCGTCCCCGGCTCGGTGGTGTGCGGCTCTCCACTGCGCGGCGTCGTGCGTGCATCGCTCCCCGGCGACGACTCCTCGCTGCGCCCCGCGCTCTCCGCGAAGCGCGGCGGCACCGCCAGCTGCGCGCGCGTCTACGAGCGCCTACCCGACGCACTCTGGTCGAAGTTCGCACCGAGCGCGGTGGCCGACCGGTTGTCCCAGCAGTTGAAGCGCGCCTTCGACCCGCACGGGGTGCTGAACCCGGGGATCCTGGGGGATTGATGTCGTTGAGCCATCAGCCGCCCGCCGTGAAGGAGGATGCCACCGAGGCGTCTACCGTCTCCGCCGGCGCTCCCTGCGCGCTCCCGGGCACGCCGCTCGCCGCGGTGCGCTCGGGGATCGACGCCTGCGTCCACTGCGGCTTCTGCCTACAGGCCTGCCCGACGTATCTGAACCTGGAGGACGAGAACGACTCGCCGCGCGGCCGCATCCTGCTGATGCGCCACGTGCTCGAGGGCTCGCTCTCCGTCGGCGACGCGTCGGTGAAGGAGCACATCGATCGCTGCCTCGGCTGCCGCGCCTGCGAGACGGTGTGCCCCTCGGGAGTGCCGTACGGGCACATGCTCGAAGGGATGCGCGCGACGATGCTCCTCGAGCGGCGGATGCCGCCGATCGCGCGGCTCATCCTCGCGACGTTCAAGCGTCCGTGGCTCCTCGGACTCGCGATGACGGGCTCGCGCCTCTTCCGCGCCACCGGTCTGCCGCGCGTGCTCGGCCGCTTCCTGCCCGGCCGCCTCGGCTTCGCGATGGCGATGCTCGCCGCCACCGATCCGCCGATCGAGCGGCGAAAGTGGACGCCCAAGGGTGACGGCACGCGCGGCAGCACGGCCGTGCTCACCGGGTGCGTGATGGAAGGGCTCATGGCGCCGACGAACCGCGCCACGGAGCGGGTGCTCGAGGAGAATGGCTATCGCAACTGCGCGGCGCCCGGCCAGCGCTGCTGCGGCGCGCTGCACGCGCACGCCGGCGACCTCACCGGCGCGCGCGAGCTCGCGATACGCAACGTCGAGGCGTTCGAGAAGAGCGGTTGCGACTACGTGGCGGTGAACGCGTCGGGGTGCGGCGCGATGATGAAGGAGTACGGACAGCTCCTCCACGACGACCCCGTGTGGGCCGAGCGCGCCGCCGCGGTGAGCGCGAAGGTGCGCGACGTGAGCGAGCTGCTCGCCGCCGCCGGCCCCGCGCCCGCCGGCCCGCTCGAGGTGACGGTCACGTACGACGCGCCCTGCCACCTGCTCCACGCGCAGCGCGTGAGCGCGCCGCCGCTGCAGGTGCTCGGCGCGATCGAGGGGCTCACGCTCGTGCCCCTCGAGGCGGCCGACCAGTGCTGCGGCAGCGCCGGCATCTACAACCTCATCGAGCCCGACACGTCGAACGCGGTGCTCAAGCCGAAGCTCGAGCGCATCCGCGAGAGCGGCGCGCCCGAGGTCGCCACCGGAAATCCCGGCTGCCTGATGCAGATCGGCGCCGGCCTCCACCGCGCCGGCGTGGCGGCGCGCGCCGTGCACCCGGTCGAGCTGCTCGACGAGTCGTACGAGCGCGCCCGATCGGGCGCGCCGCCGGCCGTCGCTGCTCGTTAGGCATCCGCCTCGCCACCAGACCATCGCCGCGTGCCGCCGCTCCCGACCCTCCTCCTCGAGCTCGAGACCGTGCTCGCCGACACCGCCGACGCGCGGCGCGCGGCGCTGCTCGTGGCGCTGGCCGCCGAGGAAGTGGCGCTGAGCGACGCGGAATACGACGAGGCGTGCGTCGGCCTCGCGCCGCGTCAGGCGGCCCGGGCCGCGCTCGCCATCCGCGGCCGCGGTGACGATGAGACGACGGCCGACCTCGTCACGCTGCTCGCCGAGCGCGAGTTCGCGCGCCGCATCGGCGCCGGCGTGACGCTCGCGCCGGGCGCGAGGGATTTCGTCGAGGGCGCGGCCGGCCGGGCGCGGCTCGGCGTCGTCACGCGCGCGCGCCGCGCCGACGCGTCTCTCATCCTGTCGCTGGCCGGCCTCGAGGACGCGTTCGACGTCGTCGTCGCGGCGGACGACGTCGCCGAGCCGAAGCCGTCGGCGGCGCCCTACCGTCGCGCGCTGGAGCGGCTGGCGCGTCGCGGTAGCGGCGGCGTCACGGCCGGCGCGAGCGACCTCGCGCGCTCGACCATCGTGCTGGAGGATTCCGCCGCCGGCATCCGCGCCGCGCACGAGGCCGGGATGCGCTGCGTCGCGGTCGGCGCGGTGGCGGCCCACGTCGCGCTCGAGGCCGACGCCGCGGTACCGTCGCTCGCCGGGCAGACGCCGGCGTCGCTCCTCGCCCTCGCCGCCGTCGGCGGGGCGGGCTCACACTCGTCAGGCACCTCCGAGGCGCGTCGGCGATGACCACCGCACTCCCCCTGCCGGCCGCCGGTCGCGTCGCCTCCGTCGGCGAAGTCGCCGGGCGCAGCGTCGTCCTCCACTACGGCGACCCGCTCGCCGAGCACGCGGCGCTCCGCACGGGCGCCCTGCTCGTGGATCGCAGCTTCCGCGGCCGCATGCGCCTCAGTGGCCCACGGGCGGCCGAGATCCTGACCGGGCTCGTCACCAACGACGTGAAGGCACTCCCGGCCGGCCACGGCCAGTACGCCGCCGCGCTCACGGCGAAGGGGAAGATCGTCGCCGACCTGCGCATCTTCGCGATGGCCGCGCCGGGCGCGACGGGCGAGGAGGCGGAGGTCGAGTCGCTACTCGTGGACGCGCCGCCGCGCGCGGCCGCCGCGTGGGCCGAGATGGTGCGCAAGTTCGTCAACCCGCGGCTCGCCGCGTACCGTGACGAGAGCGAGGCGCTGTGCGACTTCGGCGTCTTCGGCGCGCAGGCGCGACACGCCGTGGACCGCGCCCTCGGCGTCGGCGCGGCGGCGATCGGTGCGCTCCCGCTCTACAGCCACGTCACGGTGGACTTCGACGGCGCGCCGGTGACGATCGCCCGCGTCCCCGACCTCGAGGTCGAGGGGTTCGAGCTGTTCGTGCCGGCCGAGTCGGGCCCCGCCCTCTGGCGCCGGCTCACCGACGCGGGCGGCGTGACGCCCGGCGGCCTGCTCGCGTGGGAGGTCGCGCGCGTGGAGGCCGGACGCCCCGAGTGGGGCATGGACATGGACGAGAACACGATCCCGCAGGAAGCCAACTTCGACGACCTGCACGCGATCTCGTACACGAAGGGCTGCTACGTGGGGCAGGAGACGGTGGCGCGCGTTCACTTCCGCGGCCACGTGAACCGACTCCTGCGCGGGCTGCGCTTCGAGGTGCCGGCGGCGGCCGACGCCGTCGTCGGCGCGCCGGCTCCGGCCGCGCGCCCCGAGGACACCGAGCTGCCGCCCCAGCGCGCGCAGCTCTTCGACGACTCGGGCAAGCCGGTCGGCGACGTGCGCACGGCGGCGCTGTCGCCGCGCTTCGGGCCGATCGCGCTCGCGATGGTGCGCCGGGAGCTCGCCATCGGCGACTCGGTCGCGGTGCGCTGGGGCGGCGAGAGCGGCGACGGCGCCGACGCCGCCGCGGCCATCCCGCGCGAGCTCCGCGCCGTCGTCACCGCCGTCCCCTTCGGCCGCTGACCGGGGCGCGGAGCGCATCGCCGCCGGCGCTCCCGGGCGCCGCACGTTAGGCGGCCCGTGAGCATCGCGCTCGTCACCGGAGCGACGGGGCTCGTCGGCTCGCACGTCGTCGAGCGGCTGGTGCACGACGGCTGGCGCGTGCGTGCCCTCGTCCGCGAGCCGCGCGCGGCGGCCTGGCTCGCTCCGCTCGGCGCGGACGTCATCCGCGGCGACGTGCTCGACCCCACGAGCTTCGACGCCGCCGCGCGCGGCACCGACGTCGTCTTCCACACCGCGGCCGCGATCCTCGCGCGCGGCGGCTGGGAGGCCTACCGCCGGCCGAACGTGGACGGCACCGCCAACGCCGTGCGCGCCGCCGCGAGCGCCGGCGCGCGGCTGCTCCAGCTCAGCAGCGTCGCCGTCTACGGCCCCGACGCGCGCTACGCGCACGACGGCCCGACCGACGAGCGCACCCCGCTCGCCCCGCTCCCCGACGGCGCCCACTACGCCCGCTCGAAGCGCGAGTCGGAGGCGATCGCGCTCGAGGCGCACGCGAGCGGCCGCGTGTGGGCGACGGCGGTGCGCCCGTGCGTGATCTACGGGCGGCGCGACCGGCAGTTCGTGCCGCGCATGGCCCGCCTCGTCCGCACCGGCGTCGTGCCGGTGGTGGGCGGCGGGCGCTCGACGCTCTCGATCGTCAACGCCGCCAACGTCGCCCAGGGTGCCGTGCTCGCCGCGACGAGCGACGCCGCCGGCGGCAAGGCGTACAATCTCGCCAACGACTTCGACGTCACCGTCGCCGACTTCTTCCGGCTCGCGGCGCGCGGGCTCGGCCGCCGCGTGCGGCTCGTCTCCATCCCCGTGCCGCTCGCCCGCGCCACCGTCGGCGTCGCCACGCGCGCCGTCTCCCTCCTGCGCGGCCCGTCGGCGGCGCTGATGGCGCGCGCCTCGCTCGATTTCATCACGCGCGACAACCCGTTCAGCTCCGATCTCGCGAAGCGCGAGCTCGGCTGGCGGCCGGAGATGCGACCGGAAGTCGGCGTACCCGAGGCGTTCGGGTGGACGGCGATGGATGACTGACGACCGCGGTTAGGATTCAGGCATGACATCCGATCCCACCGAACGGACGGCGTTGAAGGAGTGGGCCGTGCTCGTGGACGCCATGGCCCGCGGCGACGTCGTCGCGATGGTGCGGAAGGGCGGCATCCGCGAGCAGCGCGCCGGCTTCCAGGTGCGCCACGACCGCTTCCTCCTCTACCCGACGTACTTCCACGAGAAGGCCGCCGAGGTCGCGCCGCGCTTCGTGCCGACGCTCGACGCCGCCCACGCGCGCCGGCCGCCGGAGGGCATCGTCCGCCTCGAGTACGTCGCCGACGTCGCCGCCGTGTGGACCGTGTCCGATCTCGACCGGCTCCGCGCGATCGAAGGCGAGCACGGGCTGGCCTGGTCGGCCGTCGAGTCGCGCTTCCACTACCGGAACCGGCCGGGCGTCCAGGTCGTCGCCGTGCGGCTGTCCCGGCTTCGCGGGCCCGTGGACGTCCCGGAGGAGCGGCGCTACGCCGGCTGCGTCTCCTGGGTCGAGCTGAGCGCCGACGTGCCGGTGACGGGCGCGCTCCCCGTCGTCCAGGAGCCCGAGTTCGGCCGCCGCTTGGCGGCGCTCGCCGATGCACTCGGCGCGCCGGACGAGTAATAGGCGGCGCTCGCGGCGTCCGCGAGGGAAAATGAGAAGGGCCCGGCGCGCGAGCGCCGGGCCCTTCGAACCTGCGAACCAGCTGACCCGATTACGGCTTCTTGGTCGTCGTCGTGGTCGTGGTCGTCGTCTTCTTCGTCGTGTCCATCTTCATCGTGCTGTCGTGCTTCATCGTCGTGTCCATCTTCATCGCCGTGTCGGTCGCGGCGGGCGCCGGGGCCGGGGCCATCATGGCGGCCGAGTCGGTCGTCTCGGTCTTCGTTTCCTTCGTGGTGCAGGCGGCGAGGGTCAGGACTGCGGCAACGAGGGCCAGGCGCTTCATGAAATCTCCTTGGGGAGGTGGCGTGTGGACGACACAGCCGCTGTCCAGCGCGCGAACGCGCGACTCGGATCGGCGGGCGAAAAGATAGGGGCTGCGGTTGCCCTGTCAAGAGCGACGAGGTCGTCAACTCTCGGCGCCGTAAGACGTTCGCTCGCGACCCGCGGCGTGGGACGTCGCCGTTCCGTTGGCGATCCTTCATGTGCGGCGTCGACGATGCTAGCTTGATCGTCCAGTGTCGACCGCCGGCACGCCGCCGGCACGCCGCCGGCACGCCGCCGGCACGCCGCCGGCACGCCGCCGGTGGGCCGACGATCTGGCCGAGGACACGCCCTCCGCCGGCGACCGCCGCGAGGATCCGCGCATGACCCCGCCCGCCTCCAGCACCGCCGCCGCTCCCGTCACCCCGCGCGCCCGCCGCGCCGCGGACGACGCCGCGGCGGCCCCGACGACCACCGTGCGCGGCGCCTGTCCGCACGACTGCCCCGACACCTGCGCCACGCTCGTGACGGTGGACCAGGCGGGGCGCGCCGTGCGCATCGCCGGCGATCCGGAGCACCCGTTCACGCAGGGCTTTCTCTGCGCGAAGGTGAACCGCTACCTCGAGCGCACCTATCACCGCGACCGGCTGACGACGCCGCTGCGCCGCGTCGGGCCGAAGGGGAGCGGGCAGTTCGAGCCGGTGTCGTGGGATGACGCGCTCGACGAGGTGGCCGAGCGGCTGGCCGCGGTCGCGCGGGGGCCGCACGGGCCGCAGGCGATCCTCCCCTACTCGTACGCCGGGACGATGGGGCTCATCCAGGGCTCCTCCATGGACCGCCGCTTCTTCCACGCACTCGGCGCCTCGCGCCTGGCGCGGACCATCTGCGCCGAGGCCGGGGCGGTCGGGATGCGGATGACGGTGGGCGCGAACATCGGCGCCGACGGCGAGGGTGCCGCGGCGAGCGACCTCGTGCTGCTGTGGGGGACGAACACGCTGTCGTCGAACCCGCACCTCTGGCCGCACCTGCTCGAAGCGCGCAAGCACGGCGCGAAGCTGATCGCCATCGACCCGATCCGCACGCGCACCGCCGAGCAGTGCGACGAGTGGCTCCCGATCCGTCCGGGGACCGACGCGGCGCTCGCGCTGGGGATGATGCACGTCCTGTTCGCCGAAGGATTCGCCGACGAGGACTACCTCGCCCGCTACACCGTGGGCGCCGACGGGCTCCGCGAGCGGGTGAAGGAGTATCCGCCCGAGCGTGTCGCCGCGATCACCGGTCTCCCCGCCGCGCGCATCGCCGAGCTGGGGCGCGAGTACGGGCGGGCGACGGCGTGCTTCGTCCGCGTCAACTACGGGCTGCAGCGCCACTACGGCGGAGGCATGGCCGTGCGCACCATCGCCTGCTTGCCGGCGGTGAGCGGCCACTGGCGCCGGCCCGGCGGCGGCGTGCAGCTCTCGACGAGCGCGAACTTCAAGTTCGACACCGACGCCCTCCAGCGTCCCGACCTCGGCCCACCGGCGCGCACGATCAACATGATCCGGCTCGGCGACGCGCTCACGCGTGAGGACGCCGGGGTCGGCGGTCCGCCCGTGCAGGCGCTCGTCGTCTACAACTCGAACCCGGCGGCGGTCGCGCCGGAGCTCGGCACCGTCCGCCGCGGGCTCGCGCGCGAAGACCTGTTCACCGTCGTCCTCGAGCACTTCCAGACCGACACCGCCGACTGGGCCGACATCGTGCTCCCGGCGACGACGCAGCTCGAGCACTGGGACGTGCATCTCGCCTACGGCCACCTCTACGCGACGCTCAACCGGCCGGCGATCGCGCCGCTCGGCGAGGCGAAGCCGAACAGCGAGATCTTCCGCCTCCTCGCCGCGCGCGTCGCGGCGCGCATGGGGCCGGAGTCGCCGCTGCACGGCCCCGAGTTCCGCGACGACGACCAGACGCTCATCCGGCAGGCACTGGCGAGCGGGCACGAGCGCATGCGCGGCGTCACCTTCGAGCGCCTCATGGCCGACGGCTGGGTACGGCTCAACGTGCCGCGCCCGTACCTGCCCTACGCCGAGGGTGGCTTTCCGACGCCGAGCGGGAAGTGCGAGCTGTACTCGGAACGGCTGGCCGCGATGGGGATGGACCCTCTGCCGACCTACACGCCCCCGCGCGAGCTGCCGGAGACGGCGCCGGCGCTCGCCGCCCGCTATCCGCTGCAGCTCATCTCGTCGCCGCGGCACCAGTTCCTGAACACGACGTTCGTGAACGTGGACTCGCTGCGCCGCGGCGCCGAGCCCGAATGCGTCCTGCACCCGCGCGACGCGGCGCGACGCGGGCTCGCGACGGGCGAGCGCGTCGTCGTCCACAACGACCGCGGCCACTTCACCGCCCAGCTCCGTCTCTCCGACGGTATCCGCGAGGGCGTGGCGTGGGCGCCGTCCATCTGGTGGACGAAGCTCTCCCCCGACGGCCATTCCGTGAACGACACGACCTCGCAGGGCGAGACCGACCTCGGCGGCGGGCCGGTGTTCTACGACAATCTCGTCGAGGTCTCGGCGGCGGACTGAGCCTGAGTGCGGCCGAAAGGTCCTGCTCTCTCGGAGGTGGCGCCGCAGATGAACGCAGATGCGTCTCGCGATGGCATTCATTCGGGCGGCCAGCGAGTAGTCGGCGCGGAGCTGACCCGCCGGATCATCGGAGCTTTTTTCGACGTCTACAACGATCTCGGCATCGGCTTCCTGGAATCGGTCTATCGGCGGGCGATGGCGCTGACCCTTCGCGACGCCGGCCTCGTCGCCGAGGAAGAAGCGTCGATCGAGGTAGCGTACCGAGGGAGGGCGCTGGGCTTCTTCCGCGCAGACCTCGTCGTGGAAGGCTCAGTGATTCTTGAGCTCAAGGCGGCGCGCAGGCTGGAGGATCTCCATGAGAGGCAGCTGCTCAATTACCTCCGTGCCACCGACCTGGAGGTCGGTCTCCTCCTGAACTTCGGGCCCCGACCGAGCTTCAGGCGCCTCGCCTTCCGCAACGATCGCAAGCGTCGTGGAAGTATCCGCGTTGATCTGCGTTGATCTGCGGCGCATTCTTCATCGAAGGCTCGTCCCGAAGTGGGCGCTTCGCGCGCCCGGGCCGGAATGAACTTCCTCGTGCTGACCGGTGTTGAGGAGCGAGGAGGCCGCGAACGGTTCTTGCGGCCATCGCCCGCCTCACCGCCACCGTACCGGAGCGTTCTTTGACGTCACTTCCCGAGACCCTCGGCGCGCTCTCGCGCTCCCCCTTCGCCGCCCCCGAGCGTCGGACGCGCTCGGTCAAGGACGAGCTGCGGCAGAACCTCCTCGTGCGCCTCGCCGCCGGCGGACCGCTCTTCCCCGGCGTGATCGGCTACGAGGAGACCGTCATGCCGCAGATCGTCAACGCCCTCCTCTCGCGGCACAACTTCATCCTCCTCGGGCTGCGCGGCCAGGCGAAGTCGCGCATCCTGCGCTCGATCACGACGCTGCTCGACGACGTCATCCCCGTCGTCGCCGGCAGCGAGGTGAACGACAACCCGTTCGCGCCGATCTCGAAGTTCGCCAGGCGCCTCATCGAGGAAGCCGGCGACGACACGCCGATCACGTGGGTGCCGCGCGAGTACCGCTACGTCGAGAAGCTCGCGACCCCCGACGTCACGATCGCCGACATCATCGGCGACGTGGACCCGATCAAGGCCGCGCGCGGCGGGCACGTCCTCGGCGACGAGCTCACGATGCACTACGGCATGCTCCCGCGCGCTAACCGCGGCATCTTCGCGCTCAACGAGCTCCCCGACCTCGCCGGCAAGGTGCAGGTCGGGCTGTTCAACATCATGCAGGAGGGGGACGTCCAGATCAAAGGCTACCCCGTCCGCCTCTCGCTCGACGTGCTCCTCTGCTTCACCGCGAACCCCGAGGACTACACCGCGCGCGGCAAGATCATCACGCCGCTCAAGGACCGCATCGGGAGCGAGATCATCACGCACTACCCCGAGTCGGTCGAGCTCGGGATGGCGATCACCGAGCAGGAAGCCTGGACCGAGCGCTCGGCGGCCGTCGACGGTGGTGGGCCGGCGACCGAGGTCCGCGTTCCCGACTTCATCGCCGAGGTCGTGGAGCGCATCGCCTTCGAGGCCCGCACCGACAAGCGCATCGACCGGCGCTCCGGCGTCTCGCAGCGCATGCCGATCACCGTGCTCGAGAACGTCGTGTCGAACGCCGAGCGCCGCTCGCTGCAGACCGGTGAGCGCAGCGTCGTCCCGCGCATCGCCGACGTCTACGCCGCGCTCTCGGCCATCACCGGCAAGATCGAGCTCGAGTACGAGGGCGAGCTCGTCGGCGGCCACGTGATCGCGCGCGAGCTGATTCGCCGCGCGGCCGACGCGACGTTCAAGGAGCGCGCGGGCGGCGCGAGCACGGACGACATCGTCATGTGGTTCGACGGCGGCGGCGCCCTGCAGGTGACCGACGACGTCTCGACCGAGGCGGTGCTCAAGGGCTTCGAGAGCGTGCCCGGTCTCATCCGCCTCGTGCGCGACGTCGGACTCGCGCCGAAGAGCGACGCTCCCCTCACCGCGGCCGCCTGCGAGCTGGTGCTCGAGTCGCTCGTCGCGCGCAAGAAGATCTCGCGCTCCGACGCCGGCATGTATGGCCGCGCCGTCAACGAGCAGCGTCGCCGCCCCAACCAGGACCTCTTCGGCGGCGGGATGAGCGCGTGAGAGAGGCGGTCGGCGGTCGGCGGTCGGCGGTGGACGGCTCGCGCAGCGGTCGGCGCGATACGCCGCAGGCTCGCGCCGACCACAAACCGCCAACCGCCAACCTGACTGTCCGCCCCGCCACCATCGCCGACCTCGCCACGGTCGTCGAGCTGCGCGTCGCGCTGCTGCGCGAGCACGCGGAGAACCCGGTCTACAGTCGCCTCCGCCCCGACCTGCCGGAGCGCGCGCGCCGGCTCTTCGCCTCCCAGCTCGAGTCGGAGCAGGAGGTGACCTTCCTCGCCGAGCGTGGCCGCGGCGCGCGGCGCGCGGTGGTCGGCATCCTTCGTTGCGTGGACGCGGCCGGCTCGCCGCTCCTCTTCCCCGCGCGCTACGCCTACGTCGCCTCGGTGTACGTCGTCCCCGAGGCCCGGCAGACGGGGGTGCTGCACGCACTGCTCGACGCCGCGGAGGCGTGGAGCCGCGACCGCGGGCTGCGCGAGATGCGTCTGCACAACGCCGCCGACAACGAGGTCGCCGCGCACGCCTGGCAGGCCCTCGGCTTCGACGTCGTCGAGGTGCTGAGGATCAAGAGTCTGGAGTAACTGGGACGGGGGACGGGGGACGCGGGACACGGGACACGGGACACGGGACACGGGACGCGGGATTCGGGATTCGGGATTCGGGGCTCGCGGCCCACGCCACGCACGATATACTAGGACCGACTGCCCGCTTGTCCCGCGTCCCACGTCCCCCCTTCATGTCCGTCATCACCGTCTCGCGCCAGTTCGGCTCCGGCGGCTCCGAGGTCGCGGCGGCCATCGCGCGCGCCCTCGGCTGGTCGCTGCTCGACAACGCGATCGTGGACGCGGTCGCCGAACAGCTCGGCGTCACGCCGGCCGCGATCGTCGCCCGTGAGGAGCGCGTCCCCTCGCTCGCCGAGCGCCTGGCGTCGGCGATGACGCTCGGCACTCCCGAGTTCGTGCCCGCCGTCGGCGCCGCGATGCCGTCGTTCGAGGAGCGCATGCTCGACGTGACGCGCCGCGTGATGCAGCGCGCGATCGCGGAGGGCCCGGTGGTCGTCGTCGGTCGCGGCGCGCAGTCGGTGCTGGCCGAGCGGCGCGACGCGCTCCACGTCTTCTGCTACGCCCCGCGCTCGGCGCTGGTAGACCGCGTCGTCCAGCGCGAGGGGCTGAGCCGACCCGACGCCGAGCGGCTGGTGGACGAGACGAACCGCCACCGCGAGCAGTACGTACGGCGCAACTGGAACCGGTCGTGGTGCGCGCACGAGCACTATCACGTCTGCGTCAACACCGGCTGGCTCGGCATTGACGGCGCCGCCGAGGTGGTGATCCGGCTGGCGCGGGAGAAGTTCGAGTCGCGTAGCGGGTAACGGGTAGCGCGTCGCGGGAATGGCCGCTCGGGACATCCCGAGGTCGCCCGCTACGCGCTACCCGCTACGCGCTACCCGCTCTCACAACTCCCGCACCTCCGGATGCTTCCAGAACGCGTACGTCGTGTACGCGAGGATCAGCGCCGCGCCGCCGCCGATCGCCCAGTCCACCCCCACCGCGCGCGCCACGCTGCCGGCCACGAACGCGCCGACGACCTGCGACAGCCCGACGACGACGAACGAGTAGACCGCCATCAGGCGGCCGCGGAACGCGTCGGGGACGATCGACTGCAGCGCACCGTTGGCCAGCGCGCTGTTGACGATCATCGTGAAGCCCGCGAGCAGCAGGATCGGGCGCGCCACCGTCACCGAGCGGGCGAGCGAGAAGGCGATGAGCAGGATTGCGTAGGAGAACGAGGAGAGGAGCAGCATCCGGCCGCGCCGGAACCGCTGCCCGACGCCGGCGAGGAAGAGTGCGCCCGCGAGCCCGCCGACGCCGACGAACGCCAGCAGCACCCCGTACCCCGCCGCGCCCGTCTTCAGCAGGTCGCGCGCGACCACCGGCATCAGCGTCAGGTAGGGGATGCCGAGCACCGAATAGACGGTGACGAGCTTCATCAGCGCCGAGATCTCCGGCGTCGTCCTGATGTAGCGGAGCCCCTCGCGCACGCCCTCGCCCGTCCGCCCGAACAGCCGGCCCGTCATCGCCCCGCGCGCCGGCAGCTGGATCATGAACAGGCCGACCAGCACCGCGAGATAGCTGCCGGCGTTCAGCGCGAAGCACCACGCCAGCCCGGCGCCCGCGATCACCGCCGCCGCGATGGACGGCCCGAGAATGCGCGCGAGGTTGAAGCCGCTCGAGTTGAGCGCGATCGCGTCGTGCAGGTCTTCGCGCGCCACGAGCTCCACCATCAGCGCCTGACGCGCCGGGATCTCGAAGGCGCTGAACAGGCCGTTCGCCGCGGCCAGCGCCAGCAGCCAGACGATCGTGATGTGCCCCGACCAGGTGAACCACCAGAGCAGCGTCGCCTCGACGAGCATCAGCGACTGCATCGCGATCACGAGCTTGAGCTTGTCCACCCGGTCCACGACCGCGCCGGCGTGCAGCGAGAAGATCAGCACCGGCAGCGATCCGATCGCGCTGACGAGCCCGACGAGAAAGGCGCTGTTGCTCAGCTCGAGCGCGAGCCACCCCTGCGCCATGGACTGCATCCAGGTCCCGATCAGCGACAGCGTCTGGCCGACCCAGAAAAGCCGGAAGTTCCGGTGGGTGACGAGGACGCGAAACGGGTTGATCGGGGCGAGGGAGATGGAGCGAGACAAGCAGGGACTCGGGGCTCGGGGCTCGGGCGGCGCGTAGAGGCAAAATAGTCACCCGTTGCGCATCACTCTTGCGCCGCTGCCCTCGCGGCACTTTCGCCCGCGCTGTAGGGTTGAAAGGGAGAGGGGACCGCGAGTCCCGAGCCCGAGCCCCGAGTCCCGCCCGCGATGCGCTTCCATACCTACACGAAGTTCTCTCCCGAGACCGCTGACGCGGTCGACCTCCAGTCGCTGCTCGACAAGCTCGCGGACTTCCTGCTCCAGTCGGGGTTCGCCGGCGGCAAGATGAGCCACCCGTACTGGGGCGACTTCGGCGGCGAGCCTGAGGACCGTTCCCTCGACGCTCTCAAGGAAGCGATCCTGAACGCGCTCATCGAGAGCGGGCAGTTCACCCCGGAGATGCTCGAGGCGCTCCGCGGCGATGGCGACGAGGAGGCGGAGGCGAAGCTCGCCAAGCTCCTCGACGAGCTCGTGCAGCGCCTCGCCGAGGAGGGCTACCTGAGCGTGAGCGCGCCGCCCCAGATGCCCGGCAGCCAGCAGCCGGTCACCGGCAAGGGCGGCCTCGCCCACGCCGCGTCGCGCGACGTCCAGTTCAACCTCACCGACAAGGGGATCGACTTCCTCGGCTACAAGACGCTGCGCGGGATCCTCGGCTCGTTAGGCAAGTCGAGCTTCGGCAGCCACGACACGCCGTATCTCGCCACCGGCATCGAGGCCGACGGCTACACCAAGCAGTACGAGTTCGGCGACGTCCTCAACCTCGACGTCAACGAGACGCTCAAGAGCTCCCTCGCCCGCACCGGCAGTCTCGACGTCCCGCTCGATCTCGACTACGAGGACCTCATGGTCCGTCAGGCGGAGTACCGCTCGTCGTGCGCGACGGTGCTCATGCTCGACACGTCGCACTCGATGATCCTCTACGGCGAGGACCGCTTCACGCCCGCGAAGAAGGTCGCGCTCGCGCTCACGCACCTCATCCGCACCCAGTTCCCCGGCGACACGATCAAGGTCGTCCTCTTTCACGACTCGGCCGAGGAGATCCCGCTGGCGACGCTCGCCCACGCGCAGGTCGGCCCCTATCACACGAACACCGCCGAGGGGCTCAAGCTGTCGCGACGCCTCCTCCTCGCGCAGAAGAAGGACATGCGCCAGATCGTGATGATCACCGATGGCAAGCCGAGCGCGCTGACGATGCCGAACGGCCAGATCTACAAGAACTCGATGGGCCTCGACGCGACCGTCATCGCCCAGACGCTGAAGGAGGTCGCCGCCTGCCGCCGGTCGGGGATCATGATCAACACCTTCATGCTCGCCCGCGACCGCGCCCTCGTCGAGTTCGTCAAGCGCGTCAGCGAGATCTCGAAGGGCAAGGCCTACTTCACCAACACGATGACGCTCGGCCAGTTCATCCTCATGGACTTCCTGCGGAAGAAGACGCGAAAGGTGAGCTGAGGCGCGCGGCGGCCGCGCGACGACCGCGCGGCCGTCGCCCGCTACCGATTGCGCCGCAGCAGGTCGCGGCCGGCGATCACGGTCTCGGCGTGGTAGTCCCGCGCGAGCAGCGAGTCCAGCTCCGGGAAGTCGCGCACGCAGTGATAGCCGGCCCACCGCTCGCTCTCGCACACGTCCGGCCGCGCCCGCACGACGTACACGGGCGGTGTCGCGCGGAGCGCCTCTAGGAACTCGCGCCGGTACGCGTCGCGCGCCGGGGTGCCTTCTCCGAGTATGAGGGGCAGCGCGATCCCGAAGCGGCCGGGAAAGCGGCGGTCGGCGATCGCGAGCCGCCCCGGATTTCCACCGAGCAGCAGCACCGGGTCCCCCGCCCTCGTGCGCGCGACGATGTATCGCTCGATGCCGTGCCAGGAATCGGGCTGCCAGCCGTCGAGGCCGAACTCGCGTTGCCAGTACGCCACGCGCGTCTGCGACCGGAGCTCCGCCTTCGCCCACCGGTACAGATCGTAGACGGGCCCGAGCGCGATCGAGCACCAGAGCACGCCGGCGGCCGCGAGGTACAGCACCCGGACCGGCGACGTTCGCCCAGCCGCGAGGTCGGTGGCGGTGGCATCCGTCGTCTCGTCGCGCCGCGCCGCTTGATAGCAGGCCGCCAGTCCGAAGCCGGCGAGCAGCGCGTGCGGCGCGTAGAGCGGGAGCCAGTGATACAGGAAGAACTTTCCCTGCACGGCGGTGTTGGCGACCGCCGCCAGCAGCCACGCCAGCGTGTAGCACGCCGCGGCCCGGCGTCGCGCCCACAACGTGACGGCGCCGACGACCACGAACGGCAGCGTGATCGCGAACGGGCCGGCGAGCCACGTCGTCGCGATCTCCACGACCCGCAACAGCCAGGGCGTTCCCGTCCCCGCGTACACCGCCGTCGTCCATCGCAGATGCACGTCCAGGAAGGCGTCGAGCGCGCCGTGCGCGGCGAACCAGAGCACCGCCCCGGCGATCGTCACGGCGAACCCGACGCCCGTCGCCAGCGTGGCCGCCGCCAGGCGCCGATGCCGCTTCGGATCGCCGCCGCTCGTGCTCCACTCCGCCGCGGCATACGCCGCCGGCGCGAGCAGGAACAGCCCGTACGTCGGCTTGACGAGCGTCGTCGCACCGATCAGCGCGCCGGCGAGCACGAATCGCGCGAGCCGGCCGGCGGCGCGGCGCGAGTCGCCCGACAGCGCCAGCGCCGCGCCCACCAGGATCACCGCCGCCCAGCCGTCCGGCTGCGCGGTGTTGTTGTAGTCGAGCGTCGCGTAGCGCAGCGCGAGAACGCCGCACGCGCTCAGCGCCACTGCACGGTCGCCGCCCCAGCGGCGGGCGAGCACCGCGACGCCCTTCAGCCCGGCGAAGAAGACGAGCAGGTCGAACGCGCGCACGCCCCACTCGTTGCGGCCGAAGAGCACGCGCGCGAGCGCGCCGAGGTAGTACGCGAGCGGACCCTTCGTGTCCCAGGCGTCGCGATAGGGCAGCCCGCCGTGGCGGATGATGTCGCCGACCCAGACGAACTCGCCCTGGTCGAAGCCCAGTGGCAGGAAGAGCACACGGATGCTCCACAGCGCGATCACCGCGACCGTCGCGCCGGCGGCCATCCGCGCGAGCGTCCGCGTTCGGTGCGGCGAGCGGACGCCGCGGCCGGGCGGCGTCATGGCGGACACCGGGGCGGTCTCGCCGGGCGCCGCGTGGGCGCGTGCGGGCGACGACACGGGCGAGGTCATCAGACGCCGGCCATCCGGCGCGCCGGGTTGCCGATGACGAGACTGTTCGCCGGCACCGACGCCAGCACCACCGCATGCGCGGCGACGACGGAGTTCTCGCCGATGGTCACGCCGGGGAAGATGACGGCGCCGCGCCCGATCCACACGTTGCGTTCGATGACGATCGGCTTCACGCTCTCGGGGTCGGGTGGCGCGCCGGCGAGCCGCGCCGCGGGGTCCGACGGGTGTCCGCTCGAGTCGAACATCAGCACGTCCTGCCCGATCCGGCAGTGCTCGCCGATCGTGATCGCCTTGCCGACGGCGAACGAGCAGTTGTGACCGATGCCGGTGTGCGACCCGATGGTCAGCGTCGGCGCCTCGGCGAAGCGCGCCGCGAACCCGAAGTTGCACTTGCCGTCCACGAGCACGTCGTCGCCGAGCACGATGCGGCCGCGTCCGTCCACCCAGTGCAGGAACGGGCCGGTGCGCACGCCCTTGCCGTACGACGCGCAGTACGCCTTGAACAGTGGCTCGCAGAAGAACACGCGCGCCACGAAGTAGTACACCTCGCGCAGGAACAGCACGAGGTAGAGCACGGGCACGAACAGCACGCGCGGCGCGGGCAGCGAGAAGCGCGCGATGCCGCGATAGGACCGCCGCGCGAGCTGCGCGGTCGGGTGGTCGGACGTGGCCAGTTGGCGGAAGACGCTGGGCAACGGAGGGTGGCGTGGCGTGGGCGGGATGGTCGCGCTACCTGTAACACGGACCACGGCGGCCAGCGTAACGCGCCGGCCGCGCGGAGGCGCCTGACTACAACGTCAGCGCGAGGTGCAGATGGCCGAGCCTGCGGCCGGCGGCGGCGTCCTCGACGTCCGCCCGGCCGACCTCGGCGAAGCCGGCACGGCGGTACAGCGCGATCGCGCGGTCGTTGTCGCTGGCGACGTCGAGCACGCATCGCGCCGCGCCGATCCGGCGCGACTCGGCCACCACCTCCCGCAGCAGCAGCTGCCCGAGCCCCCGGCCGGACGCGTCCGGGTGGACGGCGATGCGCGCGAGGTACGCGTCCCCGTCCTCGACGCGCATCAGCGTCCCCGCCGCCAGTTTGAGGCGGCGCATGGCGTCCGGATCCACGCCGAGCGACGGCTCGCGCGTCATCGCCCACGTCGCCGCGAGCCGCCGCTTGCGGAGCAGCTCCGCCGGCAGGAGCGCGAACATGCCGACCGGTCGCCCGGCGGAGAGGAGCAGTCGGGCGGCCGGCGGGCTGAACTCCGCGATGCCGCGGTCGAACAGGAAGCGCGCGACCTGCTCGGCGCGCGCCGGCGCGTGGAAGACGAACGCGTCGTACGCCGCCGACGCCGCCGCCGCGAGGGCGACGCAGTCGTCCGCGTGACGCGCCACGTCGGCACTGAGCTCGACCACGGGCGACGCCGCCGTGTCGCTCACGCTGCCGCCACGCTCAGGCGACGGGCGCCGCGTCGTCGAGCTGCGCGGCGAGGGCGCGGCGGTCGATCTTGCCGTTCGCGTTGAGCGGCATCTCGTCGAGCACGATCACGCGGCTCGGCACCATGTAGGTCGGGAGCGTGCGCGACACGACGCGCACCAGCTCCTCGCCGGGCACCGTCACGCCGGTCACGAAGGCGACGATCCCCGCCGCGCGCCCGTCCTCCACCGGCCAGCCGACGGCGATCGCCTGCACCGCGTTGCCGTCGCGCAGGAGCACCGCCTCGATCTCGCCCAGCTCGACGCGGAAGCCGAGCACCTTGATCTGGTTGTCGGCGCGCCCGAGGTAGGTGTAGTCGCCCGAGGCGCCGCGTACGACGCGGTCGCCGGTGCGATAGAACCGCTTCACGCGCGTCGGCGAGAGCGGCACGTCCACGAACCGCTCGCGCGTCTTCGTCGCGTCGCGCCAGTAGCCGGGCGACGTCTGCGGCCCGCAGACGAGCAGCTCGCCCGGCTCGCCGTCGGGTACCGGCCGCAGGTCGTCGTCCACGACGAGCGCGCCGAGTCCGGGCAGCGGCCGCCCGATCGAGACGATGCCGTTCTCCTGCGTCGCCTCGCCGTCGCGCCACACGTGCTCGAAGCAGTAGATCGTCAGCTCGGTCGGGCCGTACAGGTTCTCGACGCGCGACGCCGGCGCCGCCGTCTGCCACGCGCGCGCCGACGCTTCCGGGAGCGGCTCGCCGCAGAACAGGCTGTAGCGCAGCGTCGGCATCGCGCCCGGGTGCAGCATGCTCTTCTTCACGGCGAGCGCCACGACCGACGGCACCGAGAACCAGAGCGTCAGCCCGTTCTTCTGCACGAAGCGCACGGGCGCGAGCAGGTCGATCGGCTGCGGCACGTAGACGCACGCTCCCGCGCCCCAGGCGACGAACAGGTCGAACACCGAGAGGTCGAACGTCTGGTCGAACGTCTGCGAGCAGCGGTCCGCCGGCGTCAGCGCGTACCGCTGCGCGGCGACGTCGAGCAGCGCCAGCACGTTCGCGTGCGTGATCGCGACACCCTTCGGCACACCGGTCGTGCCGGAGGTGAAGAGCAGGTACGCGACGTCGTCGTCGAGTGCGGGCGGGAGCTCGGCGAGCGGCGCGACCCCCGCCAGCTCGTCCGCCCCCACCACATCGAGCCCCTGGGCGACGAGCGCCGCCGCGACGCCCGGCTCCGGGGCGATGACGCGCGGCCGCAACTCGAGGCCGGCGAGCGCCTCGGCGAGCAGCGGCGCCGACGCCTTGTCCACGACGATCGCCTCCGGCGCGGCGCTGCGCAGCATCTGCCGCGTGCGCTCGACGGGGAACTTGGGGCTGAGCGGGACGAACGCCGCGCCCGCGCACAGCGCGCCGAGCGTCCCGGCGTAGGCGACGACGCTGCGGTAGGCGAAGACGCCGACGCGCTCCACGCCGCGCGTGCCGTCCGCGGTGATCGCGGCCGCGAGCACCCGCGCCTGCCGCTCCAGCGTGCCGTAGGTCACCGTGCTTCCGGCGACGACCAGCGCGGGCGCGTCCGGCTGCTCGGCCGCGCGCGCGAGGAAGCCGGTGCGCAGCGAGCGGCCGGCGACCGCGTCGAGCGTCACGCCTGCTCGCCCGCCGCTACGCCTGGCGCGCGGCCGAGGTGGCTGCGAATCGCGCCGACCGTCGTCAGCTCCACCACGTCGTCGTCCGAGAGCGTGATCCCGTACGCCTCCTCGATCGCCAGCATGAGCGAGATGTGGTTCAGGGAGTCCCATTCGGGCGTGAGGCCGAACCCGATGTCATCGGTGATGGACTCCGGGGGCAGGCGCAGCACGCCCGCGACCACGTCTTGCAGACGATCGGACATCTCGCGGTACTCGACAGGAAGAAGGGTGAGCCGTGCGCGGGCCGGAGTGCGCACTGCAGCAGAAATGTAAGGGGGCCCTCAGGACCATGCGATACTCGTGCCCGCGGAGGCTCATTCTCGGCACGGCATTCGTGCCCGCGCGGCGGTCGCGCGGCGGGCACCGGGCGAAAGGTGCGCCGGGGGCGACGGCCTGCTTAAGTTGCCAGCCGGCGCGTGCCGGTACGCGCGCCCGGATCGCCGCCGATCTCACGTACTGGACCGCACGACCGCCTCCTCTCGTCACCCGCGATGCTCGCGCTGCTCGCCGTCACCCTCCTCGCCAGCTTCCTGCTCGGGATGCGTCACGCGACCGACCCGGACCACGTGGTCGCCGTGACGACGATCGTGACCCGCGAGCGCTCGGCGTGGCGCGCCGCCGGCATCGGAGCGCTCTGGGGGCTCGGCCACACGGTGACGATCGCCGCCGTCGGCGGCGCGATCATCCTCTTCAAGCTCTCGATCAGCCCGCGCGTCGGGCTCTCGATGGAGTTCGCGGTCGCCGTCATGCTCGTCGCGCTCGGCGTCTTCAACACCGTCGGCGGCTTTCGCGCCGGCCCCGGCACGGCGTCGCGCCCCGCGTCGCTGCCGCCGCTCCTCGTCGGCACCGTCCACGGACTCGCCGGCTCGGGCGCCGCGACGCTGCTCGTCATGTCGCTGATCCCCGATCCGCGATGGGCTGCGGCGGCGCTCGTCGTGTTCTCGCTCGGCACGATCCTCGGCATGGCCGTCGTCACCCTCGCCATCGCGCTGCCGTCGGCCTACGCGGGAGCGCACGTGGTGCGACTGCAGAACGGCCTGCGCGTCGCCTCGGGCGTCGCGAGCGCCTGCTTCGGCCTCTACCTGGCGCACCACATCGGCTTCGTGGACGGCCTGTTCACCGCGCATCCGCGCTGGACGCCGCAGTGAGCACGCGCGAGCGGCGGCCGAAGGCGAAGCGACCGTCGCGCGCGACGGCGACGGCGACGGCGGACCCGACCGCGATTCCGCCCGAGCGCTATCGCGAGTTCGGTCGCCGCCTCCGCGCCTGGTATCGACGCCACAGCCGCGACCTGCCCTGGCGCCGCACCCGCGACCCGTATCAGGTGCTCGTCTCCGAGCTGATGCTCCAGCAGACGCAGGTCTCGCGCGTCCTCGACTACTATCCAGCGTTCCTCTCGCGCTTCCCCACGCTCCGACACGTCGCCGAAGCCGAGGTGCACGAGGTGACGGATGCGTGGCGTGGGCTTGGTTACTACGCGCGCGCCCGCAACCTGCACCGCCTCGCCCGCACCGTGACCGCCGACGACACGAGCGCAACGCTGCCCGCCGACCCGGCGTCGCTTCGCACCCTTCCCGGCATCGGCGCATACACCGCCGGCGCGGTCGCCTCCTTCGCCTACGAGCGGCGCGCGCCGCTCGTGGACACGAACGTCGCCCGCGTCATGCGCCGGGTCTTCGCGCCCGACCTCGCCCCGAAGTCGGGTGCCGCGCTCCGGACCGCGTGGGCGCTGGCGGAAGCGTCGCTACCGCGGCGCGGCCGTGATGCGTGGACCCACAACCAGGCGCTCATCGAGTTCGGCGCGCTCGTCTGCACCGCGCGCGTGCGCCGCTGCGACGCCTGTCCGCTCACCGCCGTGTGCGAGACGCACGCGCGGTCGGGATGCGGGGAGGGCGCCGCGTGACGGCCGCCGCGACGACGGCGCCGACGCCTGGCGTGGCTGCCGCACGGACCCTCCGCGTCCGGTCGAACGTGGACCACCTCGGCGAGGCGACGCTCGACGGGTGGCGGCTCGAGCACCGGCCGCTCGCGGCCGGCTCCGGCCCCCGCGACGCGCTGCGCGACTACCTCGCCGCGCGCGACGACGACTTCGTCGTCGTGGACACCGACACGACGCGGCTCCTCTGGTTCTGCGTCCTGTCGCTCGTCGTGCCGCGGCGCTTCCGCCTCGTCTCGCGCGACATCGTCCTGAGCCGGCCGCGCACTCTGCGGCAGCGCCTCGTGGCCGCGGCCAAGCGCCTGCTCCTGCGCCGCGTGTCCTTCTTCGTGCTCTACCACCACGACCTGAGCGGATACGCGCGCAGCTTCGGCATCACGCCCGAGCGCGCACGCATCATCCCCTTCAAGGTGAACCTGTGGGAGACGCTGCAGGCCGGACCCCTCGAGGTCCGCGACGACGGCTTCTTCCTCCAGCTCGGGCGGACCTATCGCGACATCCCGACGTTCATCGCCGCCTGCGCGCGAAGCGCCGTGCCGAGCGTGCTGCTGCGGCAGCCGACGGGCGTGCTCCGCGCGCACGGCACGCACCTCGCCGAGGGCGTCGCGCTGCCGCCGACGCTGCGCGAGGTCGTGGACGAAGGCGGGCGCGAGAGCTGGCTGACGCTGCTCACCCACTGCCGTGCGGTGGTCCTCCCGATCCAGCCGGACACGATCTGCAACGCCGGCATCAGCACGGTGCTCGACGCGATGGCGCTCGGCAAGCCGGTGATCATCTCCCGCGGCTCGGCGACAGAAGGATTCATCGACGAATCGCAGGCCGTCCTCGTGCCGCCCGGTGACCCCGACGCGCTGGCCGCCGCGATGCGGCGCGTCCACGAGGACGCCGCGCTGCGCGATTCGCTGTCGGCGGCCGGCCGGTCGCTCGCCGCCTCGGTGCAGGGCGCGGCACGGTTGAATCGGGACACCGTCGCGATTCTTGGCGCGGAGGCGGGAGCGGGTAACGCGTAGCGCGTAGCGAGTGGCAAGAGCACGACGGGCCGGCACTCTCACAGAGGCCGGCCCGTCGTCGTTGCTACCCGCTACGCGCTACGCGCTACCCGCTACTTCCGGATCGAGTCCTTCGACGTCGTCCGGCCCTTCTCCGTCAGCGCACTCTGGTACGGGCGCTCCCCGTAGCCGACGTAGATCTGCCGCGGGCGGGCGATCTTCTGCTCCTTGTCGAGCAGCATCTCCTCCCACTGCGCCAGCCAGCCCGCCGTGCGCGCGACCGCGAACAGCACCGTGAAGAAGTCGGTCGGGAACGCCATCGACCGGTAGATCAGCCCAGTGTAGAAGTCCACGTTCGGGTAGAGCTTGCGCGAGACGAAGTAGTCGTCCGACAGCGCGATCCGCTCGAGCTCGAGGGCGATCTCGAGGTCCTTGTCCATGCCGACCTGCTTGAACACGTCGTCGGCGAGCGCCTTCACGATCCGCGCGCGCGGGTCATAGCTCTTGTAGACGCGGTGCCCGAAGCCCATCAACCGCTGCCCCTTCCCGCTCTTCACCCCGTCGATGAACGCCGGGATGTTCTTCTTGTGGCCGATCTCCTTGATCATGTGCAGCACGGCCTCGTTGGCGCCGCCGTGCAGCGGGCCGTAGAGCGCCGCGATCCCCGCCGCGACCGCCGAGAACGGGTCCACCTGCGACGAGCCGACCGCGCGCACCGCGTTCGTCGAGCAGTTCTGCTCGTGGTCCGCGTGCAGGATGAACAGGATCTCCAGCGCCCGCGTGAACACCGGGTTCGCCTCGTACTTCGACTCCGACATCCGCGCGACCATCGAAAGGAAGTTCTCGACGTACGACAGGTTGTTGTCGGGGTAGATGAAGGGAAGGCCCTTCACGTGCCGGTAGGCGAACGCGGCCAGCGTCGGCACCTTCGCGAGCAGGCGGATGATCGAGATGTTCCGCTGCTCGGGATCCTGAATGTCCTTCGCTTCCGGATAGAACGACGACAGCGCCGCGACCGTCGAGCAGAGCATCGACATCGGATGCGCGTCGTACCGGAAGCCCTCGAGGAACTTGCGGATGTTCTCGTGGACGTACGTGTGGAAGGTGATGTCGCGCACCCACCCGTCGTACTCCTTCTGCGTCGGCAGCTCGCCGTGGCGCAGCAGCCACGCCGTCTCGAGGAACGTCGCCCCTTCGGCGAGCTGCTCGATCGGGTAGCCGCGATAGCGCAGGATCCCCTTGTCGCCGTCGATGAAGGTGATCGCGCTCTTGCACGACGCCGTGTTCATGAACGCGGGGTCGTAGCTCATCAGACCGAACTCCTGCGGGTCGGTCTTGATCTGGCGCAGGTCCATGCCGCGGATCGCGCGGTCCCCTTCGACCGGGGCCTCGATGATCGGCACCGAGTACGACGTGCCGGTCCGGCCATCGCGAATGTCGAGCGCGCCGGCGTTGACGACGGTCGCGCCCGGTGCCGCCGCGGTCGCGCCGCTGCCGCCGTCGCCCGATCCGCCGCCCTGCGGCTTCGCCTTCCCCTGCGTCTCTCCCTGCGGTGCCTGCGCCGTACCAGTCTTGCTCATGCCGCTCTCTCCGTAGTGTCCGTGGCGGTGTCGCCGCCGCCGCGCCGGAAGGGCGCCCGCCTACCTCCGAGCGCGCCTGCCGCCGCCTCCCGCGCGGTCGCCGCAATCTACCCTGAATGCCGCGTCCGCGGCATCACCCGAACACGGACGGCGAGCGCGGCATTGCCCGACAGGGACGTCGGACTATTCTTCTACGTCTTCACCCCACCCCTCGTTCACGCCCCATGAAAGCCGTTCGCTACGTCGGCCCCAAGCACCCCTTCGAGCTCCAGGACGTCCCGCGGCGCGAGCCGGGACCGGGCGAAGTGCTCGTCCGCGTCACCGCGTCCGGCATGTGCCACACGGAGCTTCACTTCCGCGACGGCCTGCTCGACCTCGGCGTCGCCCCCGTCACAATGGGGCACGAGGTGGTCGGCCGCGTCGAGGCGGTGGGCGCGGGGGTGGACGCGAGCCGCGTCGGGCAACGCGTCATCGTCTACTACTACGTCGGCTGCGGCGCCTGCGAGCACTGCCGCGTCGGCGACGAGCACCTCTGCCCGGCGATCAGGGCGGAGTACGGCTTCGTCTCCGACGGTGGCTACGCCGAGTACGTGACCGTCCCCGCGCGCAACGCCGTCACCCTCCCCGACTCGGTGAGCGACGTGGACGCCGCACCGATCGGCTGCGGCGTGACGACGGCCGTGCACGCCGCCAGGCTCGCTCGCCTCGCCGCCGGCGACTGGGTCGTCGTCTACGGCGTCGGCGGCGTCGGCTTCGGTCTCGTCCAGCTCGCGCGCGCGAGCGGCGCCCGCGTCATCGCCGTCGGCCGCAGCGCGGCCAAGCTGGCCAAGGCCCGCGAGCTCGGTGCCGAGCACGTGGTGGACGCTAGCGACCCGGGCACGGTCGCGGCGCGCATTCGCGACCTCACCGGCGGCCGCGGCGCCGACGTCGTCTTCGAGTGCGTCGGCAGCGCCGAGTCCATGCCGATCGCCTCGGCCGCCCTCGGCCGCCGCGGCCGCCTCGTCTTCATCGGCTACTCCGCGGCCAGCTTCACCGTCCACCCGATCCAGCTCGTCGTCTTCGAGCAGCAGGTCATGGGCTCGGTCGGCGCGACGCTGCAGGACCTCTACGAATCGGTGGACCTCGTCGCCCGCGGCGTCGTGCGCACGGTCGTGGACCGCACGCTCCCGCTCGGCGACTTCCAGCGCGGCCTCGATGCCCTCGACGCCGGCGAGCTGGTCGGCCGCGCGGTGTTGATTCCGTAGGGTGGGTCGGGGGTCGGGCATGCAGCGCATCAGCCCCGACCCCCGATCCCGACCCGCGTTAGGCCCCGCGCCCCAGCGCCACGACGATCTCGAACTCCTCGCGCCGGACCGGCTGCACGGAGAGCCGACTGCCGCGCTGCAGCAGCACCATCCCCTCCAGCCCCGCCGTGCCCCGCAGCTTGGCGAGCGTCACCGGCTCGTCGAAGCGCTCGACCGCGCGCACGTCCACCATGTACCAGGTGGGCAACTCGCGCCGGCTCTTCGGGTCGAAGTGCGCGTCGCTCGGGTCGAACGCGGTGTCGTCGGGGTACGCGTCGCGCACCACCTCGGCGATGCCCGCGACGGCCGGCGGCTCGGCGCCGGAGTGATAGAAGAGGACGAGATCGCCGACGTGCATGTCGTCGCGCATGAAGTTGCGCGCCTGGTAGTTTCGCACCCCGTCCCAGCAGGTCGTCCGCGCCGGCGCGGCCAGCAGGTCGTCGAACGAGAAGACGTCCGGCTCCGACTTCATCAGCCAGTACTTCCGCTGCTCGCCGGCCGTGTCCCGCGATTCGGCGCTGCGTGCGTTCGCGACCTTCGCGCCCGTCGCGGACGCCCCCGTCGTGCTCTTCGCCCTCGTCGCGCTCGCCGCGCGCTTGCCCGTTGCCATCGTGCTCCGTTCGTACCGCGTGTGATCCGGCCGCGCGCACCGCGCACGCGACTTGCCCATCCGCCCGTCGTATGACGAACGATCGCCCCATCCCCGCCCGTGACGTCGTCGCCGACAGCGGCGCCCGACCGGCGCACGCCGGTGAACGCGTCGGCGACTCCCGCGCCGAGCCCGGTGCGCCGCGCCCGCGCGCGCTCGTGGACGGCTCCAACGTCGCCCACGCCGGCGAAGGCCAGCGCGCCCGTCTCGCCAATATCCTGCTCGTCCGCGACAAGCTCGTCGAGCAGGGCTTCGACCCGATCGTCGTCGTGGACGCCGCGCTCCGGCATCAGATCGACGACGCCGCCGGCTACGAGCGCCTCGTGGACGCGGGCCAGGTCAAGCAGGCCCCCGCGGGCACCGACGCCGACTATTTCATCCTCTCGTTCGCGAAGGAGCTCGAGGCGTCCATCGTCTCGAACGACCAGTTCCGCGACCGCAGCCGCCAGTTCTCCGCCGTCCGCCGCCGCGTCATCCGCTACATGATCGTCGCGGACGAGGTGGTGTTCGAGAAGAGGACGGCGAAGAGAAGGGGCTGAGGGCCGTAGGGCCTAGGCCTTCGCCTCACAACGCATTCGCCGGTGGCAGATCGAGCGTGAAGTGGAAGCGCGTCCCCGTCTCGGGCGACGTGTCCACCTGCAGCACGCCGCCCATCGCCGCGACGAGCTTCTGGCAGATGGAGAGCCCCAGCCCCGCGCTCGAGAATGCGTACTCGCCCGGCTTCTGCCGCTCGCGGAACGAGTCGAAGAGCGTCGTCATCACCGGTGCCGGGATCCCGCGCCCCGTGTCCTGGACCGAGAACTCCATCTGCGTGCGGCGGAGCTGACGCGCCGTCACCTCCACGGAGCCGGCCGCGGTGAACTTGAGCGCGTTCGTCGTCAGGTTCAGCAGCACGCGATTCAGCGCCGCCGGATAGCCCATCCGCGAATCGCTCTCCGGGAAGGCGAGCCGGATCTCGAGCCCCTTCTCCTCGGCAATCGGCAGGACGATGTCGCGCACCGCCTGCATCAGCTCCGTCACCGAGAACGGCACCGGCTTGCGGTCCACCAGCCGGTCGCCGCCGCGCGCGAGCTCGATCACGTCGCTGGCGAGGGAGCTGAGTCCGAACGCCGCGCTGTACACGAGGCCGAGCTGGCGCTCCTGGATCGAGTTCACGATCCCGCTCTGTCCCTTTCGCAGACGCTCGGCGAGAAAGAGGATCGAGCCGAGGGGCGAGCGCATGTCGTGCGCGACCTCGACGACGAGCTCCATCGCGTCCATTCCCGCGAGCATCGTCGCGAACCGGTGCGCCGGGTCGCGGTCGAGCACCTGCTGCGCCGCTTCGAAGCCGCGCAGCACCGCCACCACCTGGCCGGCCGACAGATGCTCCTCGACGAGCAGCACCTGCTCGAGGAAGGCACGCCGGAGCGCGTCGAGCAGCGCCCGCGCCGGGACGTTCGGCGCGAGCTGCTTGAAGTCGGGGACGCGTCCTTCGGCGCCGTCGCGCACGCCCTCGCAGAGCGTCGCCAGCGGGGCGTGGACGTCCGCGCCGCGGGCGGCCGCCTGGGGCGAGTGCTCCCAGTCGCGGTACACGTGCGCCGCCGACCGCGTCAGCGCGTGCCACGCGACCACCGTCGTGTCGGCGGCGGCGGCGTCGAGCTCCTCCGAGTCGTACGGGAGGAAGGTGGCGGCGATGCGCTCGGTCGAGTTGCGCGGCGTCCGCCGGTCGGGACGCGGCGGCGGTGCCGGCGATGCCGCGGGCGGCACGGCGTCCGCCGCGCGCTCCCCGGCCGGGGAGAACGTCGTGGGCGAGTCGGCCGACGAATCAGCTCCCGCGCCGCGCTTTCGGGCTGCGGCCACTACTCGGTCGGCCCGGAGAACTCGTCGCGGCGGAAGCCGTTCTTCTCCATCAGCCGGTAGAGCGTCGTCCGATCGACGCTCGCCAGGCGCGCCGCCTTGGACATGTTCCCGCCGGCCCGCACGACGAGCCGCTGCAGGTATTCCTTCTCGAACTGTCCGACGAGCTTGTCCTTGGCCGTGTGGTAGGCCTCGTCCATCACCGCCGCCATGGACACGCCCCCCGTCCCGTTGCTGGCCGGCGGCTCCTCGTACTGCGGGATGTCGTCCGGATCGATCGGGCGGTCGGGATCGGCGAGCACCGCCACGTGCTCGATGACGTTCTGCAGCTCGCGGACGTTCCCGCGCCACGGGCGGGAGCGCAGCAGGTCGAGCGCCGCGTCGGTGAGCTTCGGCGCCGGGTCGCCCGCCTTCCGGTGGCGCTGCCAGTAGTGCGCGAGGAAGTGGTTGGCGAGGATCGGGATGTCCTCGAGGCGGTTGCGCAGCGGCGGCAGGACGATCGGCACGACCCGCAGGCGGTAGAAGAGGTCCTCGCGCAGCACGTTGTCGCGCACCGCCTGCTGCGGGTCGCGGTTCGTCGCCGAGATGAAGCGCACGTCCACGACCGCGTCCTGCTGCTCGCTGCCGACCCGGCGCACGACGCCGTCGGCGAGCACGCGCAGCAGCTTCGCCTGGAGCGGGTGCGACATCTCGGTCAGCTCGTCGAGGAACAGCGTGCCGCCGTTGGCGGTCTCGAGGAGGCCCGGCTTGTCGCGGTCGGCGCCGGTGAAGGCGCCCTTGCGATGGCCGAACAGCTCGCTCTCGAGCAGCCCCTCGGGGAGCGCCGCGCAGTTGATCGGCACCAGCTGGCGGCTCGCTCGCCGGCTGTGGCGGTGGATGAACTGGGCGATGACTTCCTTGCCCGTCCCGCTCTCGCCGCTGATGAAGACGGAGGCGTCGGTCTGCGCCACCTTGCGCGCGAGCTCGACGGCCTTGCGGAAGGCGGGGGAGACGCCGAGGAGGGTGATCTTGTCGCTGTTCCCGCTGTGCTGCAGCACCTGCTGGCGAAGGTCGTTCGTCTCGCGCGCGACCATCACGGCGTGCGAGGCGCGGCCGACCAGCACCTGGAGGTGGGCGGCCGAGAACGGCTTCGGGAGGTAGTCCCAGGCCCCGGCGCGGAGCGCCTCGATGCTCGTCGTGACGCTCGGGTTCCCCGTCATGACGACGACGATCGTGTCCTTGTTCGCCTCCAGCGTCGCGCGCAGGACGTCCATCCCGGAGACGGGCGTCATGTAGAGGTCCACGAGGACGATGTCGAACTTCCGGCGGCGGACGATCTCGAGCGCCTCGTCGCCGCGGCCCGTGAAGCTGACGTTGAAGCCGTCCATCTGGAGGACGCTCGCGCACCCCTCGCGCAGTGTGCGGTCGTCGTCCACGATCAACACCCGCAGGCTCGCCTTCACCTCGGGCGAGATCGACAGCGGGTCGCGGATCGTGGGAGCGGCGTCAGGACCGCCGGACACCGGATCGGACTGTGGCGTGGAAACCGCGCTCATCGCTTCAACGCATCATGGAGAGAGGCGTTCCGACGACAGGCACCCGGGGAGGAGAGGTGCAGCCGGTGACGCGAGGGATTGGGGCGTCCTGCAGACCTGCACGGGAGCCTCAATCTGCATGACGATTGGAACCTGTCAAGAGTTAAACGTGGTACAAGGACAACAGGCTGTTGTTCAGCTCCGTCACCCTGCTGGCGCGCCGCCACATGAGCCCGCGCTTGCCGGCCGATTTACCCCGGTCCAGCCCGCTGACCGTTGGGCTCACTATTGCATTAGGGACCACACGCGGTAGCATGCACGCGCGTCGCCCGAGCCGTGCGACGGGCCGTCGGTCGCGGCCGACCGGCCACCCCCGTCCGACGCTCGGCGACCTTCACTCAACTGCTCTTCAATTCGATGCCTGGCGAACTGGTTTCGTATCCGCCGACGAGCGATGTCGCCGAGCGGACGACCTTCTCTGCTCCCGGATGGGGCGGGGCGGCCTCCGCGCCGCCTCCGCCCATGCGCAGCTCCCGCATCGCGCGCTACAAGGCGGCGCTTGCCCGCTACAAGTGGGTGATGCTGCCGATCGTCGTCCTCGGCACCATCGCCGGCGTCATCGCCACCCGCTTCATCCGCCCCGACTACGAGGCCCAGGCCCGCATCTGGATCTCGGCCGACGACGGCGGCACGGGCTCCGGGGAAGACAAGTCCGGGCCGATCCGTTCCGAGCAGATCGTCCACAACAGCGCCTGGATCGAGCTGCTCCGCAGCTACCGCATCTCCGACGCGGTCGTCGTCAAGCTCGGGCTGTTCGCGACCCCGAACAAGGCCCGCGACTCGGTCGTGCTCCACGGCCTGGCGCTCGGCCCCCGCTTTCGCCCCGGGCGCTACCAGCTCGACGTGGACCCCCGGCGCGGCCGCTACCTCCTCTCGACGAGCACCGGCCAGCGCGTGGACAGCGGTGCCGTCGGCGACTCGATCGGCCGGAACATCGGCCTGAAGTGGGCGCCGACGCCGGCCGTGCTCCAGGGACGGAACAGCGTCGAGTTCACCCTCGTGACCCCGCGCGAGGCGTCGGTCGCGGTCGCCAAGCACCTGCAGGCGACCATCCCGCTGAACACGAACTTCCTGTATCTCGTCTACAAGGATAAGGACGCCGAGCGATCGGCGGCCGTCCTCAACACCTGGCTCGACGAGTTCATGAAGGTGGCGGCGGAGCTGAAGCGGGCCAAGCTCAAGGAGTTCGCCGATACGCTCGACACGCAGCTCAAGATCGCCGAGCAGTCGCTCACGCGTGAGGAGAGCGGACTGCAGGGCTTCAAGGTCAACACGATCACGCAGCCGAGCGAGAACCTGCCGGTCGCGCCGGGCGTCACGGAGGTGCGCGATCCGGTGTTCGGGTCGTTCTTCGCGCAGAAGATGGACCTCGAGAACACGACGCGCGATCGCGAGGCCCTCGAGGCGGCACTGCAGGAGTTCAAGAACGGCAACAACTCGACGACGTCGCTGATGGCGATCCTCTCCATCAGCAACAGCGCCGCTGGCACCGAGCTCAAGTCCACGATCCAGCGGCTCGACAGCGCGCGCGCCCAGCTGAGCAGCCTGAAACAGTTCTACACCGACGACTTCCCGAAGGTGAAGGAGACGCAGCAGACGGTGAACCGTCTCCAGAACCAGGACATCCCGCAGCTGGCGCGGCAGTACGTCGCGACGCTCCGGACGCGCGAGGCGGAGCTGCGGCGGCGTATCGCCGGCGCGTCCAATGAGCTCCAGCGGATGCCGGCGCGCACGATCGAGGAAGCCCGCCGCAACCGCAACGTCGCCGTGCAGGCCCAGTTGTACACGACGCTGCAGGAGCGGGCGGAAGCCGCGCGGCTGGCGGAGAAGAGCGCCATCCCCGACGTGCAGGTGCTCGACCGCGCCGTCGCGCCGCTCGAGCCGTCGAGCAACACGGCGCCGATGCTCATCGCCGCCGGGATCCTCGGCAGCATCGCGCTCGCGGTGCTCGTCGCGCTCCTCCTCGATCACACCGACCGCCGCATCCGCTACCCGGAGCAGGCGGTGAACGACCTCGGTCTGACGGTGCTCGGCGCGGTGCCGGACCTCCGTCGCACGCTGTCGGGGAGCGAGGATCCGGAGGAGGCGGCCCAGGTGGTGGAGGCGTTCCGGTCCATCCGCCTCAACGTGCGTCACGCGTTCGACGTCGGGCCGATCATGGTCACGATCTCGAGCCCCGGCGCGGGCGAGGGCAAGTCGCTCGTCTCGTCGAACCTCGCCCTGTCGTTCGCCGAGGCCGGCTACCGGACGGTGCTCGTGGACGGCGACACGCGCCGTGGCCAGCTGCACACGTCGTTCGGCGTGCAGCAGCGCCCCGGCCTGATCGACCTGCTCGCCGGCGCCGCGTCGCACGACGACATCATCGTGCCGACGACGCACGACAACCTCGCGCTCATCCCGTGCGGCGCCCGGCGCCGCCAGGGCCCGGAGCTTCTGTCGTCGGTGGCGATGGAGCAGCTCGTCGCGCGCCTCAAGCGCGAGTACGACGTCATCCTCTTCGACAGCCCGCCGCTCGCCGCCGGCATCGACGCGTTCGCGCTCGGCACGGTGGCGGGGCACATGGTGATGGTGCTGCGTGTCGGCCGCACCGACCGCCGCCTCGCCGAGGCGAAGCTGGCGTTGCTCGACCGCTTCCCGGTGCACGTGCTCGGCGCCGTCATGAACGACGTGCGTCTCACCGGCGAGTACGAGTACTACTCGTACCTCGAGGGCTACTCGGTCGGGCACGACGACGCGATGCCGCGGCTGCGCGCCGGCGGCGAGGTGCGCACCGAGGAGGAGGTCGGCGGCCGCGTCTGATCCGACGCCGGCCGTCCGACGGATCCGGAAGCGAAGCGGGCCCGCGTGCGAAGGAATGCACGCGGGCCCGCTTCGTTCGTTCGTTGCTGCCGGCGGCGCGCTGGCAGACGCGCCGCCCCCGAGCGTCAGTGCACGAACCTGACGCTGACGTCGTCGAACGCGCGCACCAACGCGGAGTCGCCACCGGTGCGCAGGTGACGGAGCGTGGCCGCGGCGCGCAGCAGCATCTCGACGGCGTCCACCGAGGAGCGCGCGTAGTCGGGGACCGCGTAGTAGCCGGCGCGGATGCGGAGCGTCCGCTCCTCGCCCGACTCGAGCGACACGGGCGAGGAGCGCAGCGACTCCTGGAGGCGCTCGACGAGGCGAACGGCTCCCTTCGCCTCGGTCGCCGGCGCGATGATCGCGAACTCGGACGGCCCGAGCCGCCCGATCGCGTCGGACACGCGGCCGGTGCGGCGGCACACCTCGGCGAGGTGCTCGACGACGCGATCGGCGATCCGCTCGATCACCGCGGCGCCGAATTCGTCGGCGACGTCCGGCTCGGGCGAGAACGCGACGCAGGCGAGCGAGTGCTGCTGCCGGTACGCCTCGGCGCCGATCTCACGGGCCCGCCGGGCGAGACCGCGCATGTTGTACAACCCGGTGTGCTCGTCGAGCAGGCTCTCGTTGCGCACGCGGTCCACCTCGCGCTTGGCGCGCGTCCAGGTGGAGAGCTTGAGCAGGAGCACCTCGCCGTCGAGCGGCTGGCTGCACACCTCCCACGCGCCGGCCGCGAAGGCGGCAAGGCGCTCCTCACGGCGATCCGGACCCGAGGTGGTGATGATGATCGGTGTCGCGCCGCCGACCCGCGGATCGTCGCGCAGCTCGGCGCAGATGTCCACACCGTTGATGTCCGGCATGTGCGCGTCGAGAATGATCACGTCGGGCAGGATACTGCGCGCCAGATCGAGCGCTTGCCGACCATTGTACGCACGAAGGACCGCATACCCCAGCGGACCCATGATGCTCTCGAGCGATCGCGCCGACCACTCCTGGTCGTTGGCGATGAGCACCAGGGGCGGGCGGGACGGGAGTTCAACAGGCTGCATAGACTCTCGACCAGAAGCGGCCGACGCGTAAAGGAAAGGACGGTCGGTCGCGGGAGGCGCGGCTGGGGGCGTCATATGGCGACGGCACTGCACGTCTCATGCGGTTGCCGCCCGTTTTCTGAAGCGCTTGTCGTCAGGCAACTTACGCCCGGTCATGCCGGCGTTGGCCCGCCCTACCTGAAGCACCGGCGCTACACAGTGCGACACCGCGTCACGCGCCGCGATACGTGACGCCGACGCCGTCCTGGCCGCGCTGGCCCGGAACCGGCTTAGTGATGCGTCCGTCATTCGACCGCACGCGCGACGGCCGACACCGCGGCACTCGACGAGTTCTTGTAGTACGCCGCCGCGAAGGATGTGGGGCCGCCGCAACATGCGCCACGACGCGCCGAATGACAAGTCGAGCCCGCTGTGATATAAGTCATTATAATCTTGGCACTTCACAGCGCCAGGACATTCACGCTGAAACGAGCACGAGGAGTGCAAAGCCCCATGCCGATGACTCACGCCAACGCGACCCTCCTTCTTCCGACAGGCGATTCAGCGCCGGCGCTCGTCGCACCGCGCCGGACGCGCCGCGCGCCGCGTCCGAGCATGTTCGCACGGACCGTCGGCGGTCTTCTGATCCTGGCGGCGGTCGCGGTGACGGCGGATGCCTCGGCCGCGCAACAGTCGGTGAGCGCGGACAGCGCGGGCACGGCCGCCCGGGCCCAGCTTCGACGCCAGGCCGACTCGCTCGCGGCGGCCGGTAACGCGGCCGGAGCGGCGGCGGTGCGCCAGCGGCTGACGGACGGCGACTTCCGGCCGGGCGACCGCATCCTCCTCAACGTCACGGGCAACTTCGTCTTCAACGACACCGTCGCCGTGCGCGAGGGCCAGGTCGTGACCGTCGGGACGCTGCCGGACATCCCCCTGCACGGGGTGCTGCGCGCCGAGTTGAACGGGTACATGACGCAGCAACTGAGCAGGTTCGTGAAGGACCCCGAGGTGCGAGCGCAGGCGCTGACCCGCCTCGCTGTCCTCGGCGCGGTAGGGCGGCCCGGATACTACGCGCTTCCGGCAGACATATTGCTTGGAGACGCCATCATGCACGCCGGGGGACCAGCGGCCAACGCCGACGTCGCGAACACGATCGTTCGGCGCGGCAAGAAGGAAGTCCTGTCGAAGCAACAGGTTCAGCGTGCGATCACCGAGGGGAAGACCCTCGACAAGATGGATCTCCGTGCCGGCGACGAGATCGTCGTCGCCGAGAAGAAGCAACGCAACCTCGTTGGCCTGATCTACGCCGCCACCGGCCTGGTGGGGTTGGCACTCACGCTCTTCACGCTCGCTCACCGATAGAACCGATCTACCGCATCTACAGCATGGACGCAGCTTTGTCGACCCCGATCACCGAATCCGTTCGCAGCGAAGCGCACGCGCGATCTCCGCTTCCCGCCGGCCCCGCGCGCGGCGGCGCGTTCGGTGACGTCGAGCGGAGCATCACGCTCGTCACGTCGGCGGACGTCGGCCGCGACGCGCGGCAGGCATACCCCGCGGAGATCCTGGACCGCGGGTTCATGCCCCGCGAGCGTTCGGAGGTCGCCGCCCGGATCGTCAACGTCGTGATCTCGGCGGTGGCGCTGGTGCTGCTGCTGCCCGTCTTCATCCTCATCGCGATCGCGATCAAGCTGACGTCGCCCGGCCCGGTGCTGTACACGCAGACGCGCGTCGGGCTGGATCGGCGCGGCCGTCGCCCGGTCTCGGCCAACGGCGACCAGCGCGCGCGCGACCTGGGCGGCCGTCCCTTCACGATCTACAAGTTCCGCTCGATGCGCACGGACGCGGAGGCCGGTCGCCAGGCGGTCTGGGCGACCCCCGACGACGATCGCATCACCAAGGTCGGGCGGGTGCTGCGCAAGACGCGGCTCGACGAGCTGCCGCAGCTGGTCAACGTCCTGCTCGGCGACATGAACATCGTCGGACCGCGGCCGGAGCGGCCGAGCATCTTCGCGCAGCTGCGCGAGGAGATCGACGAGTACCCGCTGCGCCAGCTCGCCAAGCCGGGCATCACGGGCTGGGCGCAGATCAATCAGGCCTACGACAGCTGCGTCGAGGACGTCCGCCGCAAGGTGCAGTACGACATCGAGTACCTCGAGCGGCAGAGCCTCATCGAGGACGTCGCGATCATGGCGAAGACGATCCCCGTGATGCTCTTCCGCCGCGGCGGCTGGTAAGCGGACCCACCGCTGGCGCCGCGGGTAACGGTACGCGATGGTCGCGAGCCCGAGCGCCTTCGACGGCGCCGGGCTCGTGACGCATCAGCCCGTTCCAAGACTTAAATTGTCCTTCTCAGAATCGACCGGGGCCCGAGTGCCCGGGTCCCTTGGCGCGCGGCGCCCGCTGCCCGGCGCCAGCGCGGCCGGTCCCGCGGCGCGCAGGCACAGGTGGAGCGAACGATGAACCGGATGGAGAGTGCGTCGTACGCGCGCGGCGCGAGTGGCAGGGCGCCGAGGGTCGCCGCCGCAGGGACGGGTGGCCGCCTGACGCGCGCGCCGGGCACGATCGCGCTCCCCGCGTCCGTGTACTGGACCGGCGCCCCCACGCTCGCGGTGGTGCTGCTGTACGTCATCGCCGTCCGCCTGCACGAGCTGCTGCCGGTCCTCCACTACCTCCGGCCGGCGCTGCTCTCGGCGGCCGTCGCGCTCGTGCTGGTGATGACGCGATCGACCGGTGCGCCGCTGGAGAACGCGTTCCGGGACACGAGCTACCGCATCGCCCTCGCCTACGTCGCGTGGGCCGGCGTGACGGTGCCGTTCGCGCTCTGGCGCGGCGGCGCGATCGCGGGCATGCAGGCGATCGTGCCCGACCTGCTGCTGATGCTCGCCATCCTGCTGTGCGCGCCGACGCGGACCAACGTCTCGAAGCTGACGACGGCGTTCACCCTCGGTGTCGCCGCCTTCGCGATGGTGCCCCTGGTGCTCGGCACGCAGAACACCGAGGGCCGCCTCGAGGCGGCGGGGAGCAGCTTCGACACGAACGACATGGCCGCGCTGATGGCGATGGCCTTTCCCTTCGCGGTGCACGGGGCGATGCAGCGGCGCGGCTGGATGCGCTTCCTCTACCTCGGGGCGGCGCTCGTGACGCTGCTCGCGATCGTGCAGACCGGATCGCGCGGCGGCACGCTCGCCGTCTGCGCCGGGGCGCTGGTGCTCGTCATGGGGTTGAAGGGCTCGCGACGCTTCCTCGTCCTCGCCCTCTTCGTGCTCGCCGGCTTCGGCGCGTGGCAGTTCGGGCCGAAGACGTTCCGGGAGCGCATGGAGTCGCTGACGACCATCGATCAGGACTACAACGAGACGGACTTCTTCGGCCGCAAGCAGATCTGGAAGCGCGGCCGCATGTTCTACTTCGAGAACCCGGTCGTCGGCGTCGGTCTCGGGAACTTCGGCGTCGCCGACGGCGCGTACATCAAGAGCATCGGCCGGACGGGCAAGTGGTCGGCCCCGCACAATGCCTGGATCCAGGCGTTCGCCGAGCTGGGCACCCTCGGCGGGGTTCTCTTCACGGCGCTCCTCCTCGTCGCGGGGCGTCGCGCCTATGCGCTCTGGCGCGCGAGCGGCCCGACGCACGCACCGGCGTACCTCGCCTCGCTCGCCGCGTTCTGCGCGGGCGCCTACTTCCTCTCGTTCGCGTTCTTCCACGCGATGTTCGCCCTCGTGGCGATGATCGCGGTCGCGTGGCACACGGCACAGGCACCGGCGGACGAGCTGGCGTACGTGACCGGCGGCCCGACGCCGCCCGGGGCGGTGGCCCCGCGCGGGTCGGGGTGGCGCAGCATCGCGAGCGCGAGGCGCTTCACGCTCCCGGGCGTGCGCGACGCGCGTCGGGGTCGGCGCCGGGACGGCGGGTCGTGACGGGACGGACGGTTACGGAGGAGAGCCCCACCGACGCGTCAGCGCGGCGAGTCGCGGCCGGTCGCGCGACACGGCCGTCCACGCGCGTCGCGGCGCTGATCGACACCGGCGAGACGTCGGGGCCAGGACGGCAGCTCGCGGCGCTCGCCCGCGCCCTCGAGGCGCGGGGTGTCGAGCTCCTGGTGATCATGCTGCAGCGCCGCGGCCGCCCCAGCCCTCCGTACGCGGCGTATCTCGAGCGCGCGGGTGTGCGCTGCCTGGTGCTGCCGGAACGCGGGCGTGTGGATCTGCGCCTCATCGGCCGGATCGGCGACGTGCTGGCCGACTGGAAGCCGGACGTCGTGCAGACGCACAGCTACAAGACGACCGCGCTCGCCTACGCGCTGCGCCTGCGGGGCGCGCGCTGGCCGTGGATCGCGTTCTTCCACGGCGCGACGAGCGAGGACCTCAAGGTGAAGGCCTACCACTGGCTGGATCGCCGGCTCATGGCGCGCGCCGACCGCATCGTGGTGATGTCGCGCGCGCACGCGCGCGGCTTCGCCTCGCTCGGCGACCGCGTCAGCGTCGTTCACAACGCCGTCATCCCGCTCCCGTCGGAGGCCGAAGCGCTCGACGTCGCGCGCGCCGGCGCGAGCACCGTACGGCCGCGTCTTGGCGTCGTGGGCCGGTTGAGCCCCGAGAAGGGCGTCGACGTCTTCCTCGAGTGCTGCGCGCTCCTGCGCGCGCGCGGGGCGACGTTCTCGGCGGTGATCGCCGGCGACGGCCCCGAGCGCCAGGCGCTCGAGGCGCAGCGCGACCGCCTCGGCCTCGCGGACGTCGTCCACTTCCTCGGCTCGGTGCGCGCGGTGCGCTCGCTCTACCCGCAGATCGATCTGCTGGTCATCCCGTCGCGCAGCGAGGGGCTGCCGAACGTGCTGCTCGAGGCGCTCGGCGCGGACGTGCCCGTGGTCGCGACCGAGGTCGGGGCGGTGCCCGAGGTGCTGGAGGATCAGGACGCGGGGATCGTCGTGCCGAGCGAATCACCGTCCGCGCTCGCCGACGCCATCGTCCGCGCCCTGCCGATGAAGGCGAGCCGCCGCTGCACCGACGCCCGCGCCGCCACCGCCGCGCGCTTCTCGCTCGCGCGCCGCGCCGAGGAGCACCTCCGACTCTATGCACGCGTGCTCGACGGGCGCGAGGTGGCCGCGACGTGAGCGACGCCCGGCGCCGGTTGCGCATCGAGATGGTGCTCCCCGATCTCGTCGGCGGGGGGATGGAAGTGATGGTCGCCAACCTCACGCGCTCGCTCGCCGAGCGCGGGCACGAGGTCGGGCTCACCTGCCTCTTCGGGCGCGGCGACCTCGCCGAAGAGCTGGCGGCACGCGGGCACCGCGTGAGCGTCGTCGGCGCGCCGGGGCTGCGCACGAACTGGCACGCGCCGGCGCTCGTCGCGCATCTCGCCAGCGTGCGACCGGACGTCGCCCACGTGCACAGCGGTGTGTGGCCCAAGGGCGCGCGGGCGGCGCGGCAGGCGGGCGTGCCGCGGGTGGGGCACACGGCGCACGGCCTGCTCGACCGCGAGTCGTGGATCGAGTCCACGCTGCAGTGGTGGGCCGGCCGCCACACCGACTGGGTCGCGGCCGTCTCGGCGCCGCTGGTGGATCACCTCGTGCGCCGGCTCGGCGTGTCCGCCGAGAAGGTGCGAGTGCTGCTCAACGGGATCGACACCGCGCGCTTCGCGCCGGGTCCGCGCTCGGGCATCCTGCGCGAGCGGCTCGGCGTCGGCGAGCGGCCGCTCGTCGGCATCGTCGCGCGACTGGCGGTCGTGAAGAACCACGCGCTGCTGCTGCGGGCCTTCGCGCGGCTGCGGGCCGAGCTGCCCGACGCGGCGCTCGTGCTGGTGGGCGAAGGGCCGATGCGCGCGGAGATCACGCAGCGCGTCGCCGAGCTCGGACTCACGGACCACGTCTTCCTCACCGGCGCGATCGGCGACGTCGCGGCGGTCTATCGCGACCTGGACCTGTTCGTCCTCTCCTCGACCAGCGAAGGCACGTCCATGAGCATCCTCGAGGCGATGGCGAGCGGCGTGCCCGTGGTCGCGACGGACGTCGGCGGAAACGGCGAGCTGCTCGACGGTGGTCGCTGCGGCCGGCTCGTGCCGTCGGGCGACGAGGCGGCGATGAGCGCGGCGATGGCGCGGGCGCTCGCCGGCGGCGCCGAGACGCGCGCGCTGACGGCGGCGGCACGCGAGCGCGCGGTGACGAGCTTCAGCCACGAGACGATGGTGGACGGATACGAGGTGCTGTACGGGGCGCGTCGCGGGAACGCGGCGGCCGCCGCCACGATGAGCGCGCCGACGCTGGCGCGCCGTGAAGAGGTGCGAGCATGTGCGGAATAGCGGGCGCCGTCGCGCTCTCGGTGGACGCGCGCCCGGACCTGGAGCGCGTGAAGCGGATGTCGTGCCTGCTCGCGCACCGCGGGCCGGACGGCGAAGGGCTGTGGACGTCCCCGTCGGGTCGTGCGTGCCTGGCGCACCGTCGCCTGTCCGTCATCGACCTCGCGACCGGCCAGCAGCCGATGACGCGCGCCGACGACGCGCTCGGCATCGTGTTCAACGGCGAGATCTACAACTACCGCGAGCTGCGCGCGGCGCTCGAGGCGCGCGGCGAGCGCTTCCGCACCGATTCCGACACCGAGGTGCTGCTGACGCTGTTCGCCCGCAAGGGCGCTGCGTGCGTGGACGATCTCCGCGGGATGTTCGCCTTCGCGGTGTGGGACGAGCGCGCGGGACGCCTGACGCTGGCGCGTGACCGCGTCGGCAAGAAGCCGCTGTACTACGTGGTCGAGGGAGGCTGTCTCTACTTCGCGTCGTCGCTCAAGTCGCTGCGCGAGACGGCGGCCGGCCGGTACGAGGTGGACCCGGAGTCGGTGGACGCGTTCCTCACGCTCGGGTACGTGCCGGCACCGCGCACGATCTACCGCGGCGTCTCGAAGCTCGAGGCGGCGACGGTGATGACCGTGGGCCTCGACGGGCTGCACACCGAACGCTTCTGGGATCTCGCGCCGGCGGCCGCGCGGTTCGACGGCGACTACGAGGCCGCCGCGGACCGGCTCGACGAGCTGCTGCAGGAAGCGGTCGCGCTGCGGCTGCGCAGCGACGTGCCGCTCGGCGTGTTCCTCAGTGGCGGCATCGACTCGAGCCTCGTCGCCGCGGTCGCCGCTCGGCAGTCGCCGACGACGGTGCGGACGTTCTCGATCGGCATGGACGACGCCGCGTACGACGAGAGCGAGTACGCGGCCGAAGTCGCGCGGCGGGTCGGCACGGAGCACCTGCTCATTCGCGCCCACCCCGATCTGCTCGCGACGCTTCCGTCCATGGTGTGGCACTACGGCGAGCCGTTCGCCGACCCGTCGGCGCTCCCGACGTGGCTCCTCGCGCAGCACACGCGCCAGCACGTCACGGTCGCCCTCGGCGGCGACGGCGGCGACGAGGCGTTCGCCGGCTACAGCTGGTACCGCACGGCGGCGAAGCTGGACCGCCTCACGCGCACCGTGCCGTCGCACGCCTTCGCGCTCGCGGGGCGGGCAATGGACGGCCTCCTCTCGAGCGGCGGCGCGTGGCCGGCGGGCGGCGCGGGTCGCCTGCGGCGCGGTCTCGCGATGCTCGGCGTGGCGCGCGGTGGAGCGCGGTTCGCGGCGCTGCGCTCGCACCTCGGCTCGGCCGAGGTGGACGCGCTGTACGACGGCGCGCTGCGGACCGCGCACGACGAGCACGCGGCGACGACCGGGCCGGCGGCGCTGCTGGCGCGGCTCTACGGAGCGTGCTCGGGCTCGGCGCTGCGACGCATGCGCTACGTGGACATCCGCACCTACCTCGCCGACTGCCTGATGCCGAAGGTGGACGTGGCGACGATGGCGCACGGTCTCGAGGCGCGCGCTCCCCTGCTCGACCACTCCATCGTGGAGTTCGCGCTCTCGCTGCCGGATGCCTGGCTCGTCGGCCCGACGGGCGGCAAGCGCATCCTGCGCACGGTGCTCGGCCGCTACCTGCCGACGCAGCTGTTCGAGCGGCCCAAGCAAGGCTTCGACCTCCCGCTCCACCGCTGGTTCGCGGGCCCGATGCGCGCGCGCGTCGCGGCGCTGCCGGCGAGCGAGCGACTGCGCGACACCGGCTGGATCAAGGCGTCGGGCGTGGAGATGCTGCTACGCGAGCACGACGCGGGCGTGCGCGACCACAGCCAGCGTCTCTTCAGCCTGCTCGTGCTCGACGAGTGGCTCGCCGGCCAGTGATTCCGGCGGGGCGTCCGGCCGGGGCGCCGTTGGCGGGCGGAGCGCGGTCGGGTGTGCGACGCGTCGCCGAGCGCGCGGCGTGCGTACTGGGCGCGGACCGCGTCTCGCGGCGGATGCACGCGCGGAGCCTGCTCGTGCTCTGCTACCACGGCGTGCGCGCCGACGATGCCCCGCGTCGCCACTGGCTGCTCATGCCGCGCGCGGAGTTCCGCGCGCAGATGGCGTACGTCGCCCGCCACTACCGTTGTCTCTCGATTGACGACGCGATCGATGCGCTGCGCCGGGGCGCGCTGAGCGAGCCGACGGCGTGCGTCACCTTCGACGACGGCTACCGGAACAACCGGACCGAGGCGCTGCCCGTGCTGCGGGAGCTCGGCATCCCGGCCACGGTCTATCTCTCCACGGGGCTGATCGGCACGGATCGCCGCCTCTGGACGACGGCGCTCGAGCTGAGGTTCGAGCGGACGACGGCGACGACGGCCGACCTGCGCCCGCTCGGCCTCGGCGTGGCCGCGCTGCACGATCCCGGCGCGCGCGCGCGGGCCGCGAAGGCGGCGTGCGAGGCGCTCAAGCTGCTGCCGGCCGTCGAGCGGGCGGAGCGCGCGGCGGCGCTGGCGGCGACGCTGCCGCTCGCCGACGGCGAGGACTCGCGGCCGGGCGACGATGGCGCGTTCGCGATGATGGACTGGGACGACGTGCGCGCGATGGAGGAGACGGGTCTCGTGACGTTCGGCGCGCACACGGTGAACCACGAGATCGTGAGCCGGCTCGACGACGACGCGCTCGCCGACGAGATCGGCGGCTCGATGGTCGCGGTCGCCGCGCGCGTGTCGCGTCCGTCGCGGACGTTCGCGTACCCGAACGGGCGCCCGTGCGACTACGACTCGCGCGCGGCCACAGTGATCCGGCGCGCCGGTGGCACGGCCGCGCTCACCACCGACGAACGTCTCAACGGACCGGACGCGGATCCGTTCGCGATCGCGCGCGTGACGCTGGGCGGTGACGTGACGATGGCCAACTTCCGGCTGCGCGTGGCGGGGCTGGGGTCGTGGCGACGGCGCGGGGCGGCATGAGACCGACCGCGCCCGAGGAAGACGCCAGTGCGGGCGAGCGCCGGATGAGCGCCGCGCTCGTTTCGGTGGTCGTGCCGGTGTTCAACAAGCTGCCCTTCATTCGCGCGTCCACCGACTCGATCCTCGCCGCGGCCGAGGCGCACGGTGGCGTGGAGGTGGTGATGGTGGACCACCACTCCACCGACGGGTCGTACGAGGCGCTGCAGGCGTACGGCGCGCGGCCGTGCCTGCGGTTGCTCCGGCACGAGGGCGGCACGATCTCGACGCTGCGCAACGTGGGCGCGCGGGCGGCGCTCGGCGCCTATCTCAGCTTCATCGACTCGGACGTCGTCGTACCGCCCGACTACTTCGAGCGGCTGGTGCGCGTGTTCGAGGACACGGGCGCGGGCGCGGTCGGCTGCGAGTACGACATCCCGGCGTCGCCGCACTGGACGGAGCGCGTGTGGTACGACCTGCACGTGATCCGCGAAGACGGCTACCGCCACTACCTCAACGGCGGCAACCTCGCCGTGCGCCGGACGGTGTTCGACGAGGTGGGCGGCTTCGCCGAGGAGATGGCGGTGGGCGAGGACACGGAGATCTGCAAGCGGATCCGCGCGGCCGGTCACGGGATCTTCGAGTCGCAGCAGCTCAACGTCGTGCACCTCGGCAACCCGAAGAGCGTGCGGGCGTTCTTCGCGAAGCAGGTGTGGCACGGCACGAGCGTGCTTCGCGCCAGATCGCTGGCGAAGCCGGACAAGGCGACCGCGATGGTGCTCGCCCACGCCGGTGCGTCGCTCGCCGCGCTGCTCGTGCTCGTGGTGCCGTCGCCCCTCGGCGCGGCGTCGCGGCTGGCGCTCGCCGCGGCGCTGCTGCTCGCGGCGCCGCTCCTGAGCGTGGCGTATCGCTACGCCGAGACGCGGCGCGTGACCGATCCGTTCGCGTCCACCGCGCTCTACGCGGTGTTCTACGCCGCGCGCGTGACGGCGCTGGTGAAGGCCCTAGTCGCCGAACGCGTGAGCACGGCGGCGGCGCGTTAGGCGACGCGCGTCGGGGAACGACGCGACCGGGGCCGGCCACCGTCTCGACGACGGCGACCGGCCCCGGCCACTTTCATTCCGTTCCGTCGTCAGCTCAGCGGAAGCCGAAGTAGCGGAAGCTGGAGGTGTAGGTCTCGTTGAACTGCTTCGAGCCGATGATGTAGGCCCCGGCGACGGCTCCGGCGAGCACCTGGTCGCCGGCGTCGCGGTAGTGCGCGTCGCCCGTCTCGTGGTAGAGCCAGCCGAAGGCCGGCAGCGTGAACCCGTTCAGGTCCGGCGACGGCGTCTTCCCGCCCTGCCCGTCGCACTGCCCCCCGAGATAGTAGAACGACTGCGTCGCCGCG
>DATMHT010000067.1:0-14157 GCA_035554795.1 Gemmatimonadaceae bacterium | reverse complement strand
CCCTCGGTTTCGCAGCGTCCGCGCAGAATGACTTCGTCGCCGTCGGCGAGGAAGGCGCGCGTCTCGCCGGTGGGGAGCGTCACGGGCTCGGCGCCGCGCCAGGTCAGCTCGAGCATGCAGCCGCGCGCGTCCTTCGCCGGGCCGGACACGGTACCGCTGGCGATGAGATCGCCGGGGCGGAGGTTGCAGCCGTTGCTCGCATGGTGGGCGAGCATCTGCGCGAGCGTCCAGTACATGCCGCTGAACTCCGCGCGCGAGAGGCGAACGGCGGGCATGCCCTCGTCACGCATGCGCCGCGACGAGAGCCAGACCTCGAGCGTGAGCGCGAGGCCGCCGCGGGCGCGGTCGGTGGCGTCGTCGAGATGGGGGAGCGGCGCGGGGTCGCCGGCGGGGCGCGCATAGGCCGGCGCGCGGAAGGGCTCGAGCGCTTCCGACGTCACGACCCACGGCGACACGGTGGTCGCGAAGTTCTTGGCGAGGAAGGGGCCGAGCGGCTGGTACTCCCACGACTGGATGTCGCGCGCCGACCAGTCGTTGACGAGGCAGACGCCGAACAGGTGGCGCGGCACCTCGGCGAGCGGAATGGTCGTGCCTAACGCGTTGCCGGGGCCGACGTACGCGCCGAGCTCGCACTCGTAGTCGAGCGACCGGCTCGGCGCGTACGCCGGCGCCGCGTCGTTCGGGGCCTTGATCTGGCCGCTCGGCCGGCGCACCGGCGCACCGCTGGCGACGATTGACGACGCCCGCCCGTGGTAGCCGATCGGGACGTACTTGTAGTTCGGCAGCAGCGGGTTGTCGGGGCGGAACATGCTGCCGACGTTCGTCGCGTGGTGCAGCGACGCGTAGAAGTCGGTGTAGTCGCCGATCTCCGCCGGCACGAACAGCTCCGCGTCCCCCATCGGCACGAGACAGTCGCGGGCCGCGGCGGCCGACGGCGCGCCCTCGCGCAGCAGCGCGCTCAGCGCCGCGCGCAGCTCGCTCGCCGCCTCGTTGCCGAGCGCCATCAGCGCGTTGAGCGACGTCGCGCCCGCGCACGCCTCGGCGCCCGCGCCGCGCAGCAGCCGGGCGCGCACGCACGCGGTCACGTCGAGCACCTGATCTCCGATCGCGACGCCGACGCGACGCTCCTCGCCGCTCCCCCGACGGCGGAAGACGCCGAGCGGAAGGTTCTGGATCGGGAAGTCGGTGGTCGGCTCGTTCGCGGAGCGGAGCCAGCTGCGGAGATTCGGGTCGTGCGTCGAGTTCAGCATGCTCGTGAATGGCAGGGGCGGTCGCGGTCGTCGAAGACTAGCCGCTCAGAGCATCCCGAGCGAGCGCAGATCGTCCACCGGCTCGCGGAACGAGCACGACCCGAACGACGTCGCGACGCGGGCGCGGGCACGCACGAGAGCGTCGCGAGACAGTGCATGGCCGCGCCAGGCGATCGCGTCGTCGGTCAGCGCGAAGGCGGCCGGGTCGCCCTCCTCGAGCAGCCGGACCGCGTCCTCCTCGGCGACGGCGCGCTCGCCGAGCAGCGCGGCGGCGAGGAAGACGTTGAGGAAGCCGTACATCGTGCCGCGCTCCGCGTTCGGCGCGTAGGTGAGCGGGTAGCGCGCGCGCAGCGGATGGTGCAGGCCGGCGGTCGCCTTGAACGGAACGCCGGCGTCCACGCAGGCGGCGATGAAGCGCGCGAGCGCGGTGGCCGGCGGGAACGCGTCGGTGGTGACGCCGCCGGTGCGCACCTTGGCGCGGGCGCCGACGCGGGCGACGGCGTCCACGAGCGGCCGCGGGTCCGCCGGCCCGACCGGAAGCTCGACGTAGAGCGAGCGGGCGCCGCCCGACGCGCGCGCGGCCCTCGCGACGCGCGCGACGTCGTCCGCACTCACCGCCTTCGCCTCGAGCTGCTCGACCGCGACCCGGCCGCCGGCCGCGTGACGCGCCACGAACGCGGCGACGCGTTCGACGTCGCCCTCGACCTCGGCGCCGAGGAGAGCGCTCACGCGCCAGCGCGGTCCCGGCGCGTCGGGCGCGAAGTGCGGCGCGGCCGCGCGCTCCAGCTCCTCGAGCCGCGTCGAGGGCACGACGAAGGCGCCGAGCATCCACGCGTCGGGCCCGGCGAGGTAGCTCGCGTACGACTCGACGGCGGCGTCCATCGCGAGCTGCGCCGGCGGGAAGAGGCCGGCGTAGTCCACGATGTCGTGGAGGAGTGCGTGCAGCGCGGAGTCAGGCATGGAAGGATGTGAAAGGCGGCTGTCAGCTCTCGGCTCTCGGCCCTTGGTCGACAGGATGGACAGGATGAACACGATGTGACCTTGCTGTCATCCCGTTCATCCTGTCCATCCTGTCGAGCAGTAGCCGAGAGCCGCGCCTACCCGCCGCACCGCGCGCCGGCGTCGAGGCCCGGCTCGTAGATCCAGATCTCGGAGACGTGCGCGGTGTCGGACGGCGTGGGATCGCTCGACCGCACGCCGAACGAGACGCCGGCGAGGCCGCGCACGCGGACGCCGACCCGCTCCTCGCGGCCGAGCGGGCAGACGGTGCCGTAGGCCTTTCGCAGATCGCCGACCGTGCTGCCGATGCCGACGCCGGCGGCGGTGTGGAAGGCGGAGTCGCTGACGATGACGCGCGAGATGACGCCGGTACGGCTGCCGGTGATGACGGCGACGATCTCGTGTCCGTCGTAACGAACCACCTTGGCGGTCTCGGCCAGCCCTTCGCCGAGCGAGAACGCCGTGTCGTGCGTGACACAGGTGCGGGCGAGATCGGCGATCGTGCGGCTCACGCGTACGGTTCCGACGCCGCCCTCACCGATCAGCGGCCGGCCCCAGCAGGCGCCGATCTTCGCGGCAGCCGTGGTGGACGCGCCGCTGTCGGCGGGCCGCGGCGCCGCGTCGCGGCCGGAGCAGGCGGCGAGGGCGAGAACGGCGAGAGCTCGGGCGGTGGTGCGCATGCCGGGCAAGCTAATCGGCCGGGCCACCGGGCAAGAAGGGCACATCCGCCGCGCCGCTCTGCGGAAGCGCCTAACGATGCTCCTTCATCACGGAGACCAGCGCTTCCTCGAGCCGCTCGAAGGTGAACGGCTTGGCGACGGTCGGCTGGCGGCCGAGCGGCGCCGTGGCACCGCTCGCGCCGGGGATGACGTCGCCGGTGATGAAGACGGTGCGGCGCGCGAGGCCGGGGCGTTCGCGCGCGAGCGCTTCGTGGAAGGCGACGCCGCCCATCCCCGGCATGCGCAGGTCGCAGACGATGGCGTCGAACGCCGTGCGCTCCACCGCGGCGAGTCCGGCGCCGCCCTCGTTGGCGGTGACGACGGTGAAGCCGCGCAGGCGTCCGAACGCCTCCATCCCGCTGCGCAGCGCCGGCTCGTCGTCGATGAAGAGGAGGCGGATGCCGGCGAGGGGGGAGCGGCGCGCACTGCCCACCGCTGTTGACGTGCTCCCTGCCCCGGCGCTCGGCGTGGCGGCGTCGCCGCCGAGCGCCGGCCGCGACGACGCCGCGGCGGCCGTCAGCGACACGACGAAGCGGGTGCCCTGTGGCGTGCTCTCGGCGAGGTGGATCGTGCCGCCGTGCGCGGTGACGATGCCGTAGCTGACGCTGAGGCCGAGCCCCGTCCCTTCTCCCTCGGGCTTCGTCGTGAAGAAGGGCTCGAAGATGTGGGCGCGCGCCGCCTGCGGGATGCCGGGCCCGGTGTCCGCGACCTCGAGCTCGACGCGCGTCTCGCCCCGCGGCGTGACGACGGCGCGCGTCGCCACCCGCAGCGTGCCCGCGCCGCCGGGCGCCATCGCCTGGATCGAGTTCGTCACGAGGTTGAGGACGACCTGCTGGAGCTGGCGCGCGTCGCCGACGACGGGCGGCAGGTCGGGCGCGAGCGCGAGCTCGGCGTGCAGGTTGCTCGTCTCGATCTGGTAGTTGCGCAGGCGCAGCGTCCGCTCGACGACGTCGTTGAGGTCGAGCGTCTCGCGCCGCGGCTCGCTGCGGCGCGCGAACGCGAGCAGGTCCTTCACGACCTGGCTCGCGCGCATCGTCTCGGCGCGGATCACCTCGACCGACTCGCGCTGATCGTTCGAGAGGCCGCCGTCGCGCAGCAGGAGCTGGGCGAAGGCGCTGATGCTCGAGAGCGGATTGTTGACCTCGTGCGCCACGCCGGCGACGAGCTCGCCGACCGCCGCCAGCCGCTCCGTCTCGAGCAGCCGCGCGCGCATCTCGCGCTCGCCGGTGATGTCGCGTCCGATGACGAGCACGGTCGGCGGATCCGTCTCCGGCAGGCGGCTCGCGGCGAGAGCGACGACGCGCTCCTCGGTGGGCGAGTCGTCCACGCCCGGCCGCGTGCGGCGGAGACAGCGCACCTCGAGGCGCGCCGGCCGGCCGGCGAGCGCGTCCCGCAGCGAGGCCTCCAGCCGCTCGCGGTCCTCGGCGCGCACGAGATCCGCGAAGCTCCGCCCGACGACCTGCACGGGGTCGAGCCCGAGCATGTCGCGGACGCAGTCGTTGGCCTCGCGCACGCGGCCGCTCTGGAGCACCGTGAGCACGGCGTCCGGCGCGGCGCGGAAGAGGGTGCGGAAGCGCCATTCGGCCTGGCGCAGGTTCTCCACCAGCTCGGCGTTCGCCAGCGCCACCGAGAGCATGTCGGTGAGCGACTCGATCCGGACGAGATCGGCCGCGGTGAAGCGGTGCGGACGCCGGCTGACGAGCGAGATCGCGCCGATCGTCTTGCCGCGGCGCTGCACCGGGACGACGACGAACGCGCGCACCGGACCGCCGCTGGTGCGCAGCTGCTCCTGCCACGGCGCGTGGAGCGTGCCGGCCGCCTCGGGGCTCGCCTCGACGTCCTCGCAGCACCAGGTGCGCCGCTCGCGGGCGACGCGGCCCAGCGCGGAGCCGTCGAGCGGGATCGTCTGCCCCTCCATCGGCGCGGTCAGCCCGGTGGCGGCCGCGACGCGGAGCACGCCGTCCTCGCCGAGAAGCCCGACGACGGCGCCGTCGGCGTGCGCGACGTCCACCACCGCCTCGACGAAGCGCCGCAGCACGCGCGCTGGATGCAGCTCGAGGGTGACCTGCTGGCCGAGCACCCACATCCGCTGCAGCACGCGCTGCGCCTCGGTCAGCTCGGCGGTGCGCTCGGCGACTCGCGTCTCGAGCGCGGCCGACGTCTCGCGCTCGGCGGCGACGCTGCTCGCCAGCGCCGACGTCTCGCGCCGCTGCACGTAGAGAACGTGCGCGATCCGCGCCGCGCCGAGGAGCCCGAAGATGGCGACGCCGATGCCGAGCGCGGGACGCCGCTGCGTCGTGAAGCCGAGCACGAGCGCCGACACGGCGCAGATGACGATCGCGATGACGATCGCGCCGCCGCGCAGCATGGCGACGTCCCGCTGCTGGCGCGCGACGATCCGCCGGCCGGTGTCCTCCGGGAGTGGTGCCGTGGCGGCGGCGTCGGGCGCAGGCGAGACGCGCAGCGCGACGGTGAAGCCGACGATGCAGACGAGCCAGAGCGCGTCGGCCGACGTCGCCGCCATGCCGCCCGAGACGACGGCGGCGCGGCTGAAGACCGCGTTCGCGACGGCGAAGACACCGGTGCCGAGGAGGACGGTGACACCGGTGCGCAGCCCGAGCGCCTCGCTCCGCCACGCGACGAGGAGAGCGACGAGACCGAGCTCTCCGGCGGTGACGCCCTGCCAGTACGCGTAGACGAGCTTGTCCCCGACCGCCGGCAGCGCCTGGAGGTTGGACGCGCCGTAGGGCAGCAGCAGATGGACGATCGCCGCGGCGGCGACGAGGAGGAGCGTGTCGAGCGCGACCTCGAAGCGAAGGCTCGGCTTGCGCAGCCCGAGCGCGGCGCCGAAGCCGACGAGCAGCGCCGGGTGCACGCCGAAGAGGTAGATCGCGAGGTTCGGCGTCAGGAAGGCGCGCGACCCGCCGGCGGCGAGCTCGATGCCGAGCGCGACCTCGGCGAGGAAGGCGGCGGCGCAGGCGCCGGCGAGGCCGAGTCCGAGGGCGCGGCGCGGGGCGCGGACGTGCGCCGACGCGACGAACGCGGCCACGCCGAGCAGGGCGCAGCAGAGCGCGATCGTGGCGCTGCTGACGACCGGGCTCGGCGGCCGGACGAGTCGGACGAGGAGCGCCGCGGCGGCCACTGCCTGGGCGAGCGCGACGAGCCGGCGAGCGGCGGCGGGAGAGACGGACGACATGTGTGTAGCAGGGACGACGGGAGGAGGGGGCACGTTTCCCCGTCGTGACGTGGGTCGTACCTGATTCCTGGTTCCTGCCTGCTCAAGCCAGCCTCTCAGAGTGGGCAGCATCAGCAGGCAGGAACCAGGAATCAGGTAGGAACCCTACTTTATCTGGTGGCCGATCCTGCCCCAGCGCACCTCGGTCAGGCCGCGGAGCCAGGGGAGGCCGGCATCCGTGTCGTACGAGTAGTACACGAAGATCGGGCGGCCGCGGATGTTCGCGCGCGGGACGAAGCCCCAGTAGCGCGAATCCTTCGAGTTGTAGCGGTTGTCGCCGAGCATCATGTAGTGCGCGGGCGGGATGAGCAGCGGGCCCCAGTTGTCGTGCGTCGGGACGTCGGGCGCGGAGCCGAAGCGCGTGTTGGCGAGCGCGTAGTTGCGCTGCCAGCCGAACAGCTCGTTCGTCTCGTTCGGGTCGCCGACCTCGTTGGCGGCGGCGCCGTAGCCCTGCCGCTGGGCGATGCCGTTCACGTACACGACGGCCTGCCGCATGTAGATCGTGTCGCCCGGCATGCCGATGAGCCGCTTGACGAGCGTCGGCGTCGGGTCCTCGGGCTGGTCGATCTGCGTCGGCGACTGGAAGACGACGACCTCGCCGCGCCGCGGCTCGGCGTAGCCGGGGAGGCTCGCGTCGGTGAACGGGATGTGCGGGCCGTAGACGAGCTTGTTCACGAACAGCCAGTCGCCGACGAGCAGCGTCGGGGTCATGCTCCCCGACGGGATGCGGAACGCCTCGACGAAGAAGGCGCGTACGACGAGGAAGATCAGGACCATCCACGCGACGGACTTCACGAACTCCCACGTCGCGCCGGAGGGAGCGCCACGGCGGCCGGCGGACGACGGCTTCTTCTTGCCCCGCGCGGCGGCGACGGAGCCCTTGGCGTTGGAGGAGCGCTTCTTCGCGGCGACGGCCATGGCGAGCAGGTAGGAGGTTGGAGGTGGGAGGCCGACCGACGCGCCGCGCCACGCCTGAAAAGTGACGACGCGACGGCGAGACTCCAAGAGCGAGAGGGGCGCGACTGCGTGCGTCGCGCCCCTCTCGCGTACCCCGATCCCGAGCCTACGGCTTGCCGGGCTTCGGCGGCTTGCCCTTCGGCGGGTGCGCGGGATGGTTGGGGCGCACCTTGGCACCGCCGTTCGCCGGCACGTCGGCGGGCGGGCCGCCGCCACCAGCGCGCCTCGTCCCCGCGAGGTCGCGGCCGACGACGCCTGGACGACCGCGCGCCGCACCGGCGGCGTCGGCCGGCGCGGGCAGCTGCGCCGGCAGCTGCTCGAGGTCCGCGTCCGAGGCGCCGGCGGCGAGGCGGTCGCGCACCCGCGCCAGCGCCGCGTCCGACGGCAGACCACGCGCGGCGAGGCTGCCGATGACGTACAGCGGCACCGCGAGCGAGCGACCCGACGGCGCGCTGCGGGCGAGCGCGCTCACGGCGGCGCCGTCCACACCCTGCCGGATCGCCTCGGCGCCCGCCTCGATCTCGTCGCCGGGCGCGCGGCCGCGCGCGCTCGCCAGCGCCTCCTTCGCGACCTCCATGCGGTCGGCCTGCTCGCCCACCGAGCGCTCGATGTCGGCCGGCGCCACGCCGCGCGCGGCGAACTTGAGCGCGCGCTGCTCGAGCGCCGCCGCCGGAAGCTGACGCGCGCGCGCTTCGGCGATCCGCGCGAGCAGGCGGTCGGCGACGTCGGCGGGGAGCACCTGGCGGAGCCGTACCGACGGATCCGGCGCGGCGACCGGCACGGCCTGCGCCGCCGCATCACCGGCGGCCGCGCTCGCGCCGGCCAGCAGCAGCGCGAGCGCGGCCGCCAGCGCGCGCACCGGCACGCGCCGCCCGCGAGGGATCGAGTCACTACGGGTCATGCCGTCGCCTCGTCGCGATGGAAGACGTCCACGAGAGTTCACCCAGAGTTCACGCAGTTGGTGTGTCGGGCCGAGCCAGCGGGCTCCAGGATACGCGATGCGTGCCATTGCGTCATGCCACGCGGGCCAGGCGGCACCGCCGCCTCACACCTGATCGGACTCCACCATTGGCGCGGCGGGTCACATGTGTGAATCGAGCACCGGTCGACATGGCGCGCCCTCACCCGGGCGGCGGCGGTAGCGGCGGCGGCACGACGAGCAGACCGGCGACGCCACCGAACTCGTCGTCCATCGTCGGCAGACCGGCGGGCACGCGCCACGCACCACCGTTCACGCGGACGGTCACCTGGTGTACACCCGCCGGCAGCGGCAGGGCGACGCTCCACCGGCCGTCGCCGCGCCTGACGAGCGCGACCGGATCCCAGTTCGTGAAGTCGCCCGAGATCTCGACCGTGGTGGCGGCCTGCGGCGCGGTGACGAGCAGCGTGCGCCGATCGCCGCCGCCCTCGCTCGCGTCGCGCATCACCGCCTCGGGCGACACCTCCAGCGTCGGCGCGGCCGGCGTCGGATCGGCCGGCCGGCCAGCGGGGAGGGCGAGCATCGCGGCGGGGACGACCGAGTCGCGCGACGCGGCGCCAGTCGTAGGCCGCGTCGCGAGCCGCAGCGCGACGGAGGCGAAGCGGCCGCCCGGATAGCCCTGCGTGTAGTCCACCGGATAGCTCCCGCCGCTCGCCACGAGCGCGAGCGGGCCGGCGATCCAGAGCGCGCCCGCGACGCTGCCCCACGACGCCGAGCCGCCGAGCCGCGCGATGGTGTCGCCGCCGATGCGCGCGCCGAGCGAGCCGGTGAGCTCGGCGCGGGCGTTCGCCCACCGCGCGGCGAGCGCCGCGTCGGCGTAGCGCACCATCGTCCCGCCCACGTCCACCGCGGTCGGCGTCGCGGTGGCGACGAGCGACGCGCCATGCGCGCCCGCCCACCACGCGCCGGCCTCGCCGAGCGCGACGCCGTGCCACGCCGCGCCATCCCACGCCCGCCCGCCACCGGCGCCGAGCCACGCACCGCGCGAGCCGTGCATGAGGTGGGCGCGAGCGGTCGCGATCGTCTGGCCGGTGCGCGTGTGGTCCTGGTGCGCGCTCCCGCCGACGCTCGCCGCCAGCTCGCCGACGAGCCAACCGGCCGCCGGCGTGTAGAGCGAGCCGTCCATGCCGCCCTGCAGCACCCAGGCGCCGGCGCCGGTGCGCGCGAAGGTGCCCTGCGCCGCCCCGGCGGCGCGCGCGGTCTCCACGCGGAGGCCCGAGCTCAGCGCCGCGGAGGACGCGTTGACGGTGTCCGCGTAGCGCACGCTCGAGAGGCCGACGTCGAGCGACGAGCTGACGCGGCGCTGGGCGTGCGCCGCGCCGGTGGGCGCGGCGAGCAGCGCCGCCGCCAGGGCGACGGGCAGGAGGGCGACGCCGCGCGCGGGTCGCCTGGTGACCGCCATGACGTCGCGCCGCCGGCCGCCGTGGGTCAGGTGGCGCCGAGGCGTGGCGCGGCCGCGCGCACCGAGACGACCGAGCTCACGACACCGAAGTCGTCGGTGACGGCGTCGGTGGAGGCCGGATCGGGTTCCCACCGCGCGCCGTCCACCACGAAGGCGTACTCGTGCCGCCCGGCGGGCAGCGCGAGCGACACCGTCCACACGCCGCCGTTCACGCCGCCGCGCTGGAGCTGCGTCGCCTCACGGTCCCAGGCGTTGAAGTCGCCGACCAGCGCGACGCGCCGGGCGTCGGGCGCGACGAAGACGAACTGCACGACGCGCACGGTGTCGGGGAGCGGGGGCGCGGAGCGGGCGACGCGGGGCGGCGAGGCCACGGTGGCGCCTCCTCCGCGCTCGAGCGCCCGCGCGCCGAGGAGCATGACGCCGCCGATGGCCGCGGCGGCGGCGAGCCCGCGCAGCGGCGTGAGGCGCACCGTGACCGAGCGCCGGTACCAGGGCTCGCGCGACGCGCCCGCCGCGGCCTCGCCGCCGGTTGCGTGCGTCAGCGCCGCCTGCGTCAGCTCCGCCTCCGCCCGCACGGTGGCCATGAGCCGCGCCCGGAAGGTGTCGTCGGCGCGCTCGGGTGCGCGCAGGGGCGCGGCGACGCGCTCGGCGAACCGCTCGAGCGCCGGATCGGGTGCGTCGAGGTCGCCGTCGTCGCGCCGGCGCCGCGCGCGCCACTCGTCACGTTCACGCATGGACCTTCTCTCCCAGTAAGTCGCGAAGCCGCTCGCAGGCTCGCTTGACGCGCATCTTGAGCGCCGAGACGCCCGCGCCGGTGATCTCCGCCATCTCGTCGTAGCTCAACTCCTCGACGTGCTTGAGGACGAACGCCTCGCGCTGGTCGTCGGGGAGCTGGTCGAGCGCATGCTGGATCTCGTCGCGGAGCGCGTCGTCGTCCGCCGGGTGCTCGGTGAGCGCGCGCTCCAGCGCCGCCTCGTCGCGCACGAAGCGCCGCTCGCGGCGGCCCGTGCGAGTCGCCCGCGTGCGGCACTCGTTCGCGACGATGTGATAGAGCCAGGCGCCGAAGCGCCGTGGATCGCGACACTGCTCGAGCGCGCGGTAGGCGCGCAGGAACGCCGCCTGGAGCGCCTCGTCGGCGTCGTCGCGGCTGCCGAGCATGCGCCGGGCGAAGCGCACGTACTCGTGCTGGTAGCGGTCCACGAGCGGCCCGAACGCCTCGACGTCTCCACCGAGGACGGCACTGACTAGCTCCTCGTCGGAGGGCGAGATGTCATCGGCCGCGCGTCGAATCGCGTGGCTCCTCTCGGACTGACTCTCGCGTTCGTGCGCCGCGTCACATGCCGGCGCTGCGTCCGCCTCGGCGCGGTCGGCGAGTGTGACGCGTGCGGCCGACGGTGGAGTCTTCCGTGCAGCAGGCCCGGCATTCCGCGCGGCGGCCGCGGGCGCTGGTACGTCGCGCGCCGCACCGTCGCCGCCCGGGTCGCTCGAGGAATCACCCGCCAGCCAGGAATTCGCCATCATGCCCCACTCGAAGCTGCGTCTCACGTCACTCGCCACCGCCGCCATGCTCGCGCTCGCGACGCTCGGCGGCCTCTCGGCGTGCGCCGCCGACGGCTCGTCGGCGCCGGGGACGTCCAAGGTCTCGATCCTCCTCACCGACGCCCCGGGCGACGTGAAGAAGGCCGTCGTCACGATCTCGCAGATCTATCTGCAAGGCTCGGACGACGGGCAGTCGGGGCGCGTCGTCCTGCTGAACACGCCCGTCACCACCGATCTGCTTACGCTCGCCAACTCGACGGCCGAGCTGGTGAACGACGCGGTGGTCCCCGCTGGAACCTACTCGCAACTTCGCTTCGTCGTCACCGGGGGCTACATCGAGGTGGACGACGGCCACGGCGGCACGAGCATCTACGCGTCGTCGCCGGACTACGCCGGGCTGCCGGCGGGGGCGCCGGTGGCCGGCCAGCTCAAGATGCCGAGCTACGCGCAGACGGGGATCAAGGTGAACCTGCCCGACGGCGGCTTCCACGTGAGCGGCGAGCAGAAGGTGCTGCTCGTGGACTTCGACGTCGCGCGCAGCTTCGGCCACCAGGCGGGCGCGTCGGGGATGTGGGTGATGACGCCGGTGCTGACCGCGACCGAGCTGACGGCGACGGGGAGCGTCGTCGTGACGCTACGGAAGGACGCGGCGGTGACGCTGCCGACGATCGGCGGGACCGCGACGACGCTCGGCGGCTTCTCGGCCGATCTCTCGAACGGCGCCGGGAGCAATGAGACGACGGCGTTCACCGATGCGGACGGCGATGGCACGTACGAGGCGGCGTTCCGCTTCCTCGTGCCCGGCGGCTACACGCTCGACGTGACCGGGCCGGCCGGCGTGACGTTCACCACGAACCCGGCGCACCCGGCGTCGGTGAGCATCGCCTCGGGACAGGCGTCGTCGTTCGGCTTCACCGTCACGGCGGCGTCGGCGACGCCGTAGCAACCCGGACGGGCCGTCGCCGCGGCAATCCCGTCGCGACGGCCGACACGCCGGGCAGCACGCACGAGGGGGCGCGTCCGAACGTCGGACGCGCCCCCTCGCGAACATCAGACGGCTGGTGCCGCGTGCGTGCTCAGCTCAGGTGCTTGTTGACGAGCTTCGTCATGTCGAACATGGACACCTGATCCTTCTTGAAGATCGGGCGGAGCTTGTCGTCCGCATTGATCATGCGGCGCTCCTTGGCGTCCTGCAGGTTGTTGCGCTTGATGTAGGCCCAGAGCTTCTTCGTGATCTCCGTGCGCGGCATCGGCGAGGTGCCGACGACGGCGCCGAGCTGCTCGCTGGGCTGCATGGCCTTCATGAAGGCCGCGTTCGGCGTGCGCTTGGCGCCCGACCGCTTCTTCGTCGCCGCCTTCTTGGCGGACGACTTCTTCGCGGTCGCGCCGCGCTTCGCCGTCGACTTCTTGGCCGACGACTTCTTGGCGGTGGTGCCGCGCTTCGCCGACGACTTCTTCGCGGACGACTTCTTCTTCGCAGTGGCCATCGAGAGCCTCTCTGGTGGGTGAAAGGAGCGCGGTCGTGAACTCGTGCGCTGTGTACGCGAGACTGCTGCTACGTGGGGACTGCGGGGAGCAAAGTACAACCGTCATAGGGGGGCGCAAGAGCGAAAGTACGATTTCCCCCGGGGGAAAGCCACAATTCCCCCCTGATTCCTGGTTCCTGCGTGCTAATGCCGGCCTCTCGGAGTGGCCAGCAACAGGGACAGGAACCAGGATTCAGGTACGCCGCCCACCCTACTGGAGCTCCTGAACCAGCCTAACGAAGAAGCGGATTCCGAACTCGAGATTCGCCACGGAGACGCGCTCGTCGTTGCCATGGTAACCGCGCCGCTCCTCGGCGTGATCCACGAGGAAGGGATCCACGCCGTACGTCCCCGGCACGCGCTGGGCGTAGGTCGGGCGGTCGGAGGCGCCCGCCTCGATCGGCGTCGCGACGGGCGCGCCCGGCACGAGGGCGGCGGCGGTGCGCTCGACCGCGTGGACGAACGCGGTGCCTAACGGGGCGGCATACTCCGGCGTCACGCCCGGCAGCACCTCGATGGCGACGCTCGTGTCGGCGATGACGCGGCGCAGCTCGCGGTGGAAGCTCGCCGTGTCCTCGTCGGGGAGGAGACGGATGTCCACCTCCGCCGTCGCCACCGGCGGGATGACGTTGGTCTTCGGCGAGCCGTTGAAGACCGTCGGCGTGACGGTGTTGCGGAGGAGCGCGTTGCGCGCCGGGTCGGAGAGAAGCCAGGCGCGGCCGCGCGGCGTCGCCAGCGCGGCGCGGGCGTTCGCGAGCCAGCGCCGGTGCTCGGCGTTCGTCTCCGCCCGCGCCTGCGCCGCGAAGTAGCGCTGCACCGACGGCAGCACGCGCACCGGCGTCTTCCACGCCGCGAGCCGCGCGACGGCGCGCGCCAGCCGCGGCACGGGATTGTCCGGCGTCGGCACCGACGCGTGCGCGGTCGCGCCGCGCGTCGTCAGCCGGATCCAGTACGGCCGCTTCTCGCCGACGCCGAGCCCGAACCACTTCACCGCCGTCCCCTCGACGCGCGTCCCGCCCCCCTCGGTGACGAGGAACTCGACGTCCTGCAGCAGGTCGGCGTGGCGCTGGACGAAGGTGATCGCGCCGGTGCCGTCGGACTCCTCGTCGGCGTTGGCGATGAAGACGAGGTCGCGCGTGAGCGGGACGCCGGCGCGCTTGAGGGCGATCATCGTCATCAGGTGCACGATCCCCTGCCCCTTGTCGTCGAGCGCACCGCGCCCCCACACGTAGCCGTCCTTGATGACGCCGCCGAACGGGTCCACCGTCCACTGGTCGCGGAACACGGGGACGACGTCCATGTGGTGAACGAGGGCGAGCGCCTTCTTCGAGCCGTCGCCCTTCAGCCGCGCGTACAGGTTCGCGCGGCCGGCGCCGAGCTCCGTGGTGTCGAGGATCCGCGCCTCGATCCCCTCCTTCGCGAGCACGCCCTGCAGCCACCGCGCCGCCGCGAGCTCGTTGCCCGGCGGGTTGGTGGTGTTGACGCGCAGGTACTCGGCGAGGAGGCGCGCCGTCTCGTCACGGAGGGCGGCGGGGTCGATCGCGCGAGGAG
>DATMHT010000066.1:0-33095 GCA_035554795.1 Gemmatimonadaceae bacterium | reverse complement strand
TTGCCGACGTAGCACGTCGAGAGCGCCATCGCCGTGAGCCCGCGCGCGGTCATGCGCTGGAGCACGGAGACGTCGTCGACGCCGTCCGGCAGCAGCGTCGCGACGTGAAGGCCCGCGTCCGCGTTGAGCACCGTGAGCGCGCCGTCGCAGTGGCGCGCGAGCCCGTCGAGGAGCGCCTCGCGCCGGCGCAGGTAGATCCCGCGCATCCGCCGCAGGTGCCGGGCGAAGTGGCCCTCGACCAGAAAGTCGGTGAGGGCGAGCTGATAGAGCGTCGGCGAGAACACGTCGAGCGCCTCCCGCGCTTCGACGAACGCGTTCCAGAGGGGCGGGGGAACGACCAGGTAGCCGACGCGGAGCGACGGGTAGAGCACCTTGCTGAACGTGCCGATGTAGACGACCCGGTCGCGCGCATCCATCCCTTGCAGCGCGCCGAGCGGCCGGCTCACGTAGCGGTACTCGCTGTCGTAATCGTCCTCGAGGACCCAGGCGCCCTGGCGCGCCGCCCAGTCGAGCAGCGCGAGGCGCCGCGCCGCCGACATGGACACGCCGAGCGGGTACTGGTGCGACGGCGTCACGTACACGGCGCGGATCCGCGGCCGCAGCGCCGACAGCGCCGCGACGTCAATTCCCTCCGCGTCCACCGGAACCGGCACGAGCTCGGCGCCGGTGGCGGCAACCGCCGCGCGCGCACCAGGGTAGCCCGGCTCCTCGATCGCCACCCGATCGCCGCGACCGAGCAGCACGGTCGCGCTCAGCCGGAGCGCGGCCTGCGACCCCGACACGACGAGCACGTGCTCCGCCTCGCAGTGCACCGCGCGCGCCGTCCGCAGGTGCGCGGCGATCGCGGCGCGCAGCGCGCCGACGCCGGCCGGATCGCCGTACGCCATGTGCATCGGCGCGAGGCGGTGAGCGTGTCGCGCCACGAGACGCGCCCAGAGCGCGTGCGGGAACTGGTCGAGCGCCGGGAGGCTCATGCGGAATGGCCGCACGCCTCCCTCGTCACGCGCCGGGGGAGCTCGCCGTACGCCCGAGGCGTGGCCGGCGGGACGGCGGGCGGCACCGCGCCTCGTCCCGCGGCCACCGCGGTCGCCGTCGTCGTGCCGCGCGCGGAGCATGCTGTCCGGCGGCGCGGCGCACACGTACGTGCCCGAGCCGACGCGTCCCTCGAGGTAGCCCTCGTGCAGCAGCTGCTCGTACGCCGTCAGCACCGGGAGCCGCGAGATCTCGAGCTCCACCGCCAGGGCGCGCGTGGACGGCACGCGCTGGCCGGGGCGCAACATGCCGCCGAGGATGGCTTGTCGGAGCCCGTCGTAGACCTGGCGGTGCAGCGGGACGCGCGTGCCGCGGTCGATCGGCAGGTGGGCGAGGAGGTCCGGGCTGGCGGCGGTTCGCAATGGCGCGCTCCGGATCGTTGGGCGTGGGAGGTGAGAGCCGGCGGACGCCGTCGAAGTGGTCATCGCCGTTTCACGAGGAATGGTCGTGGCGAGCGGACCGCTTCGCGACGAAGCTGCGGCGGCGCGTGGGTCCCGGCAAGCGCCCCGGCCCGGCGCCCGCTTCCACGCCGCCCGTCCGGCCGTGGGCAGCTACGCCATCGCCGACGGCGCCAGCAGCTCCACCGCCGCCGTCGTCGCCGGCAGCTTCGAGACTCGGTGCAGTGCCAGCGCAACCCGGAGGCGGCCCGTGGACGGCGGCCACCGTGAAGGGCTCCTTCTCCGCGAAGCACGACACGAGCGTCACGCCCAACCCTGTCTGAGCGTCACGCTCGACGGCGAAGACGAAGCGGGGCCCGCGTCGAATGATGCGGGCCCCGCTTCTCGTTCGGCGCGGCGCGCGACCTCAGCCCGCGGCGACGAACCTGCCGAGGCGCAGCCGTGCGCGTCCCAGAACCGCCATGAAGGCCACGGACGCGGCCACTTCCCGGAACCGGCGACGGCCCAGGAGACGGGCAGCCCAGCGGAAGAAGCTCGTTCCCGTCCTCATCCACGGCTTCACCTCGCCGATGAAGTGGAGCACGCGTATGCCGTCGGGGCCGCGCCATCGGTAGCCGAGCGACTTCATGTAACGATCGAGATCGTTGGCGATGACGTTGTACGTGCGGTCGAGATGCAGCTCGCTTCGCGTGATCCAGTCGCTCCAGAACGCGTTGATGACGCTCTGGACGCCCATGCTCGGCGGCCGGCCGGCGGCCGTTCGCCAGCGCTTCTCCTGCTCGAACACCGCCGGTAGCGTCGCGACGAGCCGGTCGGTGAGGTCGGCGGCGGGCTCGATCACCATCAGGCCCGCGTTGAGGTCGCGGGAATCCTGCCCGCCGGGACCTACGTCGGCGATCACGGCGGCCATGTGCGGCTTCCCGAACAGATCGTCGATGTTCCTGACGACGAGCATGTCGCTGTCCAGGAACACCACCTTCTCGAACTGACACAGCGAGAAGACGAACAACTTCTCGAACACGCCGGCCCAGTGCCGGTGATAGTCGCTGGCCACGTTCGCCTGCCTGATCTCCTCGGGGACCGCGATCGGCGGCAGATCGATCGTCGGGATCGCGGCCTTCGCGAGCGTCTCCCGGACGGCGCCGGTCACTCTGCTGCCCACCAGGACGTAGAGCGGGTATCTCGACTTGCACAGGCGCAAGGACTCGTCGAGCGCGAGAGCACCCGCGAGGTAGCTGTCCGTGCTCACGACGGTCACGTACGCCATCGCGCCGGAGCGGCTCGGCTCTTCTCTCATCGTCGATCTCCTCGTGGTGCGGGCGTCGCTCACGTCGTGGCCGGGCGGACGCGCGGGAGAACACGGGGCGTGGCACGACCGCCGGCCGAGGACGCGCAAGGAGACGGGAAATCCGAGCGCCGTTCTCGTTCCCAGAGTGGACCCGGCCGGTAGCGACGTCAAGAGTGGGCGCACCCGCGTCGCGCCACGCATCGCGCAGCGCGTCGCGTCGGTCGCAGCCGCGGGAGGCGCCGCGCTCTCGACGCTGGCCGGGCCGGGAGGTAGTATCGCGCCGGTGTGATTCGCTCAATTCCTCCCGGCCACATCTCCCGCATGGAAATCGAGTTCTCCGGCGCCGCCCGCGAGGTCACCGGCTCCTGCCACATCCTGCGCGCCAACGGCCGGACCGTGCTGCTCGACTGCGGCCTGTTCCAGGGGCGCCGCCGCGAGAGCGCCGAGAAGAACGCGCGGCTGCCGCTCCCCGTCGAGCAGATCGACGCGATCGTCCTCTCGCACGCCCACATCGACCACGCGGGGCGGCTCCCGTTTCTCGTCAGGCAGGGCTACGACAGGACGATCTGGGCGACGAGCGCGACGCGCGACCTCTGCGCGATCATGCTCGCCGACTCGGCGCACATCCAGGAGAAGGACGCGGAGCACCTGAGCCGGCACCAGAAGGAGCACGTCGAGCCGCTCTACGCGACGGTGGACGCGGTGCGCACGCTCGACCTCATGATCGGCGTCCCGTACCACAAGTGGTTCGACGTCGTGCCCGGCGTGCGCGCGCTCTACACCGACGCCGGCCACATCCTCGGCTCCGCGTCGGTCGTCGTCGAGATCACCGAGGCGGGGAAGACGAAGCGCCTCGTCTTCTCGGGCGACATCGGGCGCAGCGGACTGGCGATCATCCGCGATCCCGAGGCGCCGAACGCGGCCGCCGCCGGCGGGCCCGTGGACGCCGTCATCATGGAGTCCACCTACGGCAACCGCGACCACGAGTCGGTGGCCGCGGCCCGCGGGGAGCTCGCCCGCGTCGTGCGCGAGACGGCGAGTCGCGGCGGAAAGCTGCTCGTGCCCGCGTTCGCGGTCGGCCGCGCGCAGGAGCTCGTGTACGACCTGCATGGCCTCGCGCGCGAGGGCGCGATCCCGAAGGTGCCGATCTTCGTGGACAGCCCGCTCGCCGTGGACGCGACGACCGTCTTCGAGATGCACCCGGAGACGTTCGACCAGGGCGAGCCGCTCGTGCGCGACGTGCCCGCGCTGTTCGACTTCCCGCTCGTCCACTTCACGCGCAACGTCGAGGAGTCGAAGGCGCTCAACTCGCTCCACGGGCCGGCGGTGATCATCGCCGCGTCGGGGATGGTGGAGTCGGGGCGCATCCTCCATCATCTCGCCCACGGCGCCGGCGACCCGCGCAACACGATCCTCATCGTCGGCTTCCAGGCCGAGCATACCCTCGGCCGCCGCATCGTCGAGCGCCAGCCGGTGATCAAGGTGTTCGGCGAGGAGGTGCCGCTGCGCGCGCGCGTCGAGATCCTGAACGGCTACAGCGCCCACGCCGATCGCACCGGGCTCGCGGCGTGGATCGACGCCGTGCGCGTCGGATCCCCGTCGCTGGCGCACGTCTGGCTCGTCCACGGCGAGCCCGAAGCGCAGGACGCCTTCGCGACGACGCTGCACGGCAAGGGCTACGACGTCTCGTGCCCGCGGCCGGGGGAGCGCAGGGAGCTGTAGCGGTTGGCGGTCGGCGGTGGGCGCAAACCCTGGCGCCGAGGGGGCCCCTCCCACGTCAGAGTCTATCGCGCGCACTGAACTTCACGTCACCGAATTCCCGCCGGCCGCATCGGTCCGCGCCAACCGCCAACCGCCCACCGCCAACCGCATCGGCTCCCCCGTCCCCCGTCCCCCGTCCCGTGTCCCGCGTCCCGTGTCCCCCGTCCCACTTCCCGCTTCACCGACCATGACCACCCGCTCCCGGATCCTCGCCGCCGCCGCCGAGCGTGTGGTGGTGGAAGGCGTCGCCGGCGTCAGCATGCAGAGCGTCGCGGGCGCGGCCGGGGTGAGCAAGGGGCTGGTGCACTACCATTTCGACGACCGCGAGACGCTGCTCGCCGCCGTCGCCGGCTATCTCGCGGACGAGGTGGTCGAGCGTGAGCGGCGGGCGCTGCTCGGGGTGAGTCCGGCCGGCGCGGTGGACGCGCTCTGGGTCTGGCTCGACGCCGAGCTGACGCGCGGGGAGATGCGCGCCCTCGTCGAGCTGGCGTCGGCGCCGGAGCCGCGGGTGCGCGAGGCGGCCCGGCACGCCCACGGCCGGCGCTGCGCGGCCGCGGCCGAGACGGCGGACGCGCTCTTCGCGGCGCTCGCGTTGCGCCCCCGCGTGCCGACGACGATGATCGCCGAGGTGACCGTCGCCTTCACCGACGGCCTGGCGGTGCGCGCCACACTCGACCCACGAAGCCCGCAGCATCGCGCCCCCAACCCGCGCGTCGCGTTCGACGTGTTCTGGCTGGCGATGCTGGGGCTGGCGGAGTGAGCGCGTAGCGCGTGGTGCGTAGCGCGCAGCGAAGAGCCTTGGGACGTCCTGAGCGGTGGGTCGCTACGCTCTACGCGCTACGCGATACCCGACCCCCGAGCTCATCGTCTTTACCCGTTACCCCTTACCCATCACCCCCGCTACGCGCTACGCGCTACGCGACCCGTCATTACTTTCTCTCGATGCCCGCACCGCCGCGCTCCCTCCCCGGCCGACTCGCCCTCGGGGCGATTCTGCTCGTGTTGGCGGGATGGGTCGTCTCCGCGGCCCAGGTCTACGCGGCGAGCCGGCGTGACGAGGCCCGCCCCGCCCAGGCGATCGTCGTCCTCGGCGCCGCCCAGTACGTCGGCCGACCGTCGCCCGTGCTCCGCGCCCGCCTCGACCACGCGCTCGACCTCTGGCACCGCCAGCTCGCCCCGCGCCTCATCTTCACCGGCGGCCGCGGCTTCGGCGACACGACGAGCGAGGCCGCGGTCGGGAGAAACTATGCGCTCCGCCGCGGTGTCCCAGATTCGGCGATCCTCCTCGAGAACGAGGGACGCACGACGAGCGAGTCCATGCGCGCCGTCGCCGCGATGCTCCACGACCGCGGCGCCGAGCGCGTCATCCTCGTCAGCGACCCGTTCCACATGCGGCGCCTCTCCGTCATCGCGCGCAGCTACGGCCTCGAGCCCTACGGCTCGCCGACGACGACCAGCCCGATCTCGGCCCGCCGCCCCCAGTGGTGGAAGTACATGCTCAGCGAGTCCGTGAAGGTCCCGATGGCCTACATCCTGGAGAGAGCACACTCATGACGAGAGCTGGTCAGCGCAGGACCGCGCTGCTCGCCGTCCTCGGCGCCCTCGCCGCCGCCACCGGCTTCGTGCCGGCGGCCGCCGGCGCGCAGGCTCGTGGCGGTGGTAGTGGTCCCACGGTCGCGCGCGACATCCCGAAGATCGCGTTCGAGAAGTACACGCTCCCCAACGGGCTCGAGGTCATCCTCCACGAGGATCACTCGGTGCCGGTCGTCGCCGTCAACACCTGGTACCACGTCGGCAGCGGCGACGAGCAGCGCGGGCGCACCGGCTTCGCGCACCTGTTCGAGCACATCATGTTCATGGGCTCGCAGCACGTCCCGCAGGGCGCGTTCGACCAGTGGCTCGAGGCCGCCGGCGGCAACAACAACGGCTCGACCACGGAAGACCGCACGAACTACTACGAGTGGATGCCGGCCAACGCCCTCCCGCTCGCCCTCTGGCTCGACGCCGACCGCATGGGCTTCCTCCTGCCGACGATGGACTCGGCCAAGGTGGACCTCCAGCGCGACGTCGTGAAGAACGAGCGCCGCGAGCGCGTGGACAACGTCCCCTACGGCCGCGCCGACGAGATCATCGGCGCCGCGCTCTTCCCGCCGAACCACCCGTACTCGTGGCCCGTCATCGGCTCGATGGCCGACCTCTCGGCGGCGTCGGTGGAGGACGTGAAGAACTTCTTCCGTACCTACTACGCGCCGAACAACGCCACGCTCGTCGTCGCCGGCGACTTCCAGCCGGCCGACGCGAAGCGGCTCATCGAGCGCTACTTCGGCGCGATCCCGCGCGGCACGCAGGCGATCACCCGGCCCGCCATCCCCGACGTCCGGCTCGCGCGCGACACCTTCCTCGTTCTCGAGGACCGCGTCCAGCTGCCGCGCGTCTTCTATACCTGGCACACGGTCAGGATCTTCCACCCCGACGACGCCGTCCTCGACGTGCTCGCCTACGTGCTCGCCGGAGACAAGAACTCGCGCCTCTACAAGAAGCTCGTCTACGATCTCCAGGTCGCGCAGGACGTCAACGCCGGCCAGCGCAGCCTGCACCTCGACGGCTTCTTCCAGGTGGACGTGACGCCGAAGCCGGGCCAGTCGCCGGCGAAGATCGACTCGCTGGCGCGCGCCGAGATCGAGAAGGTCATCACCGGCGGGATCACGCAGCGCGAGCTCGAGCGCGCCCAGAACACGATCCGCGCCCAGGCCCTCGACCGCATCGCGAGCGTCCTCGGCAAGTCGCAGCAGCTCAACTTCTACAACTATTTCGCCGGCACGCCCGACTACGTGCAGCAGGACGACGCGCGCTACAGCGCGGTGACCGCCGCCGACGTCCAGCGCGTCGCCCGCGAATACCTCGGCGCCCACAAGGTCGTGCTCACCGTCGTACCCACGGGGAAGAAGGACATGATGGTCACGGGAGGTGCACAGTGATCGCGACGACAGACCGGGTAGCGGGTAGCGGGTGGCGGGTGGCGTCGGTCGCGACCGCCGTCGCCATGTCCGTCGCCTGCGCCACGCCGCCGAAGCCCGTCGCCACACCGACGCCCGCGCCAGTCGTCGCGGCGGCGGACACCACGTCCCCCGTCCCCCGTCCCGCTTCCCGCGACACGATCGACCGCTCCAAGCCGCCGGTGCTCGGCGCGCCGCCGGCCGTGTCGCTGCCGCCGATCGAGACGCGCACGCTCGCCAACGGGCTCCGGATCGTCGTCGTCCAGCAGCACGAGCTGCCGCTCGCCGACTTCGTCCTCCTCGTCGGCAACGGCGCCGAGGCCGACCCGGCGAACCGGCCGGGCCTCGCGACGTTCACGTCGGGGCTGCTCACCGACGGCACGACGTCGCGCAGCGCGCTGCAGATCGCCGACCAGATGGCGTACCTCGGCGTCGAGCTCGGCAGCGGCGCGGGGTGGGACGCGTCGCGCGTGACGCTGCACACGCCGACCGCGCAGCTCGACAGCGCGCTCGCCCTCTTCGCCGACGTCGCGCTCCACCCGTCGTTCCCGGCGGCGGAGCTCGAGCGGCGGCGCAAGGAGCGCCTCACCGAGCTGCTCCAGCTCAAGGACCGCGCGCCGGCGATCGCCGACCGCGCCTACGCGTCCATCGTCTTCGGCGCGCAGCATCCCTACGGCCATCCCGCGGGCGGCAGCGAGGCCGCGACGCGCGCGGTCACGCGCGCCGAGGTCGAGCGCTTCTACCGCGGCGTGTACCGTCCGAACAACGCGACGCTGATCGCCGTCGGCGACGTGACGCCCGACGACGTCGCGCGCCGCGCCGAGGCGCTGTTCGGGAAGTGGGCGCGCGGACCGGTGACGACGACGCGCTTCACCGCCGCGCCGAAGCCGGCGACGACGACGGTCTACCTCATCGACAAGCCGGGCGCGGTGCAGTCGTCCATCCGCATCGGCGGCGTCGGCGTCGCCCGCAGCACCGACGACTACTTCGCGCTGCTGGTGATGAACACGATCCTCGGCGGCAGCTTCACGAGCCGCCTCAACCAGAACCTGCGCGAGACGCACGGCTACACCTACGGCGCCGGCTCGCGCTTCGACATGCGCCGCGAGCCCGGTCCGTTCGCCGCGCGCGCCGAGGTCACCGGGACGAAGACGGACTCGTCGCTCTTCGAGTTCATGAAGGAGCTGCGCGCGATCCGCGACACCGTCCCGTCGGCCGAGCTCGAGAAGGCGAAGCGCTTCCTCGAGCTGCAGCTGCCGGGCAACTTCGAGACGACCGGGTCGATCGCGGGGCAGGTGGTCCCGATCGTGCTTTACGGGCTGCCGCTCGACTACTACAACGGTTACGTGCAGCAGATCGAGCGTGTCACCCAGTCGGATGTGCAGCGTGTCGCAAAGCGGTATGTGGACCCGGCGAATGCGGTCGTCGTCGTCGTCGGAGACCGGAAGTCGATCGAAGCAGGGGTGCGAGGACTCAACCTCGGCACCGTCATCGTGCGGGATCTCGAAGGAAAAGAGCTCGCGGGCAGCAAGTAGGATCCGTTTCCTGATCGCTGGCTCCTGTGTGCTCATGCCGGCCACGCTGCGTGGCTGGCTCGAGGGCGCGGGGGCCAGGGATCGGGTGGTGCCCCACCGACCGCGCCTCAGGCTCGCCGCACTGCTCGTCGTGCTGGCGAGCCTGACGCGTCCCGTCCACGCGCAGCGGCCGACGCCGCTGCTCGCGCCCGACGTCGTCGCCGTCGCCGCGTCCGGCGGCATCGCGCGCGATGCCGTCGCGCGCGACAGCGTCGCCGACTACGACGCGCTCCATCGCTACGTCGTCGCCCAGCACGAGACGCCGCTCGACGCCGTGCGGCGAGCGGTGCTCTCGCATCCGGTCGTGCTGCTCGGCGACGTCCACCCGGCGCTCGAGCCGAAGCAGCTTCTCCTCGCGCTGCTCGCCGACTCGCTCGTCGCGACGCGGCTCGACGCGGTCGCCTTCGAGGTGCCGGCGTCGGCGCAGCGCTGGATCGCCGCCTACCTGCAGTCGTCGCCCGAGGACCCGTCGCTGCTCTTCCGCGAGAGCGGCACGCTGCGCACGGTGTGGGGCGGCAGCGACGAGTGGCTCGCCATCTTCCACCGCCTCTGGGAGCTGCAGCGCGACCCGCGCCGCGACCGCGCCCTCGAGGTCGTCGCGATGGACCTGCCTGGCTGGCCCGACCGGGCGACGTCGGCCCGCGCGGCAGTGTCCATGTACGCCGACCGCGATTCGGCGATGGCGTCCAACCTGCTCGACGCGATCGCGGCGTGCGACGGCTGCGCGGCGCGCGGCGGCGCGCGCGTGCTCGCGTTCGTCGGCGGCTACCACGTGCTGCGCGGGCTCGAGGCCGATCTGTCCATCGGCCCGAACAACGGGCGCGTCATCTGGCTCGCGACCCGTCTCGAGCGCCGCGGCGTGCATCCGTTCACGGTGCTCACCGATGGTCTGCCGCGCGCCGTCGCGCTCGGCGGCGCGACCGTCCACGGCGCGACGCGGCTCTACGACGTGCTCGCGCAGGGCGGATGGCCCGCCGCGCCTTACGCGGTGGAGACGAGCGGCGCGTTCGACGCCGTCGCCCGCGCCATCCGCGAGCCCGACGACCCGACCGACATCGCGTTCACGCTCCGCCCGCGCCGCTACCGCCTGCGCGACGCGGTGGATCTGTTCATCTATTGGGGTCCGACGACCCAGCTCGGGGCCAACGCCGCACCGCGTGCGTTAGGCAGGTGAGGATTCCGATCCCCATCTGATTCCTGATTCCTGCCTGCTGAAGCCCGCCCCTCTGAGTGACCCGCATCACAGGGCGCAGGAATCAGGAATCGGCTACGCGGCCCGCACCGCTGGCTCTTGCCATCCGCCGGGGCGCGCCGCACCTTACCGTCCCTGGCGCCCTCCCGAGCGCGCGCGCCGACGCGGACGCGCTACTCGCTCGTTAGGCGGGGCGCGGGCGGATCCACCTGGAGGTGGGCGCATGGGCCACGGCTCGGACGTGCCCTCGCGACGGGAATGGGAGGCGGCGGCCGACACGGCCGGCACGGCCGGGATGCGCGCCACGACGGCGTGCCGTCGTCGCGCAACGCGCGCCCGCTGCCGTCGCCCCGCCAACCGCTCCGCCACCAATACAGCTCAGCTCGCAGCCGGCCGCGCCACGTGCGCGCGCCGGCTGCGTTGCGTTTCGGCCCCTCGCCCGACGACGGTCCCGCGCGACGTGGGCACCGCCGCGCGTCGGGCCGCGTTGCAGGCTCAGCTCGCCGGAGCCGTCACCACCGACTCCTCTCGCTGTCTCACCGCCGGCGCCGCCGCGTCACGCGGCGCGCGCGTCGCATTCTGATTCACCCGGAGGGAACCATGCGTATCACCCGGCTGGTCGTGATGGGCGCAGCAAGCGCGGCGTTTCTTACCACCACGGCACGGGCTCAGGAGCAGGTCGAGACGAAGACGAAGCAGGGCGCTCCGCGCGCCCCGACCTTCACCAACGTCACCGACGCCATGCTCATGAACGCCCGCAATGACGGCGGCAAGAACTGGCTCATGGTCGGACGCGACTATTCGAACCAGCGATGGTCGCCGCTCAACCAGATCAACAGCACCAACGTCAACCAGCTCAAGGTGGCGTGGATGTACCAGACCGGGATCTCCCGCCTCGGCTCCTTCGAGACGAGCCCGGTCGTGGTGGACGGCGTCATGTACGTGACGACGCCCTACAACGTCGCCATGGCGGTGGACGCGCGCACCGGCAAGGAGCTCTGGCGCTACGAGCACAAGCTCGGCACCCAGATCTACTGCTGCGGCCCGAACAACCGCGGCGTCGCCATCTCCGGCAACACCGTCTACATGGTGACGCTCGACGCCCGCCTCGTCGCCCTCGACGCCAAGACGGGCAAGGTGCAGTACGACGTCGAGGTCGCCGACCCCGAGGCCGGCTACAGCCTCACCCACGCGCCGATCATCGTCGGCAACAAGATCATCGTCGGCATCTCGGGCGGCGAGTACGGCATCCGCGGCTTCGTCACCGCCTACAACAAGGACAACGGCCAGCAGATCTGGCGCACCTACACGATCTTCGACAAGGGCTGGGAAGGGAAATGGTCGGAGAAGACGTGGGAGGGCGACTACTCGCTGCACCGTGACATCGCGGCCGAGAAGGCGGCGATGACGAAGTACGCCGACGCCTGGCAGCGCGGCGGCGCCGGCGTCTGGCAGAACGCCGCCTACGACGACCAGCTCAAGATGCTCTTCGTCGCCACCGGCAACCCGAGCCCCGACCTCGACGGCACGGTGCGCCCCGGCGACAACCTCTGCAGCGACTGCATCATGGCGCTCGACGTCAACACCGGCGCCATCAAGTGGTACTACCAGGAGGTGCCGCACGACGTGTGGGACCTCGACGCGGTCAGCCCGCCCGTCGTCGTCACGCTGAAGAACGGCAAGAAGGCGGTCGCGCAGGCCGGCAAGACGGCGTGGGTCTACATCCTCGACGCGCAGACCGGCAAGCTGATCCGCAAGTCGGCGAACTTCAACCGCATCGACAACATGTTCGCGCAGCCCACGCCCGAGGGCACGCGCATGCTGCCCGGCGCGAACGGCGGCTCCGAGTGGTCGCCGATGGCGGTGAACCCGAACCTCGGCTACGCGTACGTGATGGGGCTCGAGCAGCCGATGCACTACATCACGCACAACGCGCCGCTCGAGAAGGGGAAGCTCTGGCTCGGCTCGGCGTTCAAGGCGGTGCCCGGCGAGACGCAGTACGGCACCTTCACCGCGATCGACCTGAACACCGGCAAGATCGCCTGGAACGTCAACACCGATCAGCCGATGATCGGTGGCTCGCTCGCGACCGCCGGCAACCTCGTCTTCACCGGCGAGGGCAACGGGATGTTCCGCGCCTTCGACGCGCGCAACGGCCGGACGCTCTGGTCGTTCCAGGCCGGCGCCGGCTGCAACGCGCCGCCCGTGACGTACGAGCTCGACGGCACGCAGTTCATCGCGGTCGCCTGCGGCGGCAACTTCCAGCTCGGCTACCCGCTCGGCAACACGGTGCTCGTCTTCTCGCTCGGCGGCCGCGGGGCGTCGCCGATGACCTACACCCCGAACATGGGACCGGCGCAGGGCGATCACCCGACGAAGAAGCCGTAGCGATCGCGCGCGACGACGCGCGCGCGCCATCCTTCACGCTCGACACGGTGTCGAACGTGATGATGGCACAGTGAACGCATGCACTACCGCCGGCCCGGCGAGCAGCCGCAGCAGTCTCCGCTTCCGGGCCGGCGTCGCGCCGCACGATCAGCTCGAGGCCACGCCGCCGCTACCGTACGTATCCAGCACCGACACAACACGCACGCGATCACGCCGTCACGCAGGAGTCGCCGTGGGAAGTCGCGCCAATCGCTACAAGCCGAGGCACCGCCGGGACGATGCCGCCATCGTGCGCCGCCGCGTCATCGGCGGCGTGCTCGTTGCCGTCGCCGCGATCTCGGCGACGCTGGCCATCGCCCGGCCGGTGGAGCGCGCCGCCGTCGCGCGCCGTGCCCGCGCCGCCGCCGCCGCGGCGCGCGCCGAGCCGCACGCGACGCTGCAGGCGGGCGCCTACTGGGCGAAGCTCTCGCCGTCCGAGCGCGAGGCGTATCTCACCGGCTTCCTCGCCGGCGCGGCGGCCGAGCAGGTGCGTGCGCGCGCCGAGCAGGCCGGACGGGGCGACGACAGCGCCGCCGTCTCGAGCACGACGATCGACGCGCTGCGCGGCCAGCGGGCGCTGCACTACCGCTTCGCGCCGCACGTCTACTCGGTGCAGATCGACGACTTCTACTGGAACCACGACCACGCCACGACGCCGATCGTGGACGCGATGATCTTCTTCAACCGGGAGATGCTGAAGCAACAGGCGGCGGCGGTGCCGCGTTAAACGCTCGGGAGATCAAGCACACTGGCGAAGCTGCTGATGTCTGCAGGCTGTGGTACCGAAACACCCACCACCCCTTCAGGAGGCAGTAGATGAACCGCATTGTGAAGTTCACGGTCAGCGCGCTGATGCTCGCGGGCGCGGCCAGCCCGATGCTGGCGCAGGAGACGGAGGGCGGCTCGTGGCTCAAGGCGCCGATCTTCGTGCTGCAGCCCGGTGGCATCACCTTCGACGCCGTGTCGGCACCGAGCGGCTTCAGCAGCAAGAGCTACTTCAACGCGCGCTTCGCGACCGTCGTCCCGACGGCGTCGCCCTGGTTCAGCCTCGTCGCCGGCGCGCAGGTACAGCCGGGTAGCGGCGAGCAGCGCACGCCGGCGCTCTTCTACGGCGGCATCATCCCGATCGTACCGATCAGCACGGCCACCGGTGGCATGCTGGGCCTCAGCATCGATCCCCTCGGCGTGACGACCGCCGGCGGCAGCAAGAACACGAACTTCGTGCTCGAGGGCGCGCTCTCGCTCGCGATCGGGAAGATGATGATGGCGAACATGGGACCGACGTGGGCCGGCACCGGCGTCTACTTCCTCGTGGACCAGCAGATCGGCCGCAACGACTACATCGACGTGAACGGCGTGAAGCAGACGGACAACTTCCGCCCCGCGCTGCTCTACGGCCTGTCCATCCCGCTCGGCTTCGGCAAGTAGCCTTCGACGCACGACGCGGCGCGCCGATCCGGCCGCCGACGAGAGGGGCACCCGTCGCGGGTGCCCCTCTGGCGTTCGGGAGGGCGCGTCCGCCGTCCCTTGCGGCCCTCCGCGACGCGCATGATTTTCGCGGAACGCACCGGTTCGTCGCCACGCGGCCAGTGAACGCCGCGGGCGTGTCGCGCGTTCGTGGGTGTGGAGAGCGGGCGGCGGCGGTGGCGGGTCGGTCGCGACGACGCAGCAGACGGAGGGGAGCCATGTCGGACATGAATCGCCGGCAGTTCCTGAAGCGGTCCGGGCTCGTGGGCGGCGGTGCCGCGTTAGGCGGTGTGGTCGCCCTCGGCGTTGACCCGGCACCGGTGCGCGCGGCCACGGTGCCGCTGCGCTGGAAGATCGCCGACACGAAGACGGTGCCGACGATCTGTCCCTACTGCGCGGTCGGCTGCGGACAGCTCATGCACGTGCGCGACGGCAAGCTCGTGAACATCGAGGGGAACCCCGACTCGCCGATCTCGCGCGGCAACCTCTGTCCCAAAGGGGCGGCGTCCTACCAGCTCACCGTCAACCCCGAGCGGCGCACGAAGGCGCTGCACCGCAAACCGGGCGCGGCCGACTGGGAGGAGATCGACCTCGAGCGCGCCATGGATCTCATCGCGCAGAAGGTCAAGCGGACGCGCGACGCGACCTTCCGCCACACCGCCACCGTGAACGGGCGCGAGGTCGTCGTCAACAACACGCTGGCGATCGGCTCGCTCGGCGGCGCGACGCTCGACAACGAGTGGAACTACGCGCAGGCCAAGCTCTGGCGCGGCCTCGGCGGGGTCTTCATCGAGAACCAGGCGCGCATATGACACTCTGCCACGGTCCCCGGTCTGGGGGTCACGTTTGGCAGAGGCGGCGCGACGATGTTCCAGCAGGACCTGCAGAACGCGGACTGCATCGTCATGATGGGCTCGAACTTCGCCGAGTGTCACCCGGTGGGGTTCCGCTGGGTGATGAAGGCGAAGGAGCGCGGCGCGCGGATCATCCACGTGGACCCGCGCTTCACGCGCACGAGCGCGATGGCCGACCAGCACGTCGCCATCCGCTCCGGCACCGACATCGCGTTCCTCGGCGGGATCGTCAACTACATCATCACCAACGACCGCTGGTTCAAGGAGTACGTCCAGCACTACACGAACGCCGCGACGCTCGTCTCGGCTGACTACCGGGACACCGAGGACCTGAACGGTCTCTTCTCGGGCTACGACGAGAAGGGGCGCAAGTACGACACGACGTCGTGGGCGTACGAGGGGACGCAGCCGCAGCAGGAGCAGCTCGCCAAGTCGGCGAACGAGCCGCACACCAAGGAAGGGCAGCCGGGCAGCGACTACCGCCGCTATCCGCCGAAGACCGACCCGACGCTGCAGGACCCGCGCTGCGTCTTCCAGATCGTGAAGCGCCACTACGCGCGCTACACGCCGGAGATGGTCGCGCGCATCTGCGGCTGCACGGCCGACGAGTTCGTCGCCGTCGCCAAGGCGCTGTGCGACAACTCGGGGCGCGAGCGCACGTCGTCGTTCGCGTACGCGGTCGGCTGGACGCAGCACACGGTCGGCGTGCAGTACATCCGCACCGCCGGCATCGTCCAGGCGCTGCTCGGCAACATGGGGCGGCCCGGCGGCGGCATCATGGCGCTGCGCGGCCACGCGACGATCCAGGGCTCGACCGACATCGCCACGCTCTACAACCTGCTCCCCGGCTACCTGCCGGCGCCGAGCGCGATGGTGCCGCAGCACGACACCTTCGAGGCGTGGCTGGCGAAGGAGATGCCGACCACCGGCTGGTGGGCGAACGGCCGCAAGTACGCCGTGTCGTTCCTCAAGGCGTGGTACGGCGACGCGGCGACGAAGGACAACGAGTGGGGCTACCAGCTGCTGCCGAAGAACCTCGGCGACCACTCGCACATGCCGATGTTCACCGCGATGCACGACGGCGTCGTGAAGGGCTTCATGGCGATCGGCCAGAACCCGGCGGTCGGCGGGCAGAACGCGGTCTACCAGCGGGCGGGACTGGCGCGGCTCGAGTGGATGGTCGTGCGCGACATCTTCATGACCGAGACGGCCGAGTTCTGGAAGGCGCCCGACGTCACCGACCCGGGCGCGATCCAGACCGAGGTGTTCTTCCTCCCGTCCACCACCGTGCCGGAGACGGAGGGGAGCTTCACGAACACGCAGCGCCTCATCCAGTGGCACGAGAAGGGGGTGGACGCGCCCGCCGACTGCCGCAGCGACCTCTGGTTCACGCATCATCTCGCGAAGCGACTCAAGGCGCTGTACGCGAAGGAGCCGCTCGTGCTGCGGGAGCAGCCCGACTCGGTGAAGGCCGGCGTGGCGCACCCGGGCGCGGGGAACGGGCAGAACGGAACGGCGAATGGCGGGGCGGGGGTCGCGGGTCGCGGGTCGGGGAGCGACACCACGGCGTCCCGAGCGGCCGGCACCCGACCCCCGACCCCCGACCCGCTGTCGGTGCCTTTCGTCGATCCCTTCACCCTCATCACCTGGGACTACGCCGAGGACGGCCCCCAGCGCGAGCCGCGCGTCATCGACATCGTGCGGGAGGTGAACGGCTACACCGTCGCCGACCGGGTGCCGGTGAAGACGTTCGGCGACCTCAAGGACGACGGCACGACCGCGTCGGGGGCGTGGATCTACACCGGGATGTATCCGGCGGAAGGCGTCAACAAGGCGGCGGCGCGCGTCGGCGACGACTACACGTCGTTGGGCTGGGGCTTCGCCTGGCCGGCGAACCGCCGCAACCTGTACAACCGCGCCAGCGCCGATCCCGCCGGCAACCCGTGGTCGGAGCGGAAGCGCTACGTCTGGTGGGACGCCGGCGCCGCGAACCCGCCCGATCCCAAGACGGGGAAGGCGGTACCGAACGGGAAGTGGGTCGGCTACGACGTCCCCGACTTCCCGGCGACCAAGCCGCCGACGTACAAGGGCGTCTGGGCGAAGGGCGGCGTGGACGCGCACGACGGCGACTGGCCTTTCATCATGAAGCCCGACGGCAAGGCGTGGCTGTTCGCGCCGGGCGGCCTCGTGGACGGTCCGCTGCCGACCCACTACGAGCCGTGGGAGGGGCCGACCGACAACCCGCTGTACGCGATCCGGCGCAACCCCGTCGCCAAGACGTTCAACGTCGTCGGCAACAGGTACATCGATCCCGGGGACCCCAACTATCCGACGGTCATCAGCACGTACCGGCTCACCGAGCATCACCTGAGCGGTGTGATGAGCCGGTGGGTGCCGTGGCTCGCCGAGCTGCAGCCGGAGCTCTTCATCGAGATCTCGCCCGAGCTGGCGGCGGAGCGCGGCATCGAGAACGCGGGGTGGGTGACGGTGAGCACGCCGCGCGGCGCGATCGAGTGCAAGGCGCTCGTCACGCGCCGCATGCGCCCGATGCTCGTCAACGGGCGCACGGTGCACCAGGCGGGGATGCCCTGGCACTGGGGCTACCGCGGCGTCGTCACCGGTGGCGTGGTGAACACGATCGCCGCGCTCATCGCCGACCCGAACGTCACGATCCACGAAGGCAAGGCGTTCATGTGCCGGGTGGATCCAGGGCGCCGCGCCGCGGCGGTGCTGGCGAAGCTCCCCGACCCGGCGACGCCGCTGCCGCACGTCGGCCGCCGCGAGCGGCAGGCGGCGGAGGCGAACATCGAGAACGCCATCGAGCTCGCGGAGAAGGCGCAGGGCCTCGAGGAGCTGGGCGTCGAGGAGGATGCGCTGAAACGACTCGTCGGGGAGCACTACTCACATCCGGAGGGGGTCTATCACGGGTGAGTCGCACATACTGGCGCTCGAGATGCGCATCGCCGGTGTGCGTGATGCGTGATGCGTCGCGAGGTGATGTGTCTCTCGCGGTTCGCGTCCCGTGCGAGAGTGTCGCTCGGTGAGATACACACGACTAGGAACGCATCACCCATCACCCACGCCGGCGCGCGCGAATCCGTAGCGGAAGACCGCCGTCGCCGTTCCCAGCTCCGCCTTCTCGTCCGCCGTTAGAACCGAGGCGTCCATGGCCAAGGGCTTCTATACCGACACCACCATCTGCATCGGCTGCAAGGCCTGTCAGGTCGCGTGTCACCAGTGGAACCAGCTCCCGGCCGAGGAGGGCGGGCGGCGCGAGCTGAGCGGACGGTCGTACGACAACACCGTCCGCCTCTCGGCGCTCAACTGGCGCCACGTCAAGTTCATCGAGCAGATCCCCGAGAGCCGCGCGCAGACGGGCTTCATGCAGGGCTCGCGCTGGCTCATGATGTCCGACGTCTGCAAGCACTGCGTGCGCGCCGGCTGCCTCGAGGTCTGCCCGACCGGCGCGATCATCCGCACCGAGTTCGACTCCGTCTTCATCCAGCAGGACGTCTGCAACGGCTGCCGAGCCTGCGTCGGCGCCTGTCCGTTCGGTGTCGTGGACATCGGCGAGGACGGCAAGGCGCACAAGTGCACGCTCTGCTACGACCGGCTGCAGCACGGCATGGAGCCGGCGTGCGCGCAGGCCTGTCCCACCGACTCGATCCGCTTCGGCGAGGTCTCCGACCTGATGCAGCTCGCCGAGCGCCGCGCCGCCGAGCTCAAGGCGCAGGGCGTGAACGGCTACGTGTACGGCAAGGAAGACATCGTCGGCGGCCTCAACGCGTTCTACGTCCTCGTGGACGAGCCGCACGTCTACGGCCTCCCCGACAAGCCGGAGCTACCCTCGGCGAACGTGGACAGCGGCTTCGCCGTGAGCGCGGCGACGGCCGCGGCGCTCGCCGTCACCGGCGTCGTCAGCTTCCGCAAGAACCGCATGGACGAGATGGCGGCGGCGGAAGAGGGCACGGTGCGCGACGAGCCGCGGCGGCTCTCGTGGCAGGAGGACGACACGCTACCCCCGCCCGACGACACACGCGGGGGGCCGCGGTGATGAGCGCTCTCCTCCTGCCGCACGCGCTGCTGCTGCAGCTCGCCGCGAACCCGCAGTCCGGCGTCGCGCTGCCGCCCCACTGGGGCTGGCTCGTCATCCTCTACTTCTTCCTCGGCGGGCTCGCCGCGGGATCGTACTTCATCGCGACGATGCTCGAGCTGGTCGGCGATCCGCGCGACGAGGAGGCGATCCGGCTCGGCTACCTGATCGCGTTTCCGCTGGTCGTCGTCTGCGGGCTGCTGCTCGTGCTCGACCTCGGCAAGCCGCTCCGCTTCTGGCACATGCTGATCCAGAGCGAGCGCGTGCCGCTGCCGATCCTCAAGGCGTGGTCGCCGATCTCGGTCGGCTCGTGGGTGCTGACGGCGTTCGGCTTCTTCGCGTTCGTCTCCTTCGTCGGCGTGCTCGTCGAGCAGGGGCGCCTGCGCTGGGATCCGCTCGTGCGCGCCGACCGGTGGGCGCGCGAGCGGCCGCGCCCGTTCTCGATCCTGTGGGGGATCGCCGGCGCCTTCTTCGCCTTCTTCCTCGCCGGCTACACGGGCGTGCTCGTCACCGGCACGAGCCTCCCCTTCTGGCACAACGCGCGGCTCATGGGCGGGCTGTTCCTCGCGTCGGCCGCGTCCACGTCGTACGCGCTGATGATCCTGCTCCTGCTGCGCCGCGACCGCACCGCCGCCGGCGTCACGGTCGCGAAGCTCGAGCGCGCCGACCGTCTCGCGATCGTCCTCGAGCTGATCATCCTCGCCGTGATGATCCTCCTGCTCGGCAGCGTCGCGCGCCCGATGATCGCCGGCGGCTTCGGTGTCGTCTTCTGGCTCGGCGTCGTGCTGCTCGGCCTCGTCACGCCGCTCGTGCTCCACTGGCGCCGCCACCGCGCCGCGGCCGCTGTCGTCACTCCCGGCGGTCGCGTCGCCGCCCACGCGTCGGCCGGCGACGGCTACCGGCGCGCCGCCCTCAGCGCGACGTGCGTGCTCGTCGGCGGCCTGCTCCTGCGCTTCGTCATCGTCATGTCTCCCCAGTGGCCGAGGGTGCCGTTGTGGTATCTGTGAGAGCAGGCGGGTGGCGGGTAGCGGGTGGCGGGTGGGAAGAGCCGCTCGGGACGTCCCGAGGGCGTTCCCACCCGCCACCCGCTACCCGCCACCCGCGCGCGTCGACCATCACGCTGTGCTTCTGCGCTGTCGCGATCGCCTGCTCCCCCGAGGCCTCGCGCACGCGCGACGGCGGGCCGGGCGCGGATCCGGGGAACAAGCCGCTCGTGAACGTCGCCGTCGCCAATCCGCACGCGGCCGACACGACGCTCTGGCCTGGCCGCGCGCCGGCGCCGGTGGAGCGGCTCGCGCGCGGGGAGATGCCGCCGCCGGCGTCGGTCACGAGCGCGGCAGCGAAGACCGGCGGTGCGCCCGTCACGCCGAGCGTGCCGGGGACGGCGAGCGAGCAGCGCGCGTTCGAGAAGGGGGCCGCCAATCCGCGGCAGCCGACGTCGGGCGGCAACGACCAGAGGAGAAAGCCGCGGTGACCGGCGGGCCCGCGCCAGCGCCCGCCGCGCCGCCCGCTCCGCTCGCGTCGACGCCCGCCGCGAGTCCGTCGCCGCTCGAGCAGCTCGCCCGCGCCCATCCGGAGCTGCGCCGCGCGGCCGACGTGCTCGCCGCGCTCGCCGGCGCGGTCGCCGAGGGCGCGGCCGAGTGGACCGGCGGCGACCGGCTCGACGACGACGTCCTCGCGGCGCGCCTCGACGGCGGCGTCCCCGCGCTCACCGGCGAGCCGCTGCTCGGCGGGGCCGAGCTGCTCGAGCGTGCGCGCCGCGTCGGGGCCGCGCTCGAGCGGGCCGGCGGGAGCGCGGCCGACGCCGCCCGCGCCGTCGTCGCCGCGCTCGACACCGCCGCGGCGAACGCCGACATGCTCGCGGCGCACGCGCTCGCCGGTGAGTGGGACGCCGCGCGCGACCTGGCGCGCCGCCTCGACGTGGACGAGGATGCGCTCGTGACGGTGCTCGACTACGCGGTGCGCGGCGCGCTCCGCGGCGCCAACGTGCGCGTGCGCGCGCTGCTCGACCGGCGCGCCGCGAGCGACGGCGTGGGCGCGCGGAGCTGGGAGCGCGGCGTCTGTCCCGCCTGCGGCGCACCGCCCGCGCTCGCCGAGCTGCGCGGCGGCAAGGAGCAGAGCCGGACGCTGCGCTGCGCGCGCTGCGACGGCGCGTGGGCCTTCCCGCGTCTCGCCTGCCCGGGGTGCGGCGAGCGCGACCACCGCAAGCTCGTCGCGCTCTCCGGCGAGGGCGAGGAGAGCTATCGCCGCGCCGACTGCTGCGACACGTGCCGCACCTACGTGAAAGCCGTCGCGACGCTCTCCCCCCTCTCGCCCGACGCCCTGATGGAGACCGACCTCGCGACCGCCGCGCTCGACATGGTGGCGATCGAGCGGGGCTATCATCGTTAGGGCGGCTCTCGGCTCTCGGCTCTCGGCTCTCGGCTCTCGGCTGTCAGCGCTCGGCGATCGACAGGATGAACAGGATGAGCGGGATGAGTCACCTCCTTTTCATCCTGTTCATCCTGTCCGACAACGGCCGAGCGTAGTAGCCGAGAGCCGGCGAACAACCCCACCCCCACCATCCCCTCATGCGCCTCCCGCTCGACCTCCGCTTCAAGAAGATCGCCCTCGCCCCCCAGATCTCCGTCCGCGACGCGGCCGGGCAGCTCGTGCTCTACGTCAGGCAGAAGGCGTTCAAGCTGAAGGAGTCGGTCACCGTCTTCGGCGACGAGGCACAGTCGCGCGCGCTCTACCGGATCGACGCCGACCGCATCGTCGACTTCTCGGCGCGCTACCGCATCACGGACGTGGACGGCGACGGCCGCGAGCTCGGCACCGTGCAGCGCCGCGGCATGCGCTCGATCTGGCGGGCGCACTACGAGGTGCAGCGCGATGGCGTGACGATCATGGAGGTGCGTGAGGAGAACCCGTGGATCCGCGTGCTCGACGGGCTGATGAGCGACATCCCCGTGGTCGGGCTCTTCACCGGCTACGCGTTCAACCCCACCTACCGGCTGACCGCGGTCGGGGGTGACGGCGACGGCGCGCTGCTGCGGATGCGGAAGCGTCCCTCCTTCTTCGAGAGCCGCTTCGAGATCGAGCGCCCGGCGTCGCCGGCGGGCTCGCCGCTGACCGACGACGAGGAGCGGCTCGGCGTGCTCGGCCTCCTCATGATCGTGCTGCTCGAGCGGCACCGCGGCTGACGCGCGGCTGACGCGCGGCTGGCGCACGGCGGCGCGACGGTGGCGGACCGGCGCGCCATTCGCGCCATGCGCTGGGCCCGGGCGCGAGACGTGCGACGCGTGCCCGGGCTCGGCGGGCGGATGGGTCGCCGCCGGCCGCTGTCGGCCGGTGTAAGTTTCGACTCCCGCCCGGCCGGCGGCGGCCAGCGCCGGCCGCCTGGCGGGCCCGACGTTCTCACGGAGGAAGCGCGTGGCCGAGCCAGTGCGGTGGGTGACCGTGGCCACCTACGCGAGCGCCTTCGAGGCCGACATCGCCGTCGCGACGCTCGAGTCGCGCGGCGTGCCGGCGCGGGCGCGGTCGAACGACATCGTCGGGATCTTCGGGCCCGGCTTCGGCGGGGCGACGGCGCGCGGCGTGGACGTGCTCGTCCTCGCGCCCTCGCTCCACGTCGCGCGCACCGCGCTCGCGTCCAGCGCCGCCGCCGCCGCGGACGACGACGAGACGATCGCCGACGACGAAGACGACGAGCAGGAAGACGGGCAGGACGAGGACGACGAGGCACGGCCCTGACCGGCCGGCCCCGGCGCGAGCACCGCGCCGCGGCCGCGCCGCCAAACGACAGACACGCTCACGCATGCGCATCCCGATCGACAGCTACCGCCTCGGCAACGGCCTCCTCGTCACGCTCTCCGAGGACCACACCGCGCCGATCGTCGCGGTGAACCTCTGGTACCACGTCGGCAGCGCCAACGAGCGCGCCGGCCGCACCGGCTTCGCGCACCTGTTCGAGCACATGCTCTTCCAGGGCTCGGCCAACGTCGCCGCGAACGAGCACTTCGAGCTCGTGCAGCGCGCCGGCGGCACGCTCAACGGCTCGACCTGGCTCGACCGCACGAACTACTTCGAGACCGTGCCGTCGAACCAGCTCGCGCTCGCCCTCTGGCTCGAGGCCGACCGCATGGCGCGGCTGCTGCCGGCGATGACGCAGCAGAAGCTCGACACGCAGCGCGACGTCGTGAAGAACGAGCGCCGCTGGAGCGTGGACAACCAGCCCTACGGCACCTGGTGGGAGCGGCTCCCGGCGCTCGCGTTCCCCGCGTCGCACCCGTTCCACCACTCGCTCATCGGCTCGATGGAGGACCTCACCGAGGCGAGCCTCGACGACGTCGCCGCCTTCTTCGCGACGTACTACACGCCCGACAACGCCGTCCTCTCGATCGCCGGCGACTTCGACCCGGCGGACGCGCGCGCGCTCGTCGAGCGCTACTTCGGCGCGATCCCGGCGGGCCGTCCCGGCCAGCGTCCACCGCTGCCGCCGATGGACGTGCCGCCGCTGTTCGGCGCGCCGCGCCGCGAGGTCGTCGAGGACGACGTCATGCTGCCGCGCCTCTTCCTCGCCTTCCGCTCGCCGGTGTTCGGCAGCGACGGCTACTACGCGGCGAGCGTCGCCGGCGCGATCCTCGGCATGCGCAAGGGGAGCCGGCTGCAGCGGACGCTCGTCCGCGAGCGCCACGTCGCCGCCGAGGTCAACGCCTTCACCTTCGACCTCGCCAAGGGGAGCGACCTGCTCATTCTCGACGTGGTCGCCCGCCCCGAGGTGAGCGCCAGCCAGCTCGAGGCGGAGGTGAACGCCGAGGTGGACCGGCTGCACGACGGCGGCGCGACGCAGGCGGAAGTGGAGCGCGCGGTCGCGCTCATCGAGACCGACTTCGTCGCCGCGATGCAGACGGCGAGCGAGCGCGCCGACCAGCTCTCGCGCTTCGCCACGTACCTGGGCGACCCGTCGCTGGTGAACGTGCAGGTCGAGCGCTACCGCGCGGTCACGGCGGAGCAGGTGAGCCGCTTCGCGCGCGAGCGGCTGGGGCAGGACAATCGGGCGACGCTGCTGTACGTGCCGAGGGACGGGGGAGGGGGAACGGGGGACGCGAGTGAGCGGGAAGGCGTCGACGTCGCGGGGGTGCCGGCATGAGCGACACCACCGCCGACGTGATGCCGCAGCCCGCGTCCTCTGCCCCCCGTCCCGCGCCAGGCGCCCCGCGCCCGTATCACTTCCCGAAGTTCGAGCGGCGCGCGCTCGCCAACGGCGTGCGGATCGTCGTCGCGCCGGTGCACAAGCTGCCGCTCGTCACGGCGATCGCGCTCGTGGATGCCGGCGCCGCGCTCGACCCCGAGGGACGGGAAGGGCTCGCGCAGCTGACCGCGCGCGCGCTCACCGAGGGCACGGCGTCGTCGCCGGGCGAGGCGCTCACCGACCGCGTCGAGCGGCTCGGCACCTCGCTCGAGGCGAGCGCCGACTGGGACACGGCGCTCGTGCAGCTCACGGTCGCGTCGTCGCGGCTGGCCGAGGCGGTGCGCCTGCTCGGCGAGGTGCTGCGCGAGCCGGCGTTCGCCGAGCGCGAGGTCGGCCGGCTGCGCGCCGAGCGACTCGCCGAGCTGCTCGCGCTCAAGACCGAGCCGCGCGGCCTCGCCGACGAGATGTTCGACCGCTTCACGTACGCGCCGTCCGCGCGCTACGCCCGCCCCGAGGGCGGCTCGGAGGCGAGCGTCTCGGCGCTCGGCCGCGCCGAGGTGGCGCACTTCTACGGCGAGCACTACCAGCCGTCGCGGACGACGATCGTGATCGCCGGCGACGTGACGGCGGACGAGGCGGAGCGCGTGGTGGCCGCCGCGTTCGGCGACTGGCGCGAGCGCGACGCGACGGCCGCTACCGCCGCCGCCGGCGCCGCGGCGCGGGGGGCCCCCCCCCAGCGGGAAGTTGCAAAGCACGCCGTCACCGCGCGTCATCCGTCCGACGCGGCCCGTACCGCATCGTCGCCGTCGCCCGCGGTGGACACGCCGGCGCGGCTGACGCGCGCCGTGCACCTCGTCGCCAACGCCGACGCCCCGCAGTCGGAGCTCCGCATCGGCCACGTCGGCGTCCCGCGGCTGCACCCCGACTACTTCGCGATCGTCGTCATGAACGCGATCCTCGGCGGCCTCTTCTCGTCGCGCGTCAACCTCAACCTCCGCGAGGCGCACGCCTACACCTACGGCGCCCACTCGGCGTACGACTGGCGCCGCGCCGCCGGCCCCTTCGTCGTCTCGAGCGCCGTGAAGAGCGACGTCACCGACGCCGCCGCCCGCGAGGTCCTCTTCGAGATCGACCGCCTGCGCGCCGAGCCGGTGAGCGCCGACGAGCTGTCGCTCGCCACCAGCTATCTCGACGGCGTCTTCCCGATCCGCTACGAGACCACCGCCGCGATCGCCGTCGCGCTCGCGAACCTCGTGCTCTACGGGATGCCCGACGACTACTTCGACCGCTACCGCGAGCACATCCGCGCCCTCACGGCCGACGACGTCCTCCGCGCCGCGCGCGACCATCTGCATCCCGACCGCCTGCAGGTCGTCGTCGTCGGCGATCCGGCGACCGTGCGCGCCCCGCTCGAGGCGCTCGGCATCGGGCCGCTGGCCGCGTACGACGCCGACGGAGCGCCGATCGGCTGACCGACACGCGATCGGCACTCGACGACGGGACTCACGACTGCAGTCGTCGGTTCAACTGAGAGCTGTTGGTGATTGGTGATGAGTGGCGGGTGTGCAACGACGGCGCGCGGAGGCATGCTCCTGCGCGCCGTCGTTGCACACCGACCACTACCGACCAACAGCCAATGACTCTCCGTTGAACTGAAGACTGCAGTCGTGCGTCCGGTCGCCGGTGCCATCGCGCGACTTCCCGTTCCCACGCTTCTCGCCACCCGTCCTCCGATGTCCGATCAGAACGCCGACCAGTCCGCCCGTCTCGCCAGCCGCCGCGCCTACTCGGGCAAGGTCATCCACGTGGACGTGGACCGCGTCCGCTTCCCCGACGGCTCGGAGGGGGAGCTCGAGATGGTGCGTCATCCCGGCGCGAGCGCCGTCCTCCCCTTTCTCTCCGATCCAGGGGGAGACGACCCTCAGGTGTTGCTCATCAAGCAGTACCGCTACGCCGCCGAGGGATTCATCTACGAGGTGCCGGCGGGCAAGCTGGACGACGGGGAGGACCCGGAGGCCTGCGCACGCCGCGAGCTGCGGGAGGAAACCGGATGCCAGGCTGAGCGTGTCGAACGGCTGACCACGATCTACACGACGCCGGGCTTCACCGACGAGCGGATCCACCTCTTCATGGCCGTCGGCGTGACGCGCGGCGAGGCGGTGGGGCGCGAGGCCGACGAGTTCCTCGAGATCGAGACGCTCCCGCTGTCGCGGACGCTCGAGATGATCGAGCGCGGCGAGATCCGGGACTCGAAGACGATCGTAGCTCTCCTGTTCGCGGCCGGGTTCAGGGCGGGGATGTGAAGGGCGCCTCTCGGCGCCCGATGCTCGGCTGATCGACAGGATCGACAGGATGAACGGGATGAAAAGCACACCCAATCCTGTTCATTCTGTCCATCCTGTCGAACAAGAGCCGACTGCTTGTGCAAACTCGGCGGTTCGTGGCGTCTCCCTCGTGTCCCTTGGGGCGTCCGCCACTGTCTCACCGGCTGTCACCGCGGGTAGACAATTCGGCCTGTTTTCGGTATATTTGTCGAGCGGTCCTTGGAGCGTAAGTAGTTGAACATCTGTAACTTGCGCTTCGATAGCCGAAGTCCGGCACCCGGCACGGCGCCTGCTTTACCTGGTGCCGCACGGCGGACGAGTGGGGAAGGGTCCTGGTTCGGTCCGCGCCGTGAATCCTTCGGCAGCACTCGAGGAGAGTACGAACATGGCTGACGTCGCAATCAAGAAGGCTGGCTCGCCGGTGGGTGGTCCGGCCAAGGCGGGTGCCTCTGTCCGAGAGCAACTTCGCGCGCTGGACGACTCGGCCGTGGTGTCGCAGTTCCTCGCTGGCGAGGAGCGGGCGTTCCAGGAGCTCGTCGAGCGGTACCAGACGCGGTTGCTCAACTTCATCTACCGCACGATCGGCGATCGCGAGAAGGCCGAGGACCTGGTGCAGGAAGTCTTCATCCGGGTCTACCGGCACCTGCACCGCTTCGACACGAACAAGAAGTTCTCGACCTGGGCGTACACGATCGCGTCGAACCTGGCGAAGAACGAGCTGCGCAACCGGTCGCGGAACCCGCTCGTGCTCTTCCAGACGATCAAGAAGACGTGGGAGGACGACGACCGCCCGCTGCAGTTCGAGGACTCGACCTCGCGCCCGGACGACATGTACCGCAAGCGCCACCTGCGCGAGCTGGTGGACGAGGCGACGGCCATGCTGCCGGAGCACCACCGCCAGGTCTTCGTCCTCCGCGAGCTCGAGGGCAAGTCGTACGAGGAGATCGCCGAGATCACCGACTGCAACCTCGGCACGGTGAAGTCGCGCCTGAACCGCGCGCGGAACTCGTTCGCCGAGATCATCGAGCCATGGCTGAAGTGAGGGTGTAGGGGGGAGAGTGTAGGGTGTAGCAGGAGGGAGAAGGGCCGGCAGCGCATCAGCGCTGCCGGCCCTTTGGTCATGCATACCCTACCCCCTATCCCCTCTCCCCTCCACCCTGTATCATCGGAACCGCCTCCGGGCCGGGGGGTACCCCCACGCATACCTCGCTTCAGCAGACGTGGTCCCATGGACTGTCGCCACTTTCGCAACCAACATCTGGCCTTTCTCGACGACTCGCTCCCGGACGTGGAGCTGATCGCGATGCAGCGCCATCTGTCAGAATGCGAGGCCTGCGCCCGGCACGACACCGCCGTGCGGCGCGGCCTCCTTCTCTTTCGGAACATGCCGCCGATCGAGCCGTCGGCGAAGTTCGCCGCCCGGCTCGCCGCCCGCCTCGAGCAGGCGCGCCGCGAGGTCGAGCTGCAGCGCCGCGCCGCGGCGTCGTTCGTCGGCCACCGTGGGGCGCCCGGGCTCGGCGGCTTCGCCGCGGCGGCCGCCGGCGTCGTGATCGCCGGCTACCTCGCCACCGCCGCGATCGACCGGATGTCGCCGCCCGAGACGCTGGCGCTCGCCCCGGTCGTCGCGACGCAGCCCGAGCCGCGCGACCTGGAGTTCGTCTCTCTCTCGCCGCCGCTCCCGACGCGCGCCGAGGTGAGCCCGGCCGTCGTCGCGTCCGTCGCCACCGGCATGCCGCTCTGGCCCACGGTCATGATGACCTCCGCCGCCGGCGCGGGCGGGGTGCGGCTGACGAGTCTGACGCGATAGAGGATGTAGGGCAGAAGGGGTAGGGGATAGACGAGCCGCCCGGGAGGCATCACGACGCTTCCCGGGCGGCATTTTCTTTACCTACCCCCTCTACCCACCCTATCCCACTTCAGGGTCGCCCTCTCCCCGGCAGCAGCGTGTCCCGATAGTACACCGTCGTGTCGCGGAACTCGCGCACGAGGAGTGTCTGGCCGGCCTTGATGGACGAGTCGCGCATCGCGTTCAGGACGAGGAGGCTCTCGGGCGTGGTCGCGTAGAGCTTCGCGATCTCGATCAGCGTCTCGCCGCGCTTCACCTTGTGGTAGGTGAGGATCGGCGGCCGCGTCGCCGCTTCGGCGATCGCCTGCCGCTCGCGCTCGACCGACTGCCGCACGGCGAGCGTGTGGCGGCCGAGGGCGCGGATCACCTGCTGGGTGCGCGGCCACTGGCCGCCCGGGACGCCGAACGCTTCGTCGCCGTCGTCGGTGTGCAGGACGACGCCGAACGCGCGGCCGAAGAAGACGCGCGCGCCGCGGAGCAGGAGCGTCGTGTCGTACGGGAAGGTGCGGACGTCGAACGCCGGCAGGTCGCGCTCCGGCTCGAGGAAGTCGCGCGGCAGCACGCCGATGAAGATCAGCCGCCGGTCGGTGGCGGCGAGCGTGCCGTACGTCTCGCGGAAGTAGTCGAGCGGGTGACGCTGGGCGACGTAGGCGCTCGCCTCGATCCGCTCCCCGGAATCGAGCGTCATCAGCACCTCGCGGTCGGCGATGCGGTGCGCGGTGCGCGCGCTCGACGGGCTGCCGAAGAGCACGAACGCGACGACGCCGCCGACGAACGCGCTCGCCGCGACCCACGCCAGCAGCCACGGCCAGCGCTTCGGCTGCCGCCGTATGATCGCCGGGCGGCGCGCCCGCATGACGACCGTCTCGCCGCGCGCGTGGGCGGCGGCGAGGGCGGCCGCCTCGTCGTCGTGGGCGGCGTCGTCGGGCTTCGGTGGCGGTGCGACGTCGGGTGCCGTCATGCGCTGGAATCTATGCGGGTCGCGCGCGTTCCACCCGTGCGTGCGGGGCTCACTCCTCGATCGTCGTCGCCGGGACGATCGCGTCGTCGCCGAAGCGGGCGCGGATCGCGTCCACCGTACGCGACAGCGCGCGGTCACGCTCGCTCTCGACCGCCGCCGAGGCGGTCGCGGGGGAGGCGGGCTCGTCGAACAGTACGAGCTGCCGCTCGTCGCGCGCTTCCTCTCCCTCCGCCGCGAGCTGCGAGAGCGAGACGCCGAGCAGGCGGACGCCGACGCGGCGGGCACGGCGGAGCTTGCGGAGCAGCTCGCGGGCGAGCGTCGCCACGGCCCGCTCGGAGTCGATGCCGCGCTCCACCGTGCGGCTCGCCTGGCGGGTGACGAAGTCGGCGTCGCGGATCTTCACCGTCACGGTGCGCGCGGTGAGCGCGTCGCCGCGGAGGTCGGCGGAGGCGCGCACGGCGAGCCGGAGCAGCTCGCGCTCGAGCGACGGCTCGTCGTGCAGGTCGCGGTCGAACGTCTCCTCGCGCCCGACCGACTTCTGCTCGTCGCGCGGCTCGACCTCGGTGGGGTCCACGCCGCGGACCCGGTCGTGGAGCCAGGCGCCGGTGCGCTCGCCGAGCAGGCGCTCGAGCGTCGCGCGGTCGTGGCGGAGCGCGTCGGGCACCGTGCGCATGCCGGCCTTCGCCAGCCGCTCCTGGAGCTTGGGGCCGACGAGCGGGATGTCGGCGAGGGCGAAGCGCGTCATGAACGCGCCCTCCTCGCCCGGCGCGACGACGTACGCGCCCGTGCCGACGGCGTCGCCGTCGTGCGCCGCCTTCCGGTGCGGCTTCGCCAGCTCGACGGCGAGCTTGGCGACGAGCCGCGACGTGCCGCCGCCGATGGACACGGTCATCCCCGTCGCCTCGGCCACCGCCCGGCGGATGCGCTGCGCGGTGTCCACCAGCGGCTCGCCGCCGTAGAGCCGCTCGGTGCCGGCGAGGTCGAGGTACCACTCGTCGATGCTCGCCGGCGCGACGACGGGGGCGAAGCGCCCGAGCACGGCGGCGATCTCGCGGCTCTTCACGCCGCACTCGCGGCGCGGCACCGGCACGCAGGTGGCCGCCGGGCAGAGGCGCAGCGCGCGCGAGATCGGCATCGCCGACCGCACGCCGTATCGCCGGCACTCGTACGACGCCGAGCAGACGACGCCGCGCGAGCCCGGCGCCCCGCCGACGATGAGCAGCGGGGCGCGTCCCGCGCCGTCGGGGTCCACCATTCGCGCGACGGCGACGAAGAACGCGTCGGCGTCCACGAGGAGGATGCGGCGGTGGCGGGGTGTGGAGAGCGGGGAGTGGGAAGTCGGGACGGTCACGTCGGCTGGGAGCGAGGCGGCGCTCCCACAAGGTCGGTGCGTTCGCGTCGTGCGGCAACAGGCGGAGCGCGCCCACGCTCCAGACGACGCTCCACGCGCGCGCTTCGGGTGCTCGGCGCGGCGGATCGGTGTCGAGAAGGGTGCCTCGCTCGGCGAGCGTGCGCGAGCGCCGGACGCTCGCGCGCCGACGCGCTGTCCCCACCTCCACCGGAGCCCCCCCATGCGCCGACTGACGCTCGCCTTCGCTCTCGCCGCGCTCGGCGCGGTCGCCACGCTCGCCCACACGCGGCCGGCGCTCGCGTCGGACTCGCCCACCCTCTCGGCCGGCGACGGTACGACGTCCGCCATGTGCAGCGAGGGACACACGGTCGAGTGCTACCGGATCGTCACGTACAAGTGCCTCAGCTGGAGCTACGTGCCCGATCTCGCCACGGGCGGCTCCTGGGTCTGCACGCAGTCCTACACGATCACGCAGATCGTCTACCGCGACTGAGTCGCGCCCCCGGGCATCGTCCGCGGCGTGGTCGGTCCGCGCGTCCCGCGCGCGTCACCGCGCGTGATCCCGTACCACCCCGCGCTGCAATGATGTCGAGCAACGCCGCCGGCCGGATCACTTTGCGCCCGCGGTTCGGCACTCCCACGGCGGTGGCGGCGACCGAAGCGTACCCCCTCTGGAGAACTCCCATGACCAGGATCTTCGCTCCGATCGCCCTCGCCGCCGCGCTCGCCGCGGCCGCGCTCACGACCACGCCGCGCCCGGCGCTCGCCCTCAGCGACCCGGTGCTCTCCGCCGACGACGGCAGCGGCGGCTCCACCGTCTGCGGACAGGGCAAGACGGTCGAGTGCGGCTCGACCACGACCTACAAGTGCACGAGCTGGGTTCTCGGCGTCACCGTCGGCCCGACGGGCCTCAGCTACACCCCGATCTGCGCCTCGTACATCACGCAGGTCTCGAAGAGCTACAAGGACTAGCGCTGCCCACCCACCACCTCCCGCCGCCACCGCCTCCGTGCTCACGCCGCCGCGCGCCGCGCTCCGCCCGTCCGAGCTTCTCGCTCGCGTGTCGCGCGCGGCGCGCGGCGACGCGTCCGGGCGGCGACGGGCGGCGCGCCGAGCGATCGCGCTCGCGGTCCTCGCGGGGGTCGTCGCCCTGGACGCGCTCGCCGGCGCGCCGCGTCCGACGCGGCACCTTCTCGCTCCCGACCCGGCACCACCGCTGGCCGCGCTCCTTCGCGGCGACCGACGGCCGCCGACGGCCGGCGATTCCGCGCCGGCGCCGCTCGACGCCTACCTCGTCACGGGCGTCCGCGACTGCGCCAGCAACCTCGGCGCCCTCGACCTCCTCGCCCGCGAAGCGATCGCTCCACGCATCCGCCTCGCCGCCGCGCTGGTCGTCGTCCCGCGCCAGCATGGCGACGCCCGCGCGACGCACACCGACAGTTCGGCGATCCGCACCGTTCGCGAAGCGATCGCCGCCCGCGGTCTCCCGATGCCCGAGGTCCGCGCACTCGACCCCGCGACCGCGCTCCTGCTGCGACGCATCGGCTACCGATCCACGCCCTTCCTCGTGGTCCTCGACTCCGCCGGCGCGCTGCGCTTCGCCATGCCGCCGTCGCTCTCGTTCACCGACTACCGGCACCTCGCGCACACGCTCGCCGCCCTCGCCGGCGAGACTCGCTGACCCGCGCTCCCCACGACTGCCATGCGCCTCGCCCCTCTTCTCCTCACCGCCCTCGCGGCGGCGGCCGGTGCGTGCCGCGACACGCCGCATGACGCGCCGCGCGACCCGGCCGCCGGTCCACGCACCACCCGCTCGACGCCGGGCGCGGAGGCCGGAGCGTCTGACGCGAGCGCGCAGCTCACGCGCCGCATCACGCCAGCACCCGAGCATCCACGCTGGATCCGCGGCGGGTCAGAGCGTGACACGATCCTCTCGTTCCCGCGCACCCTCGCGGTGGACGACCGCCACCTCTACGTCCTCGACGCGGACACGCACGCGCTCCTCGCGCTCCGCCTCGCCGACGGCGCGCTCGACTGGCGGGTCGGTGGACCGCGCGATTCGACCATCGCGCCAGTCGCCCTCACCGCCGCGCCGAGCGGCCGAGGCGTGATCCTCGCCGACGCCGCCCACGGCCGCCTCCTCGCGCTCGATGCCGACGGCCGGCCAGCGGCGGCGGCGCCGGCCCTCGCCTTCGCCGCGGCGGCCGACGCGCGGTCGCTCTGCGCGCTCCCCGACGGCAGCGTCCTCGTCGCCGGCGCCGACCCGGCGGGCGCGCTCCTTCGCGTCGTGCCTCACGCTCCGTCGCCCGAGCGCGTGCCCCTGCCGTGGCCCGACCTCGCCGCGCGCCACCGGCT
>DATMHT010000065.1:0-2388 GCA_035554795.1 Gemmatimonadaceae bacterium | reverse complement strand
CGCGGCGACGCAGTCGTTCTACTATCTCGGGGGGCAGTGCGACGGGCAGGGCGGGAAGACGCCGTCGCCGGACCTGAACGGGTTCACGCTGCCGGCCTTCGGCTGGCTCTACCACGAGACGGGCGACGCGCACTACCGCGATGCCGGCGACCAGGTGCTCGCCGGAGCCGTCGCCGGGGCCTACATCATCGGCTCGAAGCAGTTCAACGAGACCTACACCTCCAGCTTCCGCTACTTCGGCTTCCGGCTCCCTGCCGGTCGCGCCGTGCGCGCCGCCCGCACCGCCGCGAAGTAACGGAGCCTCGACGGCCGCCTGGCCGCCGACCCATGGAATCCCATCCATCGCCGCCGCGCGCGCCTTCGCGTGCGTTTTGTGCGCGCCGTCACACGCGCGACACTCGCTGCGTCACCATGTCCGACGCGGTGCGACAGGAATTCCGAATCACGGTCAGATTTTCCTTGACATAACAAGCTGGTCCTGTGTAGATAGCCGTCGCGTCGCGCGTTTAGTCGGTGACTGACCGCGCCGCGGCTCGTCGAACAAACGAGTCCCTTCCGCCTCCGCACGGAGGCACAACAGAACGGCAGGATCGCAGAGCGCCCCTCCTCCAGGGGTCGCCAGCGACAAAGGCAAACCCGGCGAAAGCCGGCGACGCAAAGCCACGAGGCTACAGCCCCCTCCACGCAGGCGAGGGAGCCACGCCAGTCGGGCCGCCGAACGGACCAAGAGGAGTGTCGTATGCTCTCTTTCCGAACGTTCGCGTGCGCGGCACTCGCCGCGTCCGGTATCGTCGTGCTCGGCTGCTCAGGTGAGCGCCTTGCCGCACCCCAGGACGAGATTGCCACCGCCGCGCGTGTGAGCCGCAGCGGAGGGACTGGTGGCCTGAAGATGGAGATCACCCCCGCGCTCGATACCATCGCGGTCGGTGACTCCCTCACGCTGACGTCCAAGGTCACGACGGGCCCGAATGCCGTCGTGCGCTGGCGCAGCGCGGACACGACGATCGCCGTCGTGAACGACACCACCGGCAGCGTGCGCAGCATCGCCGCGGGCACGGCGCGGATCATCGCGACCGCGCACGCCTCGCTGCTCTCCGAGGTGACGGATACCGCGACGGTCGTCGTCATCGCGCGCGCGGTGTCCGCGCCGCCCGCCGACACCACCGCCGCGACGTCGGCTGCCGCGTCGGTGAGCGTCACGCCCACCGGCGTGCGCCTCACCGTCGGCCAGAGCGCGACGCTCACCGCGCAGACGAAGGACGCGAAAGGCAACGTCCTCACGGGTCAGACGGTGACGTGGAAGAGCTCCGACACGACGGTCACGAAGGTCGGCGCCGACGGCGTCGCCCGCGCGCTCAAGGTCGGGACCGCGGCCGTCACGGCCACGGTCGGTCAGGTCAGCGACACCGCGTCGGTCACGGTCGCGGCGGCCGCCGTCGCTTCCGTCTCGGTCGCGCTCAACTCGGCCTCGCTCTCGAGCGGGCAGACGACGCAGGCGACGGCCACGGCGAAGGACGCCAGCGGCACGGTCCTCAGCGGCCGCTCTGTGACCTGGACGAGCAACAACACGAGCGTCGCGACCGTCTCGTCCACCGGTCTCGTCACCGCGATCGCGGCGGGCTCGGCGAACATCACGGCGAGCGTCGAAGGCATCACCGGCAGCGCACCTCTCTCCGTCGTCGGAACCAGCAGCACCACCAGCAGCACGCCGGCGACGACGGTGCCGTCGGGCGCGATCACGCTGTCGATCGTCCGCATGGACGGCGGCAGCGGCGGGGCGGCGTTCGTCTCGAGCGGCGTGCCGCTCGCGCCCGGCGCCCTCCAGCCCGGCGCGTCCAGCGGCGTCCGCGTGTTCGTCGGTGGCGTCGAGCAGTCGGTGTACGTGGAGGAGCTCGCGGGGCGTCACAAGGACGGCTCGCTGCGGTCGATCCTGATCGAGTTCAACGTCCCGTCGCTCGGCGACCAGGCGCACCCGCTCAGCGGCTCGCTCGTGCTCGGTGGATCGGGCGCGCGGCAGACCGCGGACCTGCCGAAGCCGGACGTCGCGCGACGCGGTGTGCCGCAGGCGGCAGTACTGCCGACGGATCCGGCGTATCTGGCGCGGACGGACGTGATGGAGACGCCGGGCGGCGCGCTGCCGAGTGTGGCGCAGGTGCAGGCGATGGGCGGGGCGTTCGCGCAGTACGAGGCGAACTTCGCGTCCTACGGCGACCAGCACTGGACGAACGAGGGGACGACGTGGGGGGATGACTACTACGACCGGGCGAACATCTTCTACGCCTGGTGGGTGCGCACGGGGAACGCCGAGTACTGGCGCCGGGCGACGCTGATCGCGACGACCTACCGGCACGACTACCTCGAGGTCAACAACTACGCGAGCTCGCCCCA
>DATMHT010000064.1:0-2940 GCA_035554795.1 Gemmatimonadaceae bacterium | reverse complement strand
CATGCGCACGGCGCACCACGCGCCGAACCGCGGCCTCTACTTCGACCTCGTCGAGTTCGAGGCGTACGCGCGCAAGAACCAGACGGCGAACACGCCGGCGATCTCGCTCTTCTACGCGCTCGAAGCGCAGCTCGCGCACATCGCGCACGAGACGATCGAGGGGCGCTGGGCGCGGCACCGCGCGATGGCCGAGCGCACGCACCGCTGGGCGGAGGAGCGCGGCGACGAGCTGGAGATCTCGGTGCTGGCGCGGCCGGGCTCGCGCTCCGACACGGTGACGACGCTCCGGCTCGGCGTGGGCCTCACCGGCGGCGACGTCGTGCGGGCGGTGGCGGCCCGCGGCTTCACCGTCGGCGGCGGCTACGGCGCGCTCCGCGAGCACACCTTCCGCATCGGCCACATGGGCGACCACACGCTCGAGGGGCTGGAGCGCTGCCTGGAGGCGTGCGACGACGCGCTGAAGGAGCTGGTGCGCGGCCGATGACGACGCCGGGTCGGGGGTCGGGGGTCGGGGCCGACGGCGACGTCGAGCAGGAGGCCGGCACGAGCGCGCCGCTGCCCGAGACGGCGGCGCGGGCGGAGGACGCGCCGCTGCACGAGAACGTGCGCTGGCTCGCCGCCGCGCTCGGACGCGTCATCCGGCGGCTCGAGGGGGAGCCGGCGTTCGCCGTCGTCGAGGAGCTGCGCCGGGCGTGCAAGGCGCGCAGACGCGGCGACGCCGGCGCGCGCGACTTCGACGCGCTCGAGGAGTACGTCGCGTCGCTCCCGGTGGAGCTGAGCGCGGTCGCGGCGCGCGCGTTCACGCTCTTCTTTCTGCTCATCAACACCGCCGAGCAGGTGCACCGCGTGCGTCGCGGCTTGGACTACCTGCGCCGCGGCAGCTCGGAGCCGCAGCCGTCGAGCGCGCGGTGGGTAATGCGGCGCCTGCGCGACAGCGGCCGCTCCGCCGACGAGGTGTCGCGCGCCATCGCGCGGCTCGACGTCCGGCCGGTGCTCACCGCGCACCCGACCGAGTCCACGCGCCGCACGCTGCTCGCGCTCCAGGCGCGCGTCGCCGCCCTGCTGCTCGAGCGCGACGAGGCGCCGGCGAGCGAGCGGCGCACGATCGAGGACGCACTCGACGGCGAGGTCGAGCTGCTCTGGCTCACGGCGGAAGTCCGCCGCGACCGGCCATCGGTGCGCGACGAGGTCAGCACGGTGCTCTGGTACCTCGAGACGAAGCTGCTCGACGCCACCGAGCGCGCGCGCGAGGCGCTGACGCGCGCGTTCGAGGAGGAGTTCGTCGAGGGCGACGCCGCGCGCGATGCGGCACGCGACGCGGTGCCGCTCCGACTCGGCAACTGGGTCGGCGGCGACCGCGACGGCAACCCGTTCGTCACGCCGGAGATCACCGTCGCCGCCGCGCGCCACGCGAGCTACGTCATCCTCGGCCGCTACCGCGACGCCGTGCAGGCGCTCGTCGGCCGCCTCTCGCTCTCGGCGCGGATCGCGCCGCCGGTGGACGCGCTGCGCGACTCGCTCGACACCGACCGCGAGGCACTGCCCGCCGTCTGGCGCGCCAACGAGCGTCGCAACGCCGACGAGCCGGTGCGGCTCAAGCTCAGCTTCGTCGCCGCGCGCCTCGACGCCACGCGGCGGCTGCTCGCCGCGCGCGACGCGGGTCGCGAGGACGAGCGCGAGCCGGCCGCCTACGCGAACGCCGCCGCCCTCGAGCGCGACCTCCTGCTCGTGCGCGACTCGCTGCTCGCCGCCGGCGCCGACCAGGCCTGCCGCAGCGCGCTCGATCCGCTGCTCGCGCTCGTGCGCGCCCACGGCTTCCACGGCTACGTGATGGACGTGCGCGACCACGCCGACGTCCACGCCGCCGCGCTCGCCGACGTCGCCGCGAAGGTCGGCATCGGCGCGCTCGACGGCGACGCGCTCCGCCGCGAGCTGCTCGGCCGCCGTCCGCTCGTCTCGCCGCGGCTGCCGCTCGCCGACGAGACGCGGCGCGTCGTGGACACCTTCGGCGCCGTCCGCACCGTGCAGCGCGAGCTCGGCGAGACGACGGCGTCCACCTGCATCGTCTCGATGACGCGCGGGCCCGACGACCTGCTTCGTGTGCTCCTCCTCGCGCGCGAGGCCGGCCTCGTGGACCTCGCCTGCGACCCGCCGGAGTCGCACGTGGACGTGGTGCCGCTGTTCGAGACGCTCGACGATCTCGAGCACGCACCGGAGACGCTGCGCGCCCTGTTCGCGGACGAGGTGTACGCGCGGCAGCTCGCGGCGCGCGGCCGGCGGCAGGAGGTGATGATCGGCTACTCCGACTCGGGCAAGGACGCCGGCATCTTCGCGTCGAGCTGGGCGCTCTACCGCGCGCAGGAGAGCGTCGCCGCGCTCGCGCGCGAGTCCGGTGTCGAGCTGCGCATCTTCCACGGCCGCGGCGGGAGCGTCGGCCGCGGCGGCGGGTCGCCCGTGTACCGCGCCCTCGCCGCGCTGCCGCCCGGCACGGTGCACGGTCGCATCAAGATCACCGAGCAGGGCGAGACGATCTCGCAGCAGTTCGGGCTTCTGCCGCTCGCCGAGCGGACGCTCGAGGTGACGCTCGCGGGCGTGCTGCTCCACGGCTTCACCGACTGGCGCGAAGGAGTCGACCCCGCCGAGGTCGCGCGCTTCCGCGAGACGATGGACACGCTCGCCGCGCGGTCGGTGCAGGTGTACCGCGCCGCCGTGCACGAGAGCGAGGCGCTGTTCGCGCTCTTCCTCGCGGCGACGCCGGTGGGCGAGCTGGCCGACGCACGCTTCGGCTCGCGCCCCGCCTACCGGCCCGGCGCGAAGGGCGGCGTCGGCGGGATCCGCGCCATCCCATGGCAGTTCGGCTGGACGCAGATCCGGCTGATGCTTCCCGGCTGGCTCGGCGTCGGCACCGCGCTCGCCGAAGTCGCCGCGACCGACGCCGGC
>DATMHT010000063.1:0-18915 GCA_035554795.1 Gemmatimonadaceae bacterium | reverse complement strand
CGTGACCACGGGAGACGGCGCCTCGTTATCTCCTCACGCACCCGGCACGCGCTTCGGCGGACCGGCGTGGCGCGAGCAGTGTAGCTTACGAACGCGCCCCGATTCCCAGCCCTCTACACGATCGCCCGCATGAAGCTGCTGCCGCTCGCTCCGACCCTTCTCGCCGCGCTCGCCCTGTCGGCGTGCGCCACGCCCGCCCGCACGGGTCCCGCCGCGCCGGCGCCCGCTCCGACGCCGGCGGCGACGGCTCCGACCGCGGAGCCCACCTCGCCGGCCGGCTCGCTCGTCATCCGGGAGGCGCCGCGCAACTGGCAGCTGCTCGATGAAGCCGCCGACCGCGTGCCGGGGATCAGCGTCCAGCGCGCCATGCGCGAGCTGCTCGCCGGGAAGCAGCCGAAGCGGACGGTCGTCGTCGCCGTGATCGACGGCGGCGTGGACACCGCGCACGTCGATCTCGCCCCGAACCTGTGGAAGAATCCGCGCGAGACGGCGGGCAACGGCAAGGACGACGACGGCAACGGCTACGCGGACGACGTCCGTGGCTGGGACTTCATCGGCGGCCGCGATGGGCGCGATGTCGGCCCCGACACGTACGAGGTGACGCGCCTCTACACGCGCTGCGGCGCGAGCGCGTCCGGTCGTACCAGTGCCGGGTCGAAGGGCGGGCCGCGCGACTCGCTGCCCGCGGCCGAGCGGCAGCGCTGCCCGGAGATCGCCGCCGAGTTCGAGAAGCAGCGCGTCGAGGCCGAGCGCACGCTGCAGCAGGTGCGCATGATCGACGACGCGCTGTCGCGCATCGTGCCGGTGCTGCAGAAGGCGGCCGGGAACGACTCGCTCACCGTCGCCCGCGTCACCGCGATCAAGCCGGCGTCGGCCGAGGTGCAGCAGGCGCGCGGCATCTACCTGCAGCTCGCCGCCAACGGCATCACGCCGGCGGACGTCGCCGACGCGAAGAAGTCGTACGAGTCGCGCGTCGAGTACGGTCTCAACCCGTCGTTCGACCCGCGCTCGATCGTCGGCGATCGCTACGGCGACCCGAGCGACCGCCACTACGGCAACGCCGACGTGACGGGGCCCGACGCCGAGCACGGCACGCACGTCGCCGGCATCATCGGCGCGGCGCGCGACGACGCGGCCGGCATCCAGGGGATCGCGCCGGCGGTGAAGCTGATGTCGGTGCGCACGGTGCCGGACGGCGACGAGCGCGACAAGGACGTCGCCAACGCCATCCGCTACGCGGTGGACAACGGCGCGCAGGTGCTCAACATGAGCTTCGGCAAGAGCTACTCGCCGTACAAGGGCGCGGTGGACGAGGCGGTGAAGTACGCCGACGCGCACGGCGTGCTGATGGTGCACGCCGCCGGCAACGACGGCGACGACCTGTCGAAGAAGCCGAACTTCCCGACGGCCACCTTCCTCGGCGGCGGGCGGGCGCGGAACTGGATCGAGGTCGGCGCGTCGTCGTGGCGCGGGGCCGACAGCCTGGCGGCGCCGTTCTCGAACTACGGCAAGAACGAGGTGGACGTCTTCGCGCCCGGCGTGGACATCCTCTCGACCGTGCCCGGCGGCGGATTCAAGCGCGAGAGCGGCACGAGCATGGCGGCGCCGGTGGTGAGCGGGCTCGCGGCGCTGATCATGTCCTACTACCCGAACCTCACCGCCGCCGACGTGAAGCGCATCATCCTCGCCTCGGCCGTGCGCCACGCCGAGCAGATGGTCGTGCGCCCCGGCGCCGCCGAGAGCGACAAGGTCCCCTTCGGCTCCCTCTCGGCCACGGGCGCGGTGGTGAACGCGTACGCCGCGCTGAAGATGGCGGAAGCGGAGAGCGCGGTGAGGCCGTAAGAGCGCGTAGCGGGTAGCGCGTAGCGCACGAGGGGCCGGCCTCCGCGAATTGGGAGCCGGCCCCTCGTGCGGTTCGCGCTACCCGCTACGCGCCCTCACTCCATCGTAAACTCCCGCGCGAACGCGACGTTGAACGCGAACGTCTTGGCGCGGCTGCGGGTCTCCATCATGTTGGCGACGCGCTCGAGGCGATCGGGGATGGCGAGGATCTTCTCCTGCGCCTTCTTTCCGAGCTCGTTGAGCCCCGTGAGCTTCTCGATCGCCCAGTAGCGGATCTGCTCCTCGACGATCTTCAGGTAGTCGCGCGGGCCGTAGATGCCGGCGCGGCGGATGACGTCGGCCATCTCGCGGAAGTGCGGCATGTTCACGCCCGGCATGTCGATCGAGGGCATGAGCTCCGCGGCCGAGGCGAGCGCGCGGTTCGGGTCGCGCTTGAGCACTTCCTTGAAGATCGAGCGGTAGAAGGTGTAGTGCCGCGCCTCCTCCTTGGCGACGTTCGCGAGCACTTCGCCGATCGTCGGCTCGTACTCGCTCGCCAGCTTGCCGGTGTTGGCGTGGCTCACCTGCGTCGCGCGCTCCTGCAGCGTCGTGTAGACGAAGACGCGGTACGGGTCCTTGTCCCACGCCGGCTCGAAGCCCGCGCGGAGGTACTCGAACTGCATCCGCTCGAGCTCGGGGTTGTCGAGGATGCGGCTGTCGCGCGTGTAGTCGTGGAGCACCGCGCCGTGGCGGTCCTCCTCGGCCGTCCACAGGTTCGTCCACTTCGACCAGAAGCTGTCGCCGCCGAGGTACGCGGCGAGCAGGCGGTGGAAGTGCGGCAGCCCTTCCTCGGTGAGGAGGTTGAGCGCGAGCGCGACGCGGCCGGGGATGCTGATGCCGCGCGCGCGCTCGCGCAGCTCCTTGATGTACTGATCCGGGTCCGTGTCGGGCGCCGGCGCGAGCAGCTCGCTCGGGAACCAGAGGACGCGCTTTGCCTCGTGCGCGACCATGAGCTCGTGGACGACCTGCTCGAGATCGGCCAGCACCTCGACCTTCGCGAGCGTCTCGGATTCGGGGGTGACAGTCGTCATCGTTCCGTGTGGTGAGAGCAGCGGAGCGGCATCCCGCGGGGAGACTTCGGACTCGTGGCAAATGCCGAGCCTCTACCTCACAACATAGCCCACGCGCCGACGTGCGCGAGCGCTCGCGCGCGCGGATGAGTCATCGGGCGCGCGGCGCGGGCGGTCGGCGGCGGCGGCGGGCGCCCGTTCACCCGGCCGCGGCGCGACGATATGTTTTCTGCGCGGTCGCCGCGAACGCGGCGGCCGTGACCCGGACCCACCGACGACCGACCGTTCGATGAACACCACCCCGCTCGCGTCTCCCGATTCGTCCTCCGCCGCCGACCGCGCGACGCGCACCAGCCCCGGACGCGTGCTGCTCGCGCTCGCCGGCTTCGCCGCGCTCGTCATCGGCGCCTCGGGCGTGATCGTCCTCCTCGTCGCGCTCGCCCGCTACGCCGATCGCCTCGTCTGAGCGCGCGCGCGCGTCGGCGCTGTCGCACGTCGTCGCCTTCGACGACGCGCCATTCACGCGGCAGCACCGCGGCGACGTCCTCGTCGTCGGCGCCGTGTTCTCCGGCCTCCGCTTCGACGGCGTGCTCGCCGGCCGCGTCCGCCGCGACGGTGTGAACTCGACGCGCGTCCTCACGCGCCTCGTCGCCGAGTCGAAGTTCGCGCGCCAGCTCCAGCTCGTGCTCCTGCAGGGCATCGCCCTCGCCGGCTTCAACGTCGTGGACGTCCTCGCGCTGCACGACGCGCTCGGCGTCCCGGTGCTCGTCGTCGCGCGCCGCGCCCCGCGTCTGCCGCTCATCCGCCACGCGCTCCTCGAGCGCGTCCGCGGCGGCCGGCGGAAGTGGGCGCTCATCGAGCGGCTCGAGCCGATGGAGGCGCTCGCCGGCGTGCACGTGCAGCGCGTCGGCATCTCGCGCGAGGACGCCGGTCGCGTCATCCGCCGGCTCGCCGTGCACGGCAACGTCCCCGAGCCGCTCCGCACCGCGCACCTGATCGCCGGCGGGATCACGACCGGTCAGAGCCGCGGAAGAACGTGAGGGCACGGTAAATCCTCATTCCTCATTCCTGCAGCGCATGCCCCTCGGACGGGCGTGCCTGAAGGAATGAGGAATGAGGATTTACCGTGCCCTCTATCGTTCGGTGCTCTCCTCGTCGGCCAGGAGCGGCGGATTGCGGCGCTGCGTTCCCTCGCCGCCCGATGCGGCCGCGTCGTCGGGTCGCTCGCGCGGGCCGCCCGAGCCGTCGCGGATCGGGTCGCTCACGCCTTCGATGGCGCCGTCGCGGATGTTCGAGCCGCCGAGCAGGCTCAGGCCGTCGAGCTCGGCGGCGCTGAGCGGGTCGCCGGCGGCCGGCGCGGTCCGCTCCTGCCACTTCGACTTCGCGCCGCCGAGCGCGATGCGGTCCACGTCGGTCAGCGGGCTCGGGCCGTCGGTGCGGTTGTCACGGCCAAGCTGCTCGATCGGCTCGCCTTCGGCCGCGACCTTCTTGCTGCCGCGCCCCTTGTCCTCGCTTTTCCCCTTGGCCACGCGATCCTCGCTGTTGTGATGGGACGCGAAGGGGCGCAACGCACGTGCCGGCGCCCCGGGGTCAGCCGCTCACTCGCCTTTCCGCCCGGACGACGGCAACGCCGTCCGCCCCGTCGCCTCGTCCACGTGGATGCGGAACAGCGTCGTCCGGAAGCGCGCCGGGTCGGCGTCGGTCAGCATCTCGGGCGCGATCGTCCGCAGCAGCGCCAGCGCGTGGTCCCATGCCTCGCGGTCGCGCGTCGAGCCCTGCGGGTCGAGGATGTAGAAGGCCCCGTGCACGACGACGCTCCGCCAGTCGAAGGTCCCCGCGACCTCGTCCACCTCGAAGGCGAGCCAGTGGTTGTGGGCGAGCAGCGCCACCTTCTCGCCCGGCGACGTCCGCCCGTAGATCCATTCGCCGTCGTACAGGTAGTGGATCGGCTCGACGTCCACGCGGTCGTGGAGCGAGAAGGCGACCCGTCCCACCCGGTTGCGGCGAAGCACGGCGTCGATCTCGGCGCGGTCCAGGCTGCGGAAGACGGGCTTCGTCGCATCGTGACCGGCGACGGTATGAGCGCGAGTCATGGCGGGATCTCCGGCGTTGACCACGGGGCGTGGGCTCTCGGCAATATCGCCCGGCGAGCGGCGTGCCGCGTCAGGGTTTCCCCGACCAAAGATTCACCCTCCTCCCGACAGAGCCCTCCCGCTGGCGCCGGTAGCTTGAGCCTCGTACCTCCGGCCCGGCGCTCGGGCGGCGCGATTCGACCGACGCGCCGATCGCGCCGCACCATACCCGACGAGAGCGATGTCCACTGATACGAAGTCCCCGGTGACGCCAGGCAATAGACCCGACGGCGCGCCCGCCACGTCGCGGGCCGCCGATCTCTTCCAGTCCGCGGGATCGCGTCGCGCCTTCCTTCGCCACACCGCGCTGAGCGCCGTCGCCGCGAGCGCGCTCGCCGCCTGCAAGCCGACCGACAGCAAGGCGCAGGCGCCGGCCGCGACGAGCCACGACAGCGACCAGAGCGGCGGCTCGATGGCGGCGCACCCGGTGACCCCGAACCCGCGCGCCACCGCCGACGCGATGGACGCGATGCACGAGAAGGCGATGAAGGCCTTTCCCGCCAAGACCGCGGGGAAGGGGAATCAGCTCATCCAGCCGCGCGTCGAGAAGGGCGTCAAGATCTACGAGCTCACCGCGAAGGAGATCGAGTGGGAGGCGTCGCCGGGCAACAAGGTCAAGGCGTGGGCGTACAACGGTCAGGTGCCCGGTCCGCAGATCCGCGTCAGGGAAGGTGACCGCGTGCGCGTGGTCCTGAAGAACGAGCTGCCCGAGTCCACGGCGATCCACTTCCACGGCCTCGAGCTGCCGAACGACATGGACGGCGTCACCTTCATCACGCAGCCGCCGGTCAAGCCGGGCGACAGCTGGACGTACGAGTTCACGGTGCCGAACTCCGGCTCGCACATGTACCACTCGCATCACAACTCGGCGAAGCAGGTCGGCATGGGGCTCCTCGGCGCCTTCATCGTCGAGCCGAAGCGGCCGAAGGCGATCGAGAAGGTGGACGTGGACTACGTCATGATCCTGAACGACGGCTTCCACGGCTACACGCTGAACGGCAAGGGCTTCCCGGCCACCGAGCCGATCGTCGCGAAGCTGGGGCAGAAGGTGCGCCTGCGCTTCATGAACGAGGGGATGATGATCCACCCGATGCACCTGCACGGGATGCACATGACCGTCATCGCCAAGGACGGCTGGGAGCAGCCCGCGCCGTGGAAGTGCGACACGCTCAACATCGCCCCTGGCGAGCGGTGGGACGTGATCGTCAACTGCAACAACCCGGGAACGTGGGCGTTCCACTGCCACATCCTGCCGCACGCCGAGAGCGAGCACGGGATGTTCGGGATGGTGACGGCGCTCGTCGTGCAGAAGCCCGGTACGGTTGCCTGAAGCGGAGATCGAGGTCATGGCGGACGTGCCACCCGGGTTGGTGCAGTTGAGCCGCGCACCGGCGGCGCCCCTCGCGGGCGCCGCCGGCCTGCGTGAGCCCGGGACCGCGCGCACGCTGCTGCGCGCGGCGCTCCGGCTTCCGCTGCTCGGGAAGCTCGTCGGCGCCAACGTGCTCGTGCTCGCGGCGGCGTTCGCGATCCTCGCCTTCCACGGCGGCGTCGTCGCGCACGGGTTCGCGGTGCTGAGCGGCGCCCTCGCCGTCTCCGTCGCGCTGGACTACTTTCTCGTCCGTCTCGCCCTGCGCCCGCTCGACGAGCTGGGGGTGGTCGCCGACCGCGTGTGGAGCGGCGATCTGAACGCGCGCGTCGTCGCCTCGCCGATGGCCGACGACGACACCGCCCGACTCGGCGTCACCATCAACCGGTTGCTCGACGGCCTCGCCCACGACCGGACGCGGATGCGCGACCTCGTCGCGCAGACGGTGAAGGCCGGCGACGAGGAGCGGTCGCGGATCGCGCGCGAGCTGCACGACTCGACCGCGCAGACGCTGGCGGCGCTCGCCTACCAGATCGCGGCGCTCGGGCGCGATCACCCCGAGGTCGCGCATCGGGTGGCGACGTTGCGCGAGCTCGCCGGCGCGGCGCTCGAGGAGGTGCGGGCGCTGTCGCACTCGGTGCACCCGCGCGTGCTCGACGACCTCGGGCTCGTCGCCGCGCTCGAGTGGCTGTCGCGGCAGACGGCGGAGCGGACGGGGCTCGACATCACCGTCGTCGCCGATGCCGGGGTGCGGGCGGCGTCGGCGGCGGCGCGGCCGGAGGTGTCGGCGGCGCTCTACCGCGTCGCGCAGGAGTCGCTGCGCAACGCCGAGCGGCACGCGTTCGGCGCGACGCGGGTGAACGTCACCGTGATCGGGGAAGGGAACGCGCTGCGCCTCGACGTCGAGGACGACGGCCCGGGCTTCGACGTCGCCGCCGCGGTGGCGCGACGTCCGGGGATGGGGCTGACGTCCATGCGCGAGCGGGTGGAGCTGGTGGGCGGGGAGCTGTGGATCGAGAGCGCGCCGGGCCGCGGGTCGCGGGTCATCGCGATCGTGCCGCTCGGTCAGGGGTAGGAGCAGGGGCCGACGAACGACGACGGCGCGGCGGCTCTGGCGAATGGATGCGCCGCCGCGCATCGTGGACGCACTACCGCACACGGGAGACAGGACGATGACGACGACAACGAGCGGCCGCGAGCCGACGGACGTGATCCGCGTGATCCTCGCCGACGACCACGCCGTGGTGCGGGCGGGGCTCAAGGCGGTGCTCGGCGTCGCGAAGGACATCCTGGTGGTCGGTGAGGCGAGCAACGGCCGCGACGCGGTCGCGATGGCCCAGCGCCTCGACGCCGACGTGGTGGTGATGGACCTGTCCATGCCCGACATGGACGGCACGGCGGCGACGAAGGCGCTGTCCGCGGCCGGCGCCCGAACCCGCGTGCTCGTGCTGACGATGCACGCCGAGGACGAGTACCTCGTGCCGCTCCTCGAGGCGGGAGCGTCGGGCTATCTGGTGAAGAGTGCCGCCGACCGCGAGCTCGTGGACGCGGTACGGGCCGTCGCCCACGGCGACACCTACGTCCAGCCGTCGGCGGCGCGGGCGCTCGCGCGTGGCATGCGCCGCCGCGACGAGCACGCCGACGACCGCACCCGCTTCGAGAAGCTCACCGAGCGTGAGCGCGACGTGCTCCGCCTCGTCGCCGCGGGCTACAGCGCGCCGGAGATCGGCGAGAAGCTGTTCATCAGCCCGAAGACGGTGGACACCTACAAGCAGCGCATCGGCGAGAAGCTCGGGCTCGCGCACCGCTCCGACTACGTGCAGTTCGCGCTGAAGCTCAATCTGCTGACGGCGTAGGCGGCCCGCGACGGCTGGAGCCACAGGTCTGGATGATGGTCGTGGATGGTCGTTGGTCGTGGACGGCGGCGCGCCGGCATGAGCTCGGCGCGCCGCCATCGCGTACCGGCTCGTCGCGCGGCGTTAGGCAGATCGCGCCGATGCCGTTTGACGCCACACTCGAGCATGCGTATCATGTTGCCGCTCGCGACCACCGGCGCGGAGTGCCGTCATTCATGAGCCCAGCCCAGCGTATCTCCACGCGTCGGCGCATCTCGCCAACCGCCCGGCCGCACTCCCGTTCCTCGTGACGACGCCGCGCGCCTCCGCGCCCGGTCCGGGCTCGCGAACTCTCTCCGAAGCAAGCGTCGCCGCGCTGCGCGATGCGCTGCGCCGCACCGTCGGCCGGCTCGCGACGAGCGACGGCCATGGTCTGCTGCGCGACGCGATGTCCGTCGTCGCCGCCGAAGCCCGCCAGCGGCAGATGCGTCCCGAGGAGCTGCTGACGGCGTTCAAGGCGCTGCTCGACGCCGCACCCGAGATGCACGACGTCGGCGGCCGCGTCGCCCAGGCGCGGCTGCGCGAGCAGCTCGTCACGCTCTGCATCAAGGCCTACTACGAGACGTGACCGGCGGGCGGGGCCGGGCGTGGATCGCCGGTGCCTGGTCGCGTGAATCCTGGTGGGGCCGGTCTCCGTACGCGGAGACCGGCCCCTCGTCGTTCGCCGGGGCCGCCACCCTGCCGCCGTCGCGCCGTCAACCATTTCGCGGCCGCCGGCATCCAAGGTGGGTCTGCCCCGAGCGCGCGACGGCCGCGTGCATCGCATGAGCGCATCCTCATCTTCCTGTCCATGCCTCACGTCTCCTTCCCCACGTCGCGCGCGCCGCGTACCGGCGTCGCCAGCAGGCCGAGCGCCGGCTCGCTCGCCGTCGCCATCGCCGCATCCGTGATGCTCGCCGTGACGTCGCCGCTGTCCGCGCAGGGCACGTCGCGCGTCGCGCCGGTCGCCGGCGTCAGGCTGCCGCGCACCGCCGCGACCGATCCGGCGCTAGGCGCGCGCACACTGCGCGCGGCGCGGCTCTCCGGCGCGATCCGCATCGATGGGTCGCTCGACGATGCCGCGTGGGCGACCGCCGACGTGGGGAAGGACTTCCGCCAGAGCTGGCCGAACGACAAGGCGCCGGCCAGCGAGCCGACCGAGGTGCGGGTGCTGTACGACGACGAGGCGCTCTACGTCGGCGTGCGCCTGTTCGATGCGCACCCCGACTCGATCGCCTCGCAGCTCGCCCGCCGCGACGCCACCGGCATCTACTCCGACTGGGTCCACGTCGTCGTGGACAGCTACCACGACCGCCGCACGGCGTTCCGCTTCTCCGTCAACCCGCGCGGCGTGCAGAAGGATGTCCGCCACTTCGACGACACGAACGAGGACCTGCTCTGGGACGCCGTGTGGGAGGTCGCCACGCGCGTGGATTCGTTGGGCTGGACGGCCGAGTACCGGATCCCGCTCTCGCAGCTCCGCTTCAGCGACTGCACGCGGTCCTGCGTCTGGGGCCTGAACGTGCAGCGCGACGAGGCCCGCAACGGCGAGCGGTCGGGGTGGAGCTACGTCTCGCGCGACGCCAACAGCTACGTCGCCCGCATGGGCGAGCTCACGGGCCTCGAGGGGATCAAGCGTCCGGGCCGGCTCGAGCTGCTGCCCTACGTCAGCTCGACGCTGACGCGCGACACCGCGCAGGCCGGCAACCCGTTCTTCCGCGCCAACGACGGCGCCTACTCGGTCGGCGCCGACTTCAAGTACGGCGTCACCTCGGGGCTCACCCTCACCGGCACCGTCAATCCCGACTTCGGCCAGGTCGAGCTCGACCCCGCGGTCGTCAACCTCTCGCAGTTCGAGAGCTTCTTCGACGAGAAGCGCCCCTTCTTCGTCGAGGGCTCGGACCTCTTTCGCTTCGGCGGCACGCGCGCCTACAACAACTTCGGCGGCGGCAACTTCTTCTACTCGCGCCGCATCGGCCGTCCGCCGCAGCGCGGCGTGAACGCGGGCGACGTGAGCGACGCCGGCGTGCCGGCGGGCAGCACCGTGCTCGCGCGCGACGTCCTCTACGCCGACCCGCCGGCGACGAGCACGATCCTCGGCGCCGCGAAGCTGAGCGGCAAGACCGCCGGCGGCTGGTCCATCGCCGCGCTCGACGCCGTCACCGCGCGCGAGACGGCGCGCTTCGAGCAGTCCGTCGAGAGCGTGGACCCGGCGACGGGCGACACCACGACGGCGCTGTCGCGCGGCCGCGCGCCGGTCGAGCCGCTCACGAACTACTCGGTCGCCCGCGTCCGGCGCGACCTGAACGGCGGCCGCTCGGTCGTCGGTGCGCTGCTCACCGGCGTGACGCGCGACCTCTCCGACGCCGTCTTCCGTCCGATGCTCCGCTCCAACGCCGTCACCGGCGGCGTGGACTTCGATCACACGTGGGGCAACCGCATCTGGTCGCTGAGCGGATTTCTCGCCGGCTCGCGCGTCGCCGGCGACAGCACCGCCATCCTCCGCGCGCAGCGCAGCTTCGTGCGCTACTACCAGCGTCCCGACGCCGACTACCTCGGCGTGAACCCGTCGCGCACCTCGCTCGCCGGCTACGCCGGCGCGCTCGCGCTCACCAAGACGGGCGGCGAGCACTGGACCGGATCGCTCTCGTACCAGGAGACGAGCCCCGGCTTCGAGCTGAACGACATCGGCTTCCAGCAGAGCGCCGACCGCCGCGCGCTCTCGACGTTCGTCGGCTACCACGAGAACACGCCCGGCAAGCACCTCCGCAGCTGGGAAGCGCGCGCGTACAGCAACCACGCGATGAACTTCGGCGGGGACAACGTCTTCCAGGCCGTCGTCGCGGCCGGGGACGCGCAGCTCACCAACTTCTGGACGGTGAACCTGCGTGCCCGCTTCGACCCGCAGTACCTCTCCGACCGCGGCACGCGCGGCGGCCCGCTCATGGGCAACCCGCTCGGCTGGTCCACGGACGGCGGCATCAGCACGGACTCGCGCCGCCCGATCGTCGTGACGCTGGGCGGCTTCTACCGCACCGACACCTCGCGCGCCTTCGACCGCAACGTCGGGCTCACGGTCGACACGCGGCCGACGTCGTCGGTGCGCGTCACGTTCGAGCCGAGCCTCGCCAACTCGTACTCGACGGGGCAGTGGATCACCGCGCTGAGCGGCGGCCCGGCGGCGACCTACGGCCTGCGCGAGGTCTTCTCCGACGTGAAGACCACGGAGCTCGCCTTCCCGCTCCGCGCCAACTGGACCTTCACGCCGACGCTGAGCCTCGAGGCGGTGGCCAAGCCGCTCGTCTCGGCGAACCGCTTCTACCACTTCAAGCAGCTCCACGCCGCGCGCAGCTACACGTTCGACCGCTTCGGCGCCGGCGGCGTCGGCACGATCAGCGGCAGCGCCGCGACCGGCTACAGCGTGGACCCCGACCCGAACGCGACCGGCGACGAGTTCACGATCCCGCCGCTCGACTTCACGCAGCGCTCGCTCCGCGGGAACGCCGTCCTGCGCTGGGAGTACCGGCCCGGCTCCGCTCTCTTTTTCGTCTGGCAGCAGACCCGCGACGGCGTCCTCGGCGACGGCGACTTCGCCACGAGCCGCGACATCCGCGGCGTCTTCCGCGAGAAGGAGCGGAACGTGTTCGTGGTGAAGGGGACGTGGTGGGTGGCGCGATAGGGGGCGGGGTGTAGGGTGTAGACGCGCACGAACGAGGGGCCGGCTTCCGTGATGAATGGAAGCCGGCCCCTCGTCAGTTACACCCTACACCCTCTACCCTACACCCTCACGGGACCTTCTTCGTCTTCTTGTCCACGTTGTTTCCGATCACGCCGCCGAGGATGCCGCCGGCGGCGGCGCCGATGATGCCGCCCTGCACCTTGTTCTTGCTCGTCGTCGCGCCGATGACCGCGCCCGCGGCGGCGCCGATCGCGGCGTCACGCTGCGTGTGCTTCACCGTCACCGTGCGCTGCGGCGCCGGCGCGGTGTAGGTGCCGCCGCTGCTGCCGGCCGACGAGTACCCGCCGGACGACGAGCGGCGCGTCGTCGTGTGGCGAACCGGTGCCGCGGCGCGCGGCGCCGCCGTGCCGGCCGGCGCGTAGCCGCGGGCGCCGTTGGCGTAGCCCTGCTCGACCGCCGAGATGCTGTCGAGCGGCTGCCCCGCGCGCTGCTGCGCCGCGAGGCTCAGGTCGTTGTTGAGCGCCGCGTCGGCGGCCGAGTCCTTCTTGCTGCAGGCCGCGCTGAAGACCGTGCTCGTCGCGAGCAGTGCAGCGCAGGCCAGTCGGGTCAAGGAACGCATGCGTATCCTCCGTTTTGGCGCCGCCTCATCGCGGTGCGTGTGCCCGGAGGAAAGGCACGGCCCGTGCCAGTGCCCGCTGGCCAGCGACGGTCGCTGGCCTCAGAGGCCCTCAGGGGCCGCTATTGATGATCTCGGGGTCCGGGCTCGTGTACTCCATGCCCCCGTCCTTCACCGTCACGACGTACTTGTAGGCGCCCTTCACCTTCCAGTCGTCGCGGACGATGCATTTGTCGAACGGGCTCGGCACCGACGGGTGGAACTGCCCGTGGGGATCCTCGATCTGGGCGCCGACGAACGTCCAGGTCGCGCCGCTCGGTCGCTTCAGGTTCACGATGCCCGGTCCGTCCAGCGTCACCGACTCGGGCGTGAAGCTCCACGTATCGGGCGCGGTGAACGTCACGATTACGTCCTGCGGGGGGGATCCGGACTGCGTCGGGCGGCTGGGTTGGGCCATGGGGCTTCGATCCTCGTCGTGATGGTCGCGCGCGGCCGGTTCGCCGCGCGTCCTGCGGTACCGCTACGTCAGGGCGCCGTCGCCCTCTTCGCTTCGGCGAGCGCGACGAAGCGCGGCTCGCGATAGCCGCGCGCGATCAGCTCGCGCACGACGGGTCTCGCCTCGCTCACGCGGCCGAGGTCGAGCAGTGCGGTCGCCTGTAGCGCGAGCAGGTCGGTCTGCCGCGTCGCGCGCGCCAGCGAGTCCACGGTCGCGAGCCCATGCTCCCACGACTGGCGTGCGTCGGCCGAGTCGCCGGTGGCGGCGCGAACCTCGCCGCGGGCGACGTAGGTCTCGGCGAGCACGCGCCGCGTCTCGGCGTCGCCCGGGCTGCTCTCGAAGGCGGGCCGCACGACGGCGAGCGCCTGATCGGCGAGTGTCACCGCCTCGGCGCCCCGTCCCGTGCGACTCCACGCGCGGGCGAGCGCGATGCGCGCGCGCGCGAGGTCGCGCCGGACCGCGCGGTTGTCCGGGCTGGCCGCGAGCAGCCGCTCGAGGCGGGCGCGGCTCGAGCCCAGCTCGCGCTCCGCGCCGCCGACGTCGTCGCGCAGGAGGAAGGTCTCACCGAGCAGCCGCTCGCCGTTGGCGAGGTTGCGTCGCCACTCGGCGTTGCTCGTGTCGTACGCAGCGAGCGACGCGTAGATCGCGCGCGCCGGCTGGAATTCCGCCGCCGCGCCGGTGACGTCGCCCGTCGCGAGGAGCAGGTTGCCGAGGTAGGCGTGACCGATCGCGAGGTAGCGCTGGCGCTGTCGGTTGCCGCTGTCCTGCGCGACGAGCGCCTCCTTGATCGCGATCTCGGCACGATGACTCCGCTCGGAGCCCGCCAGGTCGCCGACCTTGCGCTGCACCACGCCGACGGCGTTGTACGTATGGGCGAGGTGGAGGCGCCAGTCGGCGTTCGCGGAGTCGCGGTGCACGAGGTCCTGCTCGATGGCGAGACTGGCGCGGAACGCCGCCAGCGCGCCCGCCGCGTCGCCCTTGGCCTCGCGCACCGAGCCGATGTTGCTGTTGGCCTCCGCCAGCTCGAGCCGGTACGCGAGGCTGTCGGGCTCGCGGGCGACGAGCGTCTCCGTGATGTGGAGGTAGGGGACGAGGTGCGCGAGCGCGCCGTCGAAGTCGCCCTGCTGCCAGCGCAGCTGTCCGACGTAGAAGTGCGCGGCCCCGAGCCCGATCTGCCACTTGTCGTTGCGCGGGTCGCGCGCCGCCAGTCCCTGCGCCAGCGCGAGCGCCTGGCGGAAGGCGTCCGCGGCCGCGGCGAGATTGCCCTGGTCCTGCCGCACCTGGCCGAGCTGCTGCAGCGCCTGCGAGCGACGGAACAGCTCCTCGTCGCTCAGCTCCGACTCCGGTACCGCGGCGAAGTAGCCGACCGCCTTCCGGCCGACGTCGTCGAGCAGGTCGAGGCGGCCGATGCCGGTGAGCCGCGTGCGCAGGTCGCCGAGCATGAAGCCGATCAGCTCCTCGGCCTGTCCCTGCCGCGCCTCGGCGATGGCGCGCGCGTGGGCGATGCGGCGCGCCTGCACCGTCACCGCCACCGAGAAGGCGACGAGCATGACGGCCACCGTCGCCGCGAACGCCACCGCCACGCGGTGCCGGCGCACGAACTTGCGCGCGCGGTACGCCCGGTTCGCCACGCGCGCCGTCACCGGCTCGTCGCGGAGGTAGTGCTCGAGGTCGGCGGCGAGGGCGTTCGCCGTCTCGTAGCGCCGCTCGCGGTCCTTCTCGAGCGCCTTGAGGACGACGCAGTCGAGATCCCCGGCGAGCGCGGTGCGGAGCGCGGCCGGCTCGGTGCGCCGCTCGTTCGCCAGCTCGGCGCGCGCCGCGTCGCCGAGCGCGCCGTAGTGGGCGCTCGGCGGCGGCGCGTCCTGCGTCACCTGCTGCGCGAGGAGCGCCCAGCCGGGGTGCGTCGTCGGGTCGAAGGGGAGGACGCCAGCGAGCAGCTCGTAGAGCACGACGCCTAACGAGTAGATGTCGGCGCGCGTGTCCACGTCGATGCCCGCGCCCATCACCTGCTCGGGGCTCATGTACGCCGGCGTGCCGACCGGCGTCCCCGTCTGCGTCAGGTGCGGGTCCCCGGGCGCCGGCGCCACCGCCTTGGCGACGCCGAAGTCGATCACCTTGCACACCGGCACGCCGTCGGACTCGGCGACGAGCAGGTTCGACGGCTTGATGTCGCGGTGGATGATCCCCTTCTGGTGCGCGTGCTGCACGGCGCGGCAGACCTGCGTGAAGAGGCGAACGCGATCACGCGTCGTCAGCCGGTGGGCGGCGGCGTACTCCGTGATCGGGACGCCGTCCACGCGCTCCATGACGAAGTACGGCAGCCCCGACTCCGTCTCGCCGGCGTCGAACACCCGCGTGATGTTCGGGTGCTCCATGACCGCGAGCGCCTGGCGCTCCGACTCGAAGCGGGCGACGACGAGCTTCGTGTCCATCCCCGCGCGCAGCACCTTGAGCGCGACCTCGCGCCGCACCGGCTCGTCCTGCTCGGCGAGGTACACCACGCCCATGCCGCCCTCGCCCAGCACGCCGAGCACCCGGTAGGGGCCGATGTGGGACGGGATCCTCGCCGAGCTGTGGGAGGGGCCCAGCGCGCGCACGTCCACGCCGCCTCCGATGGTCGTCGCCGCGCCTGCGTCACCCGAGGGCATCGGTTCTACCTCCGGAAGCGCGAGCGATCATGGTGGACGCGGGCGGCCGAACCCGCACGGCGTACGCGCGGCGTTGCGGCGTACGTGGTGCTGCGTGAATGGGTGGAAGTAGCGATGCCCCGTCGTCGCGCGCAATACCGGGGCGCAAGCCGGGCCGGGCCCGGCTACGAGGCGGCGTCGCCGGAGATCACGACCGGGCCGGTGGGCTGCGGCACGCCCCCCGCCGGCTCGTCGGTGACGGCGATCGCCTTCAGCGCGTTAGGCGCGAGCGTGTACTCGGCGTGCACGACGGCCGCGCCGTTCGGGCCGGGCACGAAGGTGCCGGCGCTGATCTTCGCGCTCGCCGTCACCAGCCAGAGCTGGTAGGTGCGCCCCGGGCGCGGCGCGGGCAGATCATGCGCGAACATCGTCCAGCCGTTCGTCGCCGGGTCCCAGAACATGCGCGCCACCGGCCGGCGCGTCCCGGCCGCCGCCAGCTCTACGACGCGCACCGACGGGCCGGTGAGCTGCGCGAGCAGGCGGTCGCGCTCGGCGACCTGCGCGGCGAGCGCCGTCGTCTCGGCGCGGACCTGCGCACCCGCGTCCTGGCGGATGGCCGCCGCCTCGGCGCGCGCCGCGTCGCGCTCTCCGCGCGTCCGCATCAGTCCCGCCTGCGCCGCCACGAACGCGCCCGCCGCCGCCGCGGCGACGATCCAGCCCAGCGCCCAGCGGTCGCGCCGGTCGGCGTGGTGCGACTGCGGTAGTGGCGCGGCCGCGGAGGCAGTTTCTCGCGCCTCGCGCCGCGCGCGGGCCGAGTCGAGGGACAGCGAGTCGGACACGGGCGACGCCGCGTCGGGGGCCGGCGCCGCCGGCACCGGCGCGCGGTCGGCCGCGGCGCGGGCGAGGAGCCGCTGGCGCATCGGCGCGCAGCGGGCGGCGTGGAGCTGCGCCGGCGGCGCGGAGTAGGCGAGCTGCGCGGCGCTCTCGCGCAGCGCGGCGAGCTCGGGGCCGCACGTGGCGCACTCGGCGGCGTGCGCGAGGACGGCGTGCAGCTCCGCCGGCGGCAGCGCGTCGAGCGCCGCGCCCGCGAGCTCCGCGTTCGCCTCGTCGTGCGTCATCACGCGCGTCCCCGTCACTGTGGTGGTCCCTCCTTCAGCACCGCCAACCGCTCGCGCAGCTTCGCGAGCGCGAGCCGCATCCTCGTCTTCACCGTGCCGAGCGGCTGGCCCGTCCGCTCGGCGATCTCAGTCTGACTCAACCCGCCGAAGTACGCCAGCTCGAGCGCCTGGCGCTGCTCCGCCGGCAGCGCGCCGAGCGCCGCGATCACCAGCGCGCGCCGCTCCGACCCCTCCGCCGCCTCGGCCGGACCCGCCATGCCCTCGCCCGCCTCCGCCATGCTCCGCTCGTACGCCCCGCGCCCCTCCTCACCCTCGGCCGGCTCCGCCTCCTCGCGCGACCGGTTGAGCGCGCGCCGCCGGTCGAGCGCGCGGCTGCGCGCGATCGTGAGGAGCCACGTCCCCACGCCCCCGCGCGCCGCGTCGAAGCGCCCCGCCTGCCGCCACGCCTGCCAGAACACCTCCTCCATCACGTCCTCGGCGTCGGCCGCCTCGCGCACGACGTGGAGCACGAGACCGTACACCTGATCGCGCCACCGGTCGTAGAAGGCGCCGAGCGCCTGCTCGTCGCCGGCCGCCATGCGCCGCACGACGTCGGCGTCGTCCATCACGCTCTCCCTCCCGCCCGGCGGCGCGACGGAGCCGGCGGACGACGGGCCGACGCCCATCGTCCCACCCGCCGTCCCGGGCGCCACGTTCGGGGTGGACATCAGGTATACGCTGTCAGAGAGGAGATCGGATCGCTGGCCGAATGTACGGACGGAGACCGGAGGAATCTACGGCGGAGCGGGCCAACGACTCTCTGTTGAACTGACGACGGCAGTCGTCAGTTCTCAGTTCTCGTCTTGACCCCGGCCCGTCAGCGTTGCCCGATCCAGCGCGACGTGCCCGCCGCCGAGTCGATCGCGCTCTCGAGCGCGGTGAGCGACTCGGGCGCCGCGGCGCAGCCGTAGTCGTGCTCGACGGCGTGCGCGCGCGCGCCGCGCCGGACGGTCGTCGCCACCACCGGCGCGTCGGCCGCGTAGGTGGGGCACGACGGCTCACGGAAGGCGTAGCGCGCGGGGAGCGCGAAATAGTCCGCGCGCGTGACCGCGGCGGCGATCACCGCGACCGCCTCCCGGCCGACCGTGTCGGTCGCGACGCCGGTGCGCGCGACGTTGCGCTCGCCGACCCAGCGAACGACGGCGCGTCCGTCGCGGAGCTCGCGGACGGACACGCGGTACACGGGACAGGTGCCGTGGCAGGGGCGACGCTCGAGAGTGACCGTGAGCCCGCCCACGGCGTCACGCACGGGCGCCGATGTCGCGGGCCGGGACGCCGGCGGCGCGGGCGCGGCGGCGGGCGCGGCGGGCGGCTTCGCGGTGGCCGTGTCGGGACGCGAGACGAGCGCGGAATCGGCGGCCGGCGGCGGCGACGACGTCGTCGCCGCCACGGCCCGCGTCGAGTCGCCGGCCGCGTCGCGCGGCGCGGGCGCGCAGGCGCCGGTGGCCACCGCGCCGGCCAGCGCACCTAACGCGAGGGCGCGCCGGACGACGCGGGCGGGAGCAGAAGCGACCGCCACGGCATCGCGCGCCGTCACTGCGCCGCGCCGACGTGCAGGCGGTGCCAGGCACGCTGCACCCGGTTCGGGAGCGCGACGTCCACCGTCTCGTCCACGCCGGCCGCCGCCGAGCGCACGGTCGCGTCGCCGCCTCGGGCGAAGGAGAGGACGGCGCCGGTGCGCGCGTCGCGCACCATGAGCACCGGGTGCCGCGCGGCGTCCCAGCGCAGCCGCACCCAGTTCGCGTTCGCGCGCGAGGCGCGCACCGCGCCGCTGTCCGCGTCCGTGGCGGTGGCGACGTAAGTGGTCGCCACGCGGCCGCCGGCCTCGAGGCGCAGCTCGGCGACCGACTCCGCGTGGAGCTCGCTCGTCGGGATCGCGAAGGAGAAGGCGCGCTCGCCGGTCGGAGTGTCGGCGATGGCGGTGCCGGCGAACGACCGCGTCCAGAGCGTCGCCCCCGACGCCGACGTCGCCCGCAGCGTGAACGGCCCCCGGCCGCGCGGGCGCGTCGGCCGCGTCGTCACCGCGAACGCCGGCTCGAGCACCGGCTCGCCGTTCACGACGTGGCCCCAGATCAGG
>DATMHT010000062.1:0-13647 GCA_035554795.1 Gemmatimonadaceae bacterium | reverse complement strand
CTGGCGAGCCGGGAAGGGCTCGTCGTGGACGAGGACGCGATCTACGCCGCGGCGTACCTGCACGACATGGGCGCGTTCCCCGAGTTCGCGACGCCCGGCGTGGACCATGGCGATCGCGCGGCCGAGCTGGTGGACGGCGTGCTCGCGGCGGCCGGCTTCCCAATGGACAAGGCGCCGCTCGTCCGCCAGATCATCCAGCATCACATGTACTACCACACGCCGGGCGCGGCACCGGAAGCGGTGCTCTTCCGCGACGCGGACACGCTCGACTTTCTGGGCGCGATCGGCGTGGCGCGCATCCTCTCGCTCGCGACGCGACACCGCTGGGCGCCCGATCTGTCGACCGCGATCGAGACGATCCGCCGTCACGCCCGCGAGCTGCCGGCCGCGCTCCGCACGCTGAGCGCGAAGCGCGAGGCGGAATCGCGCCTGCGCGAGATGCAGCGATTTCTCGACACGCTCGGGAGCGAGACGGCCGGGCTGAGCATCCTGTGAACAGCGACCCCCTCGCGACGACCGTGCGGGCGTCACACGACCTCTTCACGAGTGGAATCCACATGCCGACCATCGCTCGTCCCACCCTTTCCGCCGCCGCCGCCCTGCTCGTGATCGACGTCCAGCAGGGATTCGATGAATCGTCGTGGTGGGGACCGCGCAACAATCCGGACGCCGAGGCCAACGTCGCCCGCCTGCTCGCGGCATGGCGCGCCGCCGGCCGCCCGGTCGTGCACGTCCAGCACGACTCGCGCATGCCGACGTCGCCGCTCTATCCGGGGAAGCCGGGCAACGCGCTCAAGCCCGAGGCGGCACCGCTGCCGGGCGAGCCCGTCTATCGCAAGTCGGTGAACAGCGCGTTCATCGGGACGACGCTCGAGGCCGATCTCAGGAAGCGGGGGATCGACACGCTCGTCATCGTCGGGCTCACCACCAATCACTGCGTGTCCACGACGACGCGCATGGCGGGGAACCTCGGCTTCGACACGTACCTCGTGTCCGACGCGACGGCGACCTTCGACCGCACCGGCCCGGATGGCCGCACCTTTCCGGCGGCGCTGATCCACGCGGTCGCCCTCGGCGATCTCCACGGCGAGTTCGCGACCGTGGTGGACACTGCCGCGCTGCTCGAGGCGAGCGAAGGGGCGCGCGTCGTGTCCGCCTGACGCGGCACGCCGTCGCCACGCTCGTCACGCGGGCAACGTCGCCACGGCGCGGCCCGCGGCCTGTCCGGCGGCGCGGCCGGTCGCCCAGGCCCACAGGAAGTTGTAGCCGCCGATCGGCCCGAAGGCGTCGAGCACCTCGCCGCACAGGTAGAGGCCGGGGCGGATGCGGCTCTCCATCGAACGCGGGTCGATCTCCGAGAGCCGCACCCCGCCGCCGGTGACCTCGGCCTTCCGGTAGCCCTCGTCGCCGGTCCAGGGGAGCTCACCGCGCACGAGCGTGTCGACGAGCCGCCGGCGCTCGTCGCGCGTCAGGTCCGCGAGCAGCCGCGCCGGGTCCACGCCGGCGATGGCGAGCAGCGCGGTGGCGAGGCGGTCCGGCAGCTCGGCGCGCACCACCGACGCCACGGCGCGAGCGCCCCTCGGGCGCAGCCGCGCCTCCCATGCCGCATCGTCGTGCGGCGTCCAGCGTACGCTGAGCCGCGCCGGCGGCATCGTGCCGGCGGCGCGCGAGCGCACCACCACGTGCGACACGTCGAGCACGGCCGGGCCGCTGTAGCCACGATGCGTGAAGAGGAATCCGCCGCTGGCCGACGCCGCGCGCCCGTCCGCGCGCGCGGTGAGCGCGACCTGGAGGGAGATGCCGGCGAGGTCCGCGAACGGCGCCGGATCCACCGTGAGGGGCGTCAGCGCGGCGTACGTCGGGTGCAGCGTGTGGCCCAGCCGCTCGAGGACGCGCAGCCCCGCGCCATCGCTGCCGGTGTTCGGCACCGACAGGCCGCCGGTGGCGAGGATCACCGCGTCGGCGTGGAGCGGCGGCGCGCCGTCGAGCGCGACCTCCCAGGCGGCGCCGCGGGGCGCGACGTCCACGACGCGGGTGTCCGCGAGCAGCCGCGCGCCGCGCAGCCGCGCCAGCGTCAGCAACCCGTCGCGCACGTCGCGCGCGCGGTTCGACACGGGGAAGAGCTTCGCCGACTCGACCTCCTCGACGAGCGGGATGCCGACCTCGTGCTCGAAGAACGCGACCTGCTCGGCGAGCGGCCACGCGCGGACCATCTTACGGAGCGTGTTCGGCGACGAGTCGGTGACGTACCGCGTTTCGTCGAGGCGGGCGGGGAGAACGTTGCAACGCCCGCCGCCGCTGATCAGGATCTTGCGACCGCCGTCGCGCGTGCGCTCCACGAGCAGCGTCTCCGCGCCGGCCGCGGCGGCGAAGATCGCCGCCATCGTTCCCGCTGCTCCGGCCCCGATCACGACGACGCGCCGCATCCGACCTACCGTTGAAAGAGAGAGGCCGCGCGCGGTGCGCGGCCTCCTTCGAAAGATCGCCACCTGCGCGGCGGCGCGCTGGCGCGACGCGAGCGTCGCCGCGAGCGTGGCCGCGAGCGAACGCGGGCGGGAGGGCCGCCGGGGCCGTGTCGTACGTCCTCCGCTCGCCGATCTCCGCCGGTGCCGATCACGAGAAACCGCCCGGCACGGCGCGTCGTACAGCCGCGCACACCTCGCGGCGGGGACACGTGGGAAAGCGCCGCGAACGATCAGCCGACTCGTTGCATGCTTCCCGACATGACCGACACGTCCACCCGACCCGACTCACTCGACGCCACCTATCGCGGCGTGATGCTCGCGCGCACCGGCGGCCCCGAGGTGCTGGAGCTCGTCTCCCTGCCGACGCGCCTGCCCGGCGAAGGGGAGGTTCTCGTCCGCGTGCTCGCGGCGGGCGTCGCCTTCGCGCAGGTGCTGATGCGGCGGGGCATCTACGCTCACGCCCCGGCGTTCCCGTTCACGCCGGGGGCGGAGGTCGTCGGCGAGATCGTCGCCGTCGGCAGCGGCGTGCACGAATGGAAGGCGGGCGATCGCGTCACCGCGTTGTCCGGCGTCGGCGGCTACGCGGAGCTCACGCTGCTGCCGGCGGACATACTGGTCCGCGTGCCCGACGGTCTCGATCCCGCGGTGGTCGCGGCGCTGCCGATGAACTACGTCACGGCGCACCATCTGCTCCATCGCGCGGCGAAGGTGACGCGTGGCGAGACGGTGCTCGTGCACGGCGCGAGCGGCGGGGTCGGCACGGCGCTGCTGCAGCTCGCGCGTCTGGCCGGCGTCACCGCCGTCGGCACGGGCTCGCCGCGGAAGCTGCCGCTCGTGCGCGCGCTCGGCGCGATCGCGCTGGACTACACGCGCGGGAACGTCGCGCAGCAGGTGCTCGACCTGGTGGGGCCGGTGGACGTCGCGCTCGATCCCCTCGGCGGCGATCACGTGCTCGAATCCGTGCGCGCGCTGCGGCCCGGCGGGCGTCTCGTCGTCTACGGCTACTCGGCGCCCGGCGCCGCTACGCCCGAAGCGGCCGCCACGCTGCGCGAGCGGATGGCGCGCTGGAACGCCGAGCCGAACGGCGTTCGCGCGAGCGGCTACAGTCTGGGCGCGCTGGCGCGCGAGTCGCCGCGGGTCGTTCGCGACGACCTCGCCGAGCTCGTGGCCCTGCTCGCGGAGGGGCGCATCGCGCCGATCATCGCCGAGCGGCTCCCGCTCGCTGAGGTCCGTCGCGCGCACGAGCTGATGGAGGCGGGGCAGGTGGCCGGCAAGCTGGTGCTCGTACCCGACCGCTGACCGGCGCGACCCGCCGCCGGCGTCGCCCCGTTGGTGGCACCGTGCCATATTTCTCTGGTCCGGATCGTGGGTCCGGCGTGCCGCGCGAGGGCCGGAGCATGGAGACGAGCGAGCGCATCGGTGGTGGAGCGAGGGAGCTGTTCGCCGGTCCCGGCGAGATGGCCGCGCGCTGTCGTGCGTTCGACTGGTCGTCGTCGCCGCTCGGGCCGGTGGAGCACTGGTCGCCGAGCCTGCGTACCATGGCCGCGGCCGTCCTCGCCTCGCGGAACCCGATGCTGCTCTTCTGGGGGCCGGAGCTCGTCCAGTTCTACAACGACGCCTTCCGCCCTAGCCTCGGCTCGTCCACGGGACCGGCGGCGCGGCATCCGCGCGCGCTCGGCATGCCGGCGGCCGAGTTCTGGACCGACGTGTGGGAAGTCGTCGGTCCGCAGATCGACGGCGTGATGACGCGCGGCGAGGCGGTGTGGTTCGAGAACCTCCACCTGCCGATCGAGCGCGACGGGCGGATGGACGACGCCTGGTGGACGTACAGCTACAGCCCCGTGCGCGACGACGACGGCCGCATCGGCGGCACGCTCGTCGTCTGCATCGAGACGACGGCGACAGTGCGCGCGATGGGCGAGCTCGAGGCCGAGCGGGCACGATCGGCCGACATCCTCGACGCGATGACGGACGCGCACTTCGCGCTCGACGACGACTTCCGCGTCGTCAGCGTGAACCGCACGATGATGCGCAACGTCGGACTGTCGCGCGACGCGATGGTGGGGCGGTCCATCTGGGAGCTGTTCCCCGGACTGGCGGGCTCGCCGTTCGAGCGTGCCTACCGCCGCGTGGCCGCCGAGCGCGTCGAGGAGCACGTGAAGCACGCGTACAGCGACGGCCGTCTCGATCTCATCGCGGAGACCGACGTCTACCCGACGGCGCAGGGCGGCATCGCCGTCTTCTGGCGCGACGTCACGGAGCGCGAGCGCGCGGACGCCGAGCGGGAGCGCGCCCGCGCCGAGGCGGAGGCCGCGCGCACCGAGGCGGAGGCGGCCAATCGGGCGAAGGCCGACTTCCTCGCCGTGATGAGCCACGAGCTGCGCACGCCGCTCAACGCCATCGGCGGCTACGCGGAGCTGATCGAGCTCGGCATCCACGGTCCGGTCACGCCCGAGCAGCGCTCGGCGCTGGAGCGCATCCAGCGCAGCCAGCGTCACCTGCTCGGTCTCATCAACGGCGTGCTGAACTACGCCAAGGTGGACGCGGGCGCGGTGCATTACGCCGTCGACGACCTACCGCTGGGCGAGGTGCTCGCGACGTGCGAGGCGCTCATCGCGCCGCAGGTGCGCAGCCGGATGCTGGAGTTCCGCTACGCCGGCTGTCCGGCGTCGCTGACCGTGCGCGGCGACCGCGAGAAGGTGCAGCAGGTGGTGCTCAACCTCCTGAGCAACGCGGTGAAGTTCACCGAGCCGGGCGGCCGCCTGACGATGGAGTGCGCGACCGCGGGCGAGCATCGCGTGATCGTGCGGGTGACCGACACCGGTCACGGCATCGCCGCCGAGCGACTGGAGTCCGTCTTCCAGCCGTTCGTGCAGGTGGACACGACGCTCACGCGCCAGCACGAGGGCGTGGGGCTGGGTCTCGCCATCAGCCGCGATCTGGCGCGTGGGATGGGCGGCGACCTGACGGCGTCGAGCGTGCTCGGCGCGGGCAGCACGTTCGAGCTGTCGCTGCCGCGGGGGTGACGCGCCGCCGTCGGCGACGACGGCCAGTGCGTTCATCGCGGGTCACTCCCGCACCAGAGCTCGCTCAGCGGCGACGCCGACGGTGGTGTTGCGCGCGTAGCCATCGGCTCCGCAATGCCTTACGCGTGCGCTGCGGATTCAGGCGGATTCGCTGGTGTCTGGCACCCATGGTGCACCCTTCGAGTACGCTCACCGGCGCGGCCGCAACGCGCGTCAGAACATGTCCCGCGTTGCCGACCGTGCCCGAGTCCTCGAGGGGAACCGGGGATCTCGTGGCAGTGCGGGCATCTTCTGGAGGAAGTGGTGATGGATTCAGTCACGATTGTCGCCATCGTGGTCGGCGTGGCGTTGCTGGCCCTCGTCGGCTTTTTCTTGTGGCAGCGGCGCCGATCGGAGGCGCTCGCCGAGAGGTACGGGCCGGAATACCAGCGCGCGGTGCACGAGACCGGTGACCGGCGACGCGCCGAGGCCGAGCTGCTGCGCCGGCAGGAGCGCGTCGAGCATCTGGACATCCGGCCGCTGAGCGCGGATCAGCAGCGCGGTTACGTACACGAGTGGCGCACGCTGCAGGCGCGGTTCGTGGACGATCCCAAGGGTGCCGTCACCGACGCGGACCGTCTGGTGGAGGACGTCATGATGGCCCGCGGGTATCCGGTGTCGGACTTCGACCAGCGGGCCGCCGACCTGTCGGTGCACCATCCGCGTGTCGTCGAGAACTACCGCGCGGCGCGCGACATCGCGCAGCGCCACCGGCGCGGAGAAGCCACGACCGAGGACCTGCGACAGGCGATGGTCTACTATCGCGAGCTCTTCGAGGATCTGCTCGAGGATCGCGAGCACGCGAGCGCGAAAGCGGAGCGTGGCGCCGAGCGCGTCGTCGCGCGTCCGGTCGAGCGTGTGGCCGATCGTGCGGCCGATCGCGTCGACGAGGCGACGGTGGACCGGAGAGACGAACGCGTCATCCGCAACGAGCGCGAGGTGAGACCATGACGGAGCAGCAGCAGCCCGACCGCAGAGATCTCTCGACCGCCGACCTGGCCGCGGCGGCCGACCGGAGCACCGGCGAATCGACGGCGGAGCTGGAGCGCCACATCGACGACCGCGAGGTGCAGCGCGCCCGCGCCGGCACCGGCCCGGCCGACGTCGCGGCGGCGGCCGGCCGCGAGACGCCACTGCTCGCGCAGGACGTCGTGAACGACTTCCACGGCAAGTGGAACGACATCCAGGCCGGCTTCGTGGACGAGCCGCGGCGCGCGGTGGAGCAGGCGGACGGTCTGGTGGCCGACGCGATCAAGCGCCTGGCCGAGTCCTTCGCCAAGGAGCGGGCGCAGCTCGAAGGCCAGTGGGACCGCGGCGGCGACGTCTCGACGGAGGATCTGCGGCAGGCGCTCCAGCGCTATCGCTCCTTCTTCTCGCGCCTCCTGTCGGTGTGACCGCGCGCGCGTGAGGCGACCCCGCGCGAACGCGGCTCGAGCCGCTCGCGCGGGGCGCCCGACGGCGCCGAGAACGGATCGCGCGCCAGCATGGCGATGAAGTCGGCCACGTGCGGCGCGACGGGCGTCCCGGGATTCCGGGTGACGGCCACCCACTGCCGGCGGCACCCGTCGGCTCCAACGCGGGTCGCGACGAGCGTGCCCGCGGCGACGTGCGGCGCGACCGCCCAGCGCGCGAGCACGCCGACGCCGAGCCCCGCCTTCACCAGCTCGACGATGGCCTCGGTCAGCTCCACGCGCATGACCGACGACGGCGTCACGCCGGCCGGCTGCAGCACTTCGTGCAGGAGCGTGCTCTCCTCGTCGCGCATGTTGTAGAGCACGACGTGCTCGCCGGCGAAATCGGCCGCCTCGGCGTAGCCGCGCGCGCGCGCCCGCGCCGCGAACGGGTGCCCCGGCGCCGTGATCGCGACCAGCTCGTCCTCGAAGAGCGGGGCATACCGGAGCCGCCGGCCCGCGGGCACCGACGCGCTCGCCGGCCGGCTACCGAGGGGGCGGCTCACCACGGCCACGTCCAGCTCGCCGCGGGCGAGCGCGGGAAGCGGGCGCTTCGTCGCCTCGCCGACGATGCGCAGCTCGACGCGCGGCCACTGCGCGCGAAAGCGGGCGAGCACTCCCGGGAGCCAGTGGTAGCAGGTGTAGCACTCGGTCGAGAGGCGTAGCAGACCGACGGGTGCGGTGTCGTCCGTGCCACCGACTTCGGCCTCGACGCGGACGATCTCCGCCAGCACGCGCCTGGCCGTCGCCAGCACGCGTTCGCCCGCCACCGTCGGCACGAGGCGGCGCCCGACGCGCGCGTAGAGCGGCGTCCCGAGCCGCGACTCGATGTCACGCAACTGGTGGCTCACGGCCGACTGCGTGAGGTGCAGGCGTCCCGCGGCGCGCGTCACGCCGCCGGCATCGGCGATCGCGGCGACGAGACGCAGGTGGCGAATCTCGAGGTGCATGGCGCGTGGAGGCGAGAGACGGTGCGGCGTCGAGCCGAGCACGATCGGCCGCGTCAGGCGCGCCCGCGGGCGTTACCGCGGCGCGGCGCGATCATGAGCGGATTTCATGCGAATGCGCGAAGAATATGCGTTGGACGCGCGGCGAAGGGCAACGTACCATCCGTGCAGCAGACCCTCGACCACGCTCAACGAGCTCCACATGCCATGATCGCTCCGCCGCTCGCACCACCCGCCGCCTCACGCGCGGCGCACGAAGACGCGCCGCGCGACCCCCGCGCTCCAGGCGGGGTGTCCCTCGTCGCCGTCCCCAGCGGCGGCGAGCGGATCAACGCCGTGTGCTACCGCGCCGCCGGCGCCGGCGCGCACCCCGTGCTCGTGCTCCTGCACGGCTTCCCCGGCGTCGAGCAGAACTCCGACCTGGCGCACGCGGCGCGACGAGCGGGATGGCACGTCGTCGCCCCGCGCTACCGCGGCGCCTGGGGCTCCCCAGGCACGTTCTCGTGGACGCACGTGCTCGAGGACGCGGCCGCGGTCGTCGCGTGGGCCCGGACGGATGCTGTCGCGCGCACGCTGGGCATTGACTCGCGAACCGTCGCCATCGCCGGCCACAGCCTCGGCGGCTTCGCCGCGCTCGTGACGGCGGCGGAGGATCCGACGATCGCCGGCGCCGCCGCCTTCGCCGCGTTCGACTTCGGCGCGTACACCGCGGCGCTGGCGAACACGCCGGACGCCGTCGCGCGCACGGCGGCCGCGTGGGAGGACGACGCCGCGCCGCTGCGCGGCACCTCCGGCCGCGCCCTCGCCGACGAGGCCTTCGCGCACGGCGCCGCGTGGGATCTCCGTGCACGCGCCCGCGCCCTCGTCGGCCGGGCCGGTGATCGTCCGCTGCTCGTCGTCGCGGCGTCGGACGACGACGTGGCTCCGCCCGCGCTGCACCACGCGCCGCTCGTCGAGGCGTTGCGCGCGAACGGCGCGCGCGCCCTCGCCGCGCCGACGCTCACGGCCGACCATGCCTTCGCCGACACTCGGTTCGCCGCCGCCGACCTGCTCGTCGCGTGGCTCGAGCGCATGCGGGCCGCTCCCTCCGCCGCCGCCGCGGCCGCGTGGTGAGCGCCGCTCGCGCCCGACCCGCGTGTCCACCACCCGACGCCATTCCTCCGCGACGATGACGACCGAGCTCGCGACTCCTTCCGTGACATACGTCCCTCGCGCGGCCGGCGTGCCGCGGCGCATGACCGTCTGGGCGCTGCGCGACTTCGGCGCGGCGGACAACTTCGCGCGCGTCGAGACGTCGGTGCCGGCGCTGCGCCCCGGTCACGTCCTGATCCGGGTGGCGGCGACGAGCGTGAATCCCGCGGACCTCAAGATCCGCGACGGTCGCTCGGCGGCCATCGCGCCGCCCGCGCCGATGGTGCTGCACATGGACGTCGCCGGCACCGTGGTGGCCGTGGCCGACGACGTGGACACGCTCGCGCCGGGCGACGAGGTGTACGGCTGCGCCGGCGGCCTGCGCGGCATCCCCGGCGCGCTCGCCGACTACATGCTCGCCGACGCGCGCCTCGTCGCGCCGAAGCCGCGCACGCTCACGATGCGCGACGCGGCGGCGCTGCCGCTCGTGGCGCTCTCGGCTTGGGAGGCGCTGCGCTGGAAGACACGGGTCGCACTCGGCGATCGCGTGCTCGTCCACGGCGGCACCGGCGGCGTCGGCCACATCACGGTGCAGCTCGCCGCGGCCGACGGCGCGGAGGTCACCGCGACCGTCTCGTCGCCGCAGAAGGCGCGGCTCGCGCGAGCGCTCGGCGCCGCCCACGTGGTGGACCATCGCGCCGAGCGACCCGAGGACTACGTCGCGCGGCTGACGGGCGGCCGCGGCTTCGACGTCGTGGTGGACACGGTCGGTGGCGACGTGCTCGCCGCGTCGTTCGCGGCCGCGCGGTACAACGGCACCGTGGTGTCCGTCATGACGCGCGGGACGATCGACCTGACACCGACGCTCAGCAAGGGGCTGTCGCTGCACGCCGTCTTCATGCTCCTGCCGCTCCTCACGGGCCAGCAGCGCGAGCGACACGGCGCGATGCTCCGTGAGGTGGCCGATCTGGTGGACGCGGGGCGTCTCCGGCCGCTGCTCGATCCCGCCGCGTTCACCTTCGACGACGTCGCCGCCGCGCACCGTCACGTGGAGAGCGGCGCGCACGTGGGCAAGGTCGTGCTCACGCATCCACGAATGCATTCGTAGCTCCCCTCGCTAGGCTCCCCGCAGTTCGTCACCGATTCACCGTTCACCCGAGAACCTCGCTCATGCTCCGCAAATTCCTCGCGACCGAGCGCGCGTCCGCGCCGCTCGTCGCTCGTGTCGTCCTGGGACTCGTCATGCTCCCGCACGGTCTGCAGCACGCCCTCGGCCTGCTCGGCGGCTACGGCTTCCGTGGCACGCTCGGCTGGATGACCGGCACGCTCGGCTTCCCCGCGCCGCTCGCCGCGCTCGCGATCGTCGTCGAGCTCGTGGCGCCGTTCGCGCTCGTGCTCGGACTCGGCGGGCGGCTCGCGGCCGCCGAGATCTTCGGCCTCATGGTCGGCGCCGCGAGCACGCACGTCGCCAACGGCTTCTTCATGAACTGGTTCGGCGCGATGAAGCCGGGCGCGGAGGGCTACGAGTACCACCTCATCGCGCTCGCCCTCGCCACCGTGGTGGTGATCGAGGGAAGCGGCGCGCTCTCGCTCGACCGTCTGCTCGCGCGCGACGTCACGGGCACGGCGCCCGAGGCGCGGCTCACCGCTCGCGACGCGCGCGCTCGCGCCGCCTGAGCGCCGGAGATCCGTCATGCCGGAGTTCATCACCGCATTCATCCCGTTCGCGCTGGCCGCCGCGCCACCAGCGGCAGCGTCGCCGAGCGAAGAGCTCACGCCGGATCCGCGGATCCCCGACGACCGGGAGCAGCTCCAAACAATCGGCGAGGCGGTCCGCCCGGCGGCCTCCACCGCGCGCTGCTTGACGGCGCGAGGCGGGCACGCCATTATGGAGAACGAGCGTTCTCTTTGAAGGAGTCACCATGTCCAGGGGCGACGAGACGCGGGAGCACATCCTGCGGCAGGCCGCCGGGGTCTTCAACCGCCTCGGCTACGCGGGCGCGTCGGTCTCCGACCTCGAGGAGGCGACGGGGCTCCGGACCGGCGGCATCTACCGGCACTTTCCCGGCGGAAAGGAGGCGCTCGCCCTCGAAGCGTTCCGCTACGCCGTCCACCACTTCGACGAGCGCTTCGAGGCGGCGGCCGCCACGCCCGGCGACGCGATCGCCCGGCTGAACGCGGTCGTCGCCGTCTACCGGCGGCACGCCGTCGAGCCGCCCGTCCCCGGCGGGTGTCCGGTCATGAACGCGGCGATCGAGCACGACGCGGGAGGGAGCGCCGAACTGCGCCGGCAGGCGCGGCGCGCCATGGACCGGTGGCGCGGCATCGTGCGCACGATCGTCGCCGACGGGCAGGCCCGCCGCGAGATCCGCAAGGACGCGGCGCCGGAGACGGTCGCGTCGATGGTCCTGGCGACGATGGAGGGAGCCATCATGCTGGCGGGCCTCTATCGTGACCCGGCCCACGTCGAGCGCGCCGCGGAGCAGCTGTCCCACTACCTGGAGGGAGCGCTGCGGTCCTGAGCGCCGGTTTCTCATATCCAAAGCGAGAACGCTCGTTCTCGTATCTGTCGTCAATACAGGAGACTCTCATGTCGAAGCTAGCTGCCGTACACGATGCCCTGCATGCTCCGCCGTCGCGGCCACTCGCCGGACAGGTCGCGGTCGTGACGGGCGCGAGCCGCGGACTCGGACGCGCGTACGCCGAGGCTTTCGCGAGCGCCGGGGCCGCCGTCGCGCTCGTCGCTCGAGGTGCCGCCGACCTCGATGCCGTTGCGGCCGAGCTCTCGGCGGCCGGCGGTCGCGTGCTGCCGGTGGCCGTGGACGTGACCGACGCCGACGCCGTTCGCCGCGCGGCGGAGCAGATCGTCGATGCGCTCGGGCCGGTGGACCTTCTCGTGAACGCGGCGGGCATCGGCATGCCGATGGGTCCGTTCGCCAGCGCGTCCATCGAGCAGTGGTGGCGCACGATCGAGGTGAACGTGAAGGGCCCCGCGCTCTGGAGTCGCGTGTTGCTGCCGGCGATGATCGCGCGCGGCCGCGGCCGCATCGTCAACCTCGCGAGCATCGCCGGCGGCCGCGCGATTCCCAACTGGTCCGCCTACACCACGAGCAAGACGGCGCTCATCCGCCTGTCGGAATCGCTCGCCATCGAGGGCGCGGGCGCCGGCGTGCGGGTCTTCCCGATCCATCCCGGCACGGTGCGGACGCCGATGACCGAGGAAGCGCTGCAGAGCGACGAGGCGCGCCGTCTCGTGCCGGCGCTGGCGGCGATCTTCGACCGCGGGCTCGACACGCCGCTCGACGATTCGGTCGCCTTCGTGATGCGCCTCGCCCTCGGCGAAGCCGACGCGCTCAGCGGCCGCTTCCTCACGGTGCAGGACGATCTCGCGTCGCTCGCCGAGCTGGGCGGATCTGCTGCACTCGGCGAGTCGCTGACGCTGCGCGTCGTCCAGCCGGTCACCGCGGGTGTCTGACGTGAGCGACGCCTACATCATCGACGCGGTGCGTACGCCGCGCGGGCGCGGCAAGCCGGGCAAGGGCGCGCTCTCCGGAACGCATCCGCAGGAGCTCGCCGCGCAGACGCTGCGCGCGATCGTCGGCCGCACCGGCATGAACGCGGCCGAGGTGGACGACGTCGTGCTCGGGAGCGTGACGCAGGTGCGCGAGCAGGGCGGCAATCTCGCGCGGCAGGCGGTGCTCGCCGCCGACTGGCCGATCACGGTGCCGGCGACGACGCTCACGCGCGTCTGCGGATCGGGGCTCCAGGCGATCAATTTCGCCGCGATGGGAATCATGTCCGGCGTCCAGCAGGCGGTCGTTGCCGGCGGAGTCGAGAGCATGTCGCGCGTGCCGATGGGGAGCGACGACGCCGGGAAGGACGGCGGGAACCTGCGGCTGCGCGAGCGGCACTTCCAGGTGCCCCAGGGCATCAGCGGCGATCTCATCGCCACGCTCGAGGGCTTCAGTCGCGACGACGTGGACGCCTTCGCGCTCCGCTCGCAGCAGCGCGCCGCGGAGGCCATCGCCGAGGGCCGCTTCGCGCGGAGCCTCGTGCCGGTGATCGACCCGTGCACGGGGAGCGTGCTGCTCGACCGGGAGGAGTTCCCGCGTCCGACGACGCTCGAAGGACTCGCCGCGCTGGCGGCCGCGTTCGAGGCGACCGGGCGCGAGGTCGCCGGTCCGAACGGGGAGACGCTGGACGACATGGCGCTGCGGCGCCATCCCGAGGCGGAGCGCATCCGGCACGTGCACACAGCGGGCAACTCGAGCGGCATCGCCGACGGCGCGGCGGCGGTGCTGCTCGCGTCGGGCAGCTACGCGCGCACTCGTGGTCTGCGGCCGAGGGCGCGCATCCGAGCGCTCGCCGTGGCGGCGGACGATCCCGTGCTCATGCTGACCGCGCCGACGCCGGCGTCGCGCAAGGCGCTCGCCGCCGCGGGGATGACGGTCGCCGACATCGATCTCTGGGAGATCAACGAGGCGTTCGCGGCGGTGCCGCTGAAGACGATTCGCGACCTGGGTCTCGATCCCGATCGCGTGAACGTGAACGGCGGCGCCATCGCCCTCGGTCACCCGCTCGGCGCGAC
>DATMHT010000061.1:0-4114 GCA_035554795.1 Gemmatimonadaceae bacterium | reverse complement strand
GCGACTACGGCTACGACACCGCGCTGCACGCGTTCGACAAGAGCGCCCGCAAGCTCGGCGTGGACCAGCTCGACCTGCTGCTCCTGCACCAGCCGATGCCGACGGCGTTCGACAAGACGCTCGATGCGTATCGTGCGCTGGAGACGCTGCTGGCCGACGAAAAGGTGCGTGCGATCGGCGTGAGCAACTTCATGCCCGAGCACCTCGAGCGCCTGCTCGCGGTGGCGACCGTCGTGCCGGCGGTCAACCAGATCGAGGTGCACCCGTACTTCCAGCAGCGTGCGCTGCAGCAGGTGCACGCCGAGCACCGCATCGCGACCCAGGCGTGGTCGCCGATCGGCGGGATCACGTCGTACCGGGGCATGCAGAAGCGCTCCTTCGACGACCCGACGCTGCTCGAGATCGCGCGCCAGCACGGCAAGTCGGCCGCGCAGGTGATGCTCCGCTGGCAACTGCAGGAGGGCCGCTCGGCGATCCCGAAGTCGGTGAAGCCCGCGCGCATCGCCGAGAACTTCGACGTCTTCGACTTCGCGCTCGCACGCGAGCAGGTCGCCGCCATCGACGCGCTCGACACCGGCGTGCGCGGCGGACCGGAGCCCGACAGCATCACGCTCGAGGCGTACGGCAGGCCCATCCCCGAGGCGTGACACGACGCCGGCCCGGAGCCCGAAGCGATCGAGACGAAACCGTTCACGCTCACGGTCCTGACCGGACGACCACCACACCACGGCGGAGCGGGAACCATGCAGACGCGCAGACTCGGCAACAGCGATTTGGAAGTCTCGGCCATCGGCTACGGCGCGATGGGGCTCAGCCACGGTTACGGCCCGGCCACGGACAGGCAGCAGGCGATCGCACTCCTGCGCGCGGCGTTCGAGCGCGGCGTGACCTTCTTCGACACCGCGCAGATCTACGGCGCGGAGAACGAGGAGATGGTCGGCGAGGCGCTCGAGCCGTTCCGCGGCCGGGCGGTGATCGCCACTAAGTTCGGCTTCGACCTCGACGCGCCCCGCGGGCAGCAGGTGCTGAACAGCCGCCCCGAGAACATTCGCACGGTGACCGAGGGCTCGTTGAAGCGCCTGCGCGTCGAAGCGATCGACCTCTACTACCAGCACCGCGTGGACCCGGCCGTGCCGATCGAGGACGTCGCGGGCACGGTCAGGGATCTGATCGCCGAGGGAAAGGTGAAGCACTTCGGGCTCTCCGAGGCCGGCGAGCAGACCATTCGCCGCGCTCACGCGGTGCAGCCGGTGGCGGCGATCCAGAGCGAGTACTCGCTCTGGTGGCGCGAGCCGGAGACGAACGGCGTGCTCGCGACATGCGAGGAGCTCGGCATCGGCTTCGTGCCATTCAGCCCGCTCGGCAAGGGCTTTCTCACGGGGAAGATCGACGAGACCACGACGTTCGACAGCAGCGACTTCCGCAACGTCGTCCCGCGCTTCACGGCGGAGAACCGCAAGGCGAACCAGGGCGTGGTGGATCTTCTCGCCCGCATCGCGGCGGAGAAGAAGGCGACGCCGGCGCAGATCGCGCTCGCCTGGCTCCTCGCGCGGAAGGCGTGGATCGTGCCGATCCCCGGCACGACGAAGCTGCACCGCCTCGAGGAGAACGTCGGCGCCGCCGCCGTCGAGCTCACCGCGGACGACCTCCGGCGGATCGAGGACGCCGCCGCAAAGATCACGGTGCACGGCGACCGCTATCCCGCACACCTCCAGGCCCGCGTCGGCCGCTGAGCGGCGCGGCACCACACGAGCACGAACCGAGGAGCACGACATGAAGATCACGCGCAGCGGTACGCAGCCCTCGACCAAGGGCCCGGCCGACTGGTTCACCGGCACGGTCCGGATCGACCCGCTGTTCAGCGCCCCCGCGCCGGCGCGCGTCGCCGGCGCCGCGGTCACCTTCGAGCCCGGCGCGCGCACGGCCTGGCACACCCACCCGCTCGGGCAGACGCTGATCGTCACCTTCGGTCGGGGGCTCGCGCAGCGCGATGGCGGTCCGGTCGAGGAGATTCTGCCGGGCGACGTGGTCTGGTTCGCGCCGGGCGAGAAGCACTGGCACGGCGCTTCGCCCGAGACGGCGATGCAGCACGTCGCCATCCAGGAGGCACTCGACGGCAAGGCGGTCGAGTGGCTGGAGCACGTCAGCGACGACCAGTACCAGCGGAAGCCGGGCGGCCGTTGAAGTAGTTTGCCTAGGCGTGAGCCGCCAGCCGACACGTCGCCAACGCACCGACGATCCCGGAGAGAGCACCCATGAAGCGAGCCGCATTCCTCGCCAGCGTCACCGCGCTGAGCAGCGCCGTCGCCCCCGTCGCGTTGCTCGCGCAGCAGCCGCAGAGCTCCCCGCCGTTCACCGTCGGCAACCCGCTCGGCCTGCCCGTCACCCCGTCCGCGAACGGGACCTTCGAGCCGATGTCGCCGAACGTGAAGGTGTACGGCGCGATCTACTCCGCGGAGAGCTGCTCGTACGACGCGGGGCGCGGAGTCATCGTCGTGCCCAACCGCGGCGTCACGCAGAACGTGCAGACCAACGACGCCTTCGTGTCGTTCATCAACCACGACGGCTCGGTGCACACGGCTCGGTGGATCGGCGTGCAGGGTTCGGCCGACCGCGGCAAGCTGACGCCGGCGCTAGTGCTGAACGAGCCGTACGGCAGCGACATCGCGCGCGGCATGCTCTACGTCGCCGACCGCGACGGCGGCACGTCGCCGAGCGACCCGAGCGTCGCCGTCATCCGCAGGTTCGACCTGAAGACCGGCGCGCCGGCGGGAGAAGCGCGCGTCCCGGGCGTGGACTGGATCAACGACATCGAGGTCGCCGACGACGGGACGGTCTACGCGACGCGGACGGGCGCCTTCGGCGACAGGCCCGACCCGACGACGTGGCAGGTCTGGAAGATCGCGCCGGACGGCACGGCGTCGGTCTTCCTCCAGGGCGCGCCGCTCTTCCAGCCCAACGGCATCGCCTTCGATTCGCAGGGGAACGTCGTCGTCGTCAACATCGGTGACGACGCCGTACTCACCTTCTCGCCGGCCGGCAGGCTGCTGAAGACCGAGCACGCGGCGCAGGCGGGGAGCGACGGCCTCGTCGTCATGCCGGACGGGACGAAGTACGTGAGCAGCGTCCGCTACGGCGGCGTCTCGCGCATCCGCCCCGGCAAGCCGGCGGAGCTCATCGCCCGCAACGTCCCGAGCGCCGCCTCGATGTGCTACGACGCCGGCGCGAACCAGCTCGTGATCCCGATGAACCCGAACAACGCGCTCGCCTTCATCAAGCTCGACACGCGCTGACCCGCCACCCGCCACCCGCTACCCGCTACCCGGTTATGTTGCCCACCCGCACGTTAGGCACCCAGGGACTCACCGTCTCCGCGCTCGGCCTCGGCATCATGAGCATGAGCCACGCCTACGGCACCGCGGAGGAGCGCGACGAGCGCGAATCCATCGCCACCATCCACCGCGCGATCGAGCTCGGCGTGACGTTCTTCGACACCGCCGAAGCGTACGGGCCGTTCACGAACGAGGAGCTGTTCGCGCGCGCCCTGAAGGCGCTCGGCGGCGGCGCGCGCGACCGCGTCGTCGTCGCGACCAAGTTCGGCTTCACGTACGACGCGAACGGCGCCATCGCCGGCGTGAACAGCCGGCCGGCGCACATCCGCGAGGCGGTCGAGGGATCGCTCCGCCGCCTGCGGACGGATCGCATCGACCTGCTGTACCAGCACCGCGTGGACCGCACCGTCCCGATCGAGGACGTCGTCGGCACGATGGCCGACCTCGTGCGCGAAGGGAAGGCGCGCTTCCTCGGTCTCTCCGAGGCGGGCGAGCAGACGATCCGCCGTGCCCACGCCGTGCACCCGATCTCGGCGCTCCAGAGCGAGTACTCGCTCTGGGAGCGCAACCTCGAGCCGCGCATCATCCCGCTGCTGCGCGAGCTCGGCATCGGGCTCGTGCCGTTCGCGCCCCTCGGCCGTGGCTTCCTCACGGGCAACGTGAAGCGCGCCGAGGAGTACCCCGAGGACGACTTCCGCCGCGGCGATCCACGTTACCAGGGCGAGAACTTCGACGCCAACGTGCGCGCCGCGTCGGCCGTGCGCGAGCTGGCGGCGCGGAAG
>DATMHT010000060.1:0-8235 GCA_035554795.1 Gemmatimonadaceae bacterium | reverse complement strand
GAACACCGCGTGCGCCTCCTCCACCGTCCGCCGCCGCCACGCCGGCGACAGCCGGTCGTCGAACCAGAGGCGGGCGAGGCGCCAGAGCGAGTCCACGTCGAACACCGCGCCGACCGGAATCCCCGTCGCCGCGCTCCACGTCCTCACGTGCTCCTCCGACCGGAAGAGGCGCATCGTGCTTCACGTGAAGACGATGTCGGCCCACCAGCGCGCCGCGGGCACTGCGAAGTGCACGACGGCGTCCGGCGGCTCGGCCTCGACGGCGCCGCTGCGGACGCGGAGCGCGAGTGCGGCGCCGCAGTCGGCGCACCGCGTCGCGACGTCCGCGTCCACTGGCTGCCCCGCCGGTCCGCCGAGCATCGCCGGGATGCCGAGCGCGTCCCAGATGCAGTTCGCGTCGTACGACCGCGCGCCGACGCGGACGACGAAGTCGGTCGGCCCGCCCGCGAAGGGCGCGCTCATCACGATCTCGCGCGTGCCCGGCGCGAGCACGATCACGTGGCCGGCCGCGAGCCGCTCGAAGGCGGCCGCCGTCTCGGCGCGGCGGGCGCCGAGCGCGTCGGCGACGCTCGCGATCGTCGGCGCCGGGCCGCCACCGATGAACGCGCCCAGGATCGCCAGCCGCACGCTGGCGTCGAACTGCGATTCGCTCGTCGGGTCGAGGGGGCGGCTCATCGCCGGGGCTGGCGCTCGGCGAGGGGGCGCTTCTCCGAGCTCCCCTCGCCACTCACCAGGAGCCGCACGCCGTCACGCGAGACCGCGGCGAAGGCGCGTGAGGCGTCCTGTTCCAGTGTGAAGCCCAGGAGGCCGGTGTAGAAGCGCACGGCCGCGGGCACGTCGTCGATCATGTAGCGCACACTGACTTCCGACATCGCTCCGAGTCTCCCGGCTTCGTCAGGTGATCTGCTCGCCGACCCCGAAGTGCTCCGCGCGGTACGCGGCCCGCGCGGCCGGGTCGAGCAGCCGCGCGGCGTCCGGCCGAGGCACCCCTGGGGCGAGCAGCTGATCGTAGTAGTCCTCCACGTACATCACGTTCCACGGCACCAGCCCGTGGTAGGCCGACAGGAACTTCGCCAGAATGCCCGCGTCGTAGTGCTTCGCACCGACGTAGCCCGACGCGGCGAACCGCTCGTTGGGGAAGGCCGCCTTCGGGACGACGAGTGGCGCGCGGCCGACATGGGGCCAGTCACCGCGATTCAGATGCTGTCGCCACGTGGCGGCGAGCGAGACGATGGTCTCCGGACGGAGCTCCGGGACCACGTCGGGCACCGCCGGCAGCCGCGCGGCGAAGAGCGCGACGTAGATGACGTTCACCATCATCGCGTCGATCGCCTGGGCGAGCCCGTACGACCCGTCGGTCAGCGGCACGGCGTACACGGCGCCCGGCGCCCAGCGCACACGCTTCCTGTTCGTCATCGCCGCCTCGATCGGTCGCTCATCGGCTTCAGCGTCAGGTCAGGCAACCGCGGGCTGCCTCAAGGGATCCCCTTGATGATCTTCAGCGCGATTGCCTTGAGCCGGGCGTCGTCCGGCGGCCGCGGCACATTGCTGCCGTCGACGACGACGAGGACATCTCCGACCTTCGCGGCCAGCGTCGCACCGAGTTGATACGCCTGGTCGCCAACGCCCGGCATCGGTCTGCCGTGGGCCCTGTTGTAGTCGTAAATGTCTCGCGTCACTTTCAGCTCGAGATTCATCAGCTTGGTCTCGAGCCAGCCTTTGCCGACGACGTACTTGCAGCGAAAATGCTCGTCCGTGGCGGTGACCACCGGTGTTCCGAGCAGGCCCGCCATCTCCGCCGCAGTCACGAACGAGCAAGGTCGATCGAGCGACGGGTCATCCGAAGGGCGAGAAGGTTGCGCGCTCAATTGTGAACCGACGAATAGCAGCCCTGCGGTCGCGACCAACCGAATCGGAAACGCCGGCATGGGTTCTGTCCTCCTCGTTTGGGTTCATGGCGCGAAGTGGCCTTGGCCCGATGAATCGCACCGACAATCCCTCGCGCTGCACGTGTCCGCCCAACGAAGCATTGGACTTCGAGCGCCGCGGCGGAACGCGTCGCCCTCTGCCTTCTACCGCGCCACCGCCCGTGCGCGGCGCCCGCGCCGACTACTGTACGCCGCCGCGGCTTCGCCCGCAAACAGCCGCGGGACGCGCGTTTCGTTACGCGGCGGACCGCGCCGCCTAACGTGCGCCGGCAGATCGACGAGCCGAGCGACGAACACCGCGACTCGGCGGCCGTCCGCGAACAGCGGGTCGAGGTCGGGCCAGAGCGCGAGTGCTCAACGGCCCGCGCGCAGCCAGCGCGCGAGGTCGGCCAGGAACGCGTCGTCCACCGGCCGGCGCTCGCCGTATTCTTCCGGACGCATGCGTCCCACGCCGGCCTGCATCAGGTGGTTGAGGGCGTCGTAGCGTCGCAGCGTCACGAGGCTGTCGGCGCCGAACGCACCCTTCCACCGCGCGAAGTCGGCGTCAGTCACGAGGTAGTCCCGGCCGCCGTGCACGACGAGCGCTCGGCCCCCGCGCGCGACGAGCGCGCCCACGAGGTCGATCGGGTGGATCGCGTCCACGTCGCGCCAGTAGCGCATCGAGCGCCCGAGCACCGTCGCGGAGTCGGGCGTCGCCGGATCGCGCATGGCGGCGACGCCGGCCATCATCTCGCGCGCGCCCTGTCGCGCCCCCGTGTCGTTCGGCGCGAGCGAGCTGACGTAGCGCACCTGCTCCTCGATCAGGTCCGCCGTCGGACGTCCGGCCGCGGAGACGAGGACGACGCCCCGGACCTCGGGGATCCGCGTCGCGACGAGCGGGGCGATCAGCGTCCCCTGACTGTGTCCGAGGACGTACACCGCGCGCCGGTCTATCTCCGGGCTCGCGAGCAGTGCCCGCACGGCGGCGGTCGCGTCCTCGGTGAACTCCTCGTCGAGCGACGCCGGCCGCCCGCGCGCGGAGAACTGCGCCTCGTGTGCCCTGGTGCGCTTGTCGAAGCGCAGCACCGCGACGCCGCGCTGCGCGAGCCCCCAGGCGATCTCCCGGAACACCTTGTTGGGGCCGACGCTCAGATCGCGGTCGGCGGGCCCGGAGCCGGGGATCAGGACGACGCCCGGGAAGGGTCCGGTCCCCTTCGGCATGCTGAGCGTGGCGCCGACCTTCCAGTCGCCGCTGCCTAACGTCAGCTCGCGCTCGCGGACACCGGCCGGTGCGCGATCCGCGGCCGGCGCCGGCGTCGCCGCCGTGGCCACGGTGCTTCGGGCGCAGCCCAATGTGGCGGCGGCGAGGAGCGCGGTGAGCAGCGGCGCAAGCAGCGGCGCCCGCCACGTGACGCGATAGCGGGAGGGAGTCTGCGAGCACGTCATGAGCGGATACCATACGGGCCAGCCGCCACCAGCGCGAGTCCGCCACCGACCCGTCGCCGAAGCCGTAGCTGACTCGATGTATCGGGCGCTCGACAGCTCCAGCGCCTCGTTAGGCCGCGGCGGGCCCCTCTGGACGCTACGCGCGTGCGGGGTATCGTAGTGGCAGCCAGCCGGGCAGCCGTACTCGCCGCGGCCATTGCGCTCACCCTGGCCCCGAGGAGACCGCTCGCGCATGCGCACCCGCTCCGCACGTTCGCTGATCGCACTGCTCGCGCTCGTCGTCGTCACCGCCGCTCCCGCGTGCGGCCCGTGGCACCACCAGGGAGACGACCAGAGTCCGACCGGCGCCGGCGCCTCCCTCGCCATCGCCGGCTCCGCCTCCGCCCTCCAGCCACAAATCTCTACCGCGGCGGTGGGAGGTGGCGACCTCACGCTCGCGGTGCGTCTGCCGCAGCGCGGCTACCTGACGACGCTGCGCGTCTTCCCGGGCGAACACTTCATGAGGCTGCTGACCACGTCCGAGGGCGAAGGCGCGACGACGCGCACCGAGGTCGCCGCGGGCGACCACCGGTTCATGCTGCGGCCGGCGCCGGTGTTCCTCGCCCCGAACGCCGTCCACGCGATCGCCGACGCCGACCACGCGGCGGACCTCCGGCAGAACGGGATTCCCGAGCTGCCCAGGCCCGAGTACACGCTGGTCGTGGTGACCGCGCAGCCCGTCTCCTGGGGAACGGTGCAGGAGGCGCTGGCCGGCATCGACCTCGCCACCGGCAGCCCGCCGGACGTCGTGGCGCGGGTCGCCCGCGCCCTCGGCGCCGCGAGCGGCGGGGAGTGGGGCGCGGCCGCGCGGGTGACGCGCCAGCTCTGGTAGGCGGCGCTCCGGGGGCCCGCACTCCGCTCGCTGCCTAACGCGATTGGGTCCGGTCACGGTGCCGCTGGCGACGCCACGTCCTCCAGCGGCACCCCCTCCGCGCACAGCGGACACTGCCCCGGCAGCCAGAGCGCGTACGCCTCGCTCGCCACCGCCCCCACCGGGACGCCCCGCTCCGCGAAGAAGCCCGCGCCGGTAGATCCGAGGACGAGGAGCGCGCCCGCGGCCACGACCGTCGCGCCGTGCGCCTCCAGCTCCGCGTGCGTGCCGCGCAGCGCCGAGCCCGCGCTCATCACGTCGTCCACGATCGCCACGCGCCGGCCGGCCGACCGCGCGGCGAGTGCCTTCGGCAGGCGATAGCGCACCTGGAACAGGCCCCGCTCCGACGCCGTGGGGGCCACGCGTTCCGTGAACCAGAACTCGGCGTCCAGCTCCCGCGCCACGAGCTGCGCGAGGAAGGCGCCGCCGAGCATCGGGCCGCATACCGCGTCCGCACCGTGTGGGCGGAGCATCGCGACGAGCCGCGCGACGAACGGCGCGACGCGGCGTTCGTCCGCGAAAAGCGGATCGAGATCGAGCCAGAGCGCGCTGTGATAGCCGGACTCCATCCGGAAGTGTCCCCGCCGCGCCGACACGAGATCCAGAAAGCTCGCCGCCGTCGTCGACACGCTGGTCGTTTCGCCCATGTACGTCCTCGCCATTGGTATCCGGCCGGCGCCCGCTCCGGCGTGGCGCATCGGGTTTGCCGCCGGCCAGCGCCGGGCCGGCGCGAATCTTGTCACCCTCGGGCGCGTCCACGTCTCCCTCACGCGCCACCGCGCCGCGCTCATGACATTGGCTGCCCATCCCCGTCCCCACCAGTCTCGCGCCTCAACGGACGACGACGGCTTCACCGGCTTCGTCCAGGTGCGCGGCGCGCGCGAGCACAATCTCAAGAACGTGGACCTCGACGTCCCGCGCGATGCGCTCGTCGCCTTCACCGGGGTGTCGGGCTCGGGGAAGTCGTCGCTCGCGTTCGGGACGCTCTACGCCGAGGCGCAGCGGCGATACCTCGAGTCGGTCGCACCGTACGCGCGGCGGCTGTTCGAACAGCAGGGCGTGCCGCAGGTGGATTCCATCGAGGGGCTGCCGCCCGCCGTCGCGCTCCAGCAGCAGCGCGGCTCGCCGACGTCGCGCTCCTCGGTGGGCAGCGTCACGACGCTCTCGAACCTGCTGCGCATGCTCTACTCGCGCGCCGGCACCTACCCGCGCGGCCAGGGCATCATCTACGCCGAGGGCTTCTCGCCGAACACGCCCGAGGGCGCGTGCCCGAAGTGCCACGGGCTCGGCCGCGTCTACGAGGTGACCGAGCGCTCGATGGTGCCCGACGACTCGCTCACGATCCGCGAGCGCGCCGTCGCCGCCTGGCCGACCGCGTGGCAGGGGCAGAACCTCCGCGACATCCTCACGACGCTCGGCCACGACGTGGACACGCCCTGGCGCGAGCTGCCGAAGAAGCTCCGCGACTGGATCCTCTTCACCGACGAGCAGCCGCAGGTGCCGGTCTACGCCGGCTACACGGTGGACGAGGTGCGACGCGCGATCAAGCGGAAGGAGGAGCCCGACTACATGGGCACCTTCACGAGCGCGAAGCGGCACGTGCTCCACACCTTCGCCAACTCGCAGAGCGCGGCGATGAAGAAGCGCGCCGCCGAGTACATGGTGAGCACCGAGTGCCCGCTCTGCGACGGCAAGCGGCTGCGGCGCGAGGCGCTGAGCGTGAAGTTCGCCGGCCTCGACATCGCCGACATGTCGCGCCTCCCACTGAGCCGGCTCGCGGCGATCTTCCGCCCCACCGCGCAGGGCAGGGGCGCCGACGTCGAGCGGCTCGGCAAGGAGCACCCGGAGCAGGCGATCGTCGCCCAGCGCATCGCCGAGGACCTGATCAAGCGCGTGGACGTCATGCTCGACCTCGGCCTCGGCTACCTCGGGCTCGAGCGCAGCACGCCGACGCTCTCGCCGGGCGAGCTGCAGCGGCTGCGGCTGGCGACGCAGGTGCGGTCGAACCTGTTCGGCGTCGTCTACGTGCTCGACGAGCCGTCGGCGGGGCTGCATCCGGCCGACACCGAGGCGCTGCTGCGCGCGCTCGACGGACTCAAGGCGAGCGGCAACTCGCTCTTCGTCGTCGAGCACGACATCGACGTCATCCGCCGCGCCGACTGGATCGTGGACGTCGGCCCCGCCGCCGGCGAGCACGGCGGACGGATCCTCTACAGCGGCCGGCCCGAAGGACTCGAGGCGGTGCCGGAGTCGCGCACGCGGCACTTCCTGTTCGGCCACGACGGGCGCCCCGAGCGCACGCCGCGCACGCCCACCGGCTGGCTGCGTCTCGCCAGTGTCACGCGCAACAACCTGAAGGACCTCGACGTCGCCTTCCCGCTCGGCGTCTTCACGACGGTGACGGGCGTGTCGGGCTCGGGCAAGTCGAGCCTCGTCAGTCAGGCGCTCGTCGAGCTGGTGAGCGCGCACCTCGGCCACCACGTGCCGCCGGACGTGGACGAGGAGGAGGAGCACGAGGCCGAGGCGCCGACGACGAGCGGCCGGATCGTCTCGGGGATGGAGCGGATCAAGCGGTTGGTGCGCGTGGACCAGAAGCCGATCGGCCGCACGCCGCGCTCGAACCTCGCGACGTACACGGGGCTCTTCGACCACGTACGCCGCATCTTCGCCGCGACGAAGATGGCGCGCGCCCGCCACTACGACGTCGGCCGCTTCTCGTTCAACGTCGCCAAGGGGCGCTGCGAGAACTGCGACGGCGAGGGCTTCGTCTGCGTCGAGCTGCTCTTCCTGCCGAGCGTCTACGCCCCCTGCCCCGTCTGCCACGGCACGCGCTACAACGCGAAGACTTTGGAAGTAAAGTATCGAGAGAAGTCCATTGCCGACGTCCTCGGCATGACGGTGGACGCGGCGCTGGAGTTCTTCGCCGACGAGCCGCACGTGCACCGCTCACTCACGGTGCTGCACGAGGTCGGCGTCGGCTATCTGCGGCTCGGCCAGCCCGCGACGGAGCTCTCCGGCGGCGAGGCGCAGCGCATCAAGCTCGCGACCGAGCTGCAGCGGATGCAGCGCGGCAACTCGCTCTACATCCTCGACGAGCCGACCACCGGGCTGCATCCGTCGGACGTCGAGAAGCTGATGGCGCAGCTCGACGGCCTCGTCGAGGCGGGCAACACCGTCATCGTCGTCGAGCACCACATGCGCGTCGTCGCGGGGAGCGACCGCGTCATGGACATCGGGCCCGGCGCGGGCGACGAGGGTGGCCGCGTCGTCGCGTTCGGGACGCCGGCCGAGGTGGCGCGCTCGCGCGAGAGCCGCACCGCGCCGTATCTGGCCCGCGCCATCGCCTGACGCGGACGCGCTACCGCTCGAAGCCCCTCGTCCGCGCCGCGTAGATCTCGCAGTCGGTGCCGAAGTCCACCTTGCGACAGACGGGGAAGTAGATCCGCAGGCCGTCGCGCGACCACTGCGGCGCGGTCGCGCGCCCCTCGGTGTTGGCGACGAGGCGCACTTCGCTCCCGTCGGCCTTCATCACGAAGACCTGGTAGTTCGCGTTGCGGTTCGACGCGAACGCGATCTCGCTCCCGTCGGGCGACCACGCCGGCCAGCCGTCGAACGCCGGATGGTTCGTGAGGTTCCGGGCGTGCGAGCCGTCGGCGTCGGCGACGAAGACCTCGGAGTTCATCTCGCCGAGCATACGGCGGAAGGCGATGCGCTTCCCGTCGGGGGAGAACGCGGGGTAGGTGTTGACGCCGCCGGTGATCAGCGTCGTCGTGCGCCGCGTCGCGACGTCCATGACGATGACGTCGGCGTCGTTCTTCCGCGGCGGCGCGAGGTCGTCGTCGGTGCAGTAGATCAGCTTCGTGCCGTCGGGCGACCAGCTCGGGTGGATCGTCTTCATCGTCCGCGGCGTGAGCTGCCGCACGTTCGCGCCGTCGGCGTCCATGATCGAGACGATCTCGGCGCCGTCCTTCA
>DATMHT010000059.1:0-4203 GCA_035554795.1 Gemmatimonadaceae bacterium | reverse complement strand
GACCCGCCGAGATCGATCCGGTGGAACGTCCCGTGGACGACGACGCTCGCCCAGTCGAACACCCCGCGGATCTCGTCCACCTCGAACGCGACCCAGATGTTGTGCGCGATCGTCGCGAGCTTCGCGCCCTCGGAGGTGCGGCCGAAGAGCCAGCCCGCTTCGTAGACGTAGTGGATCGGCGTGATGTCGATCCGGTCGCGGAAGGCGAACGCGATCCGGCCGACGTGGTTGCGCGCGAGCAGGGCGTCGCACTCGACGTGCGACAGCGCCCGGAACGTCGGGCCGGCGGGTTGCTCGGTGACGTCCTTCGGCATCCTCCACCTCCTCGCGCGCGTCGCCGTGCTGGCGGTCGTCGCGAGGGCGTCGGCGTCGCCGGCCCAGGCCAGCGCCGCCGCCACCATCGCCGCTTCCTGTGTGCTCACGGCGTGATCGCCACCTTGAGCACGCCGTCCTTGTGCTCGCCGAAGAGCGCGTACGCTTCCGCGATCCGGTCGAGCGGGAAGCGGTGCGTCAGCAGCGGCGTCAGGTCCACGCGGCCGTGCTTCACGAGCTCCATCAGGCGGCGCATCCGCTCCTTGCCGCCGGGGCAGAGCGTCGTCACGATCTTGTAGTCACCGATTCCGGCGGCGAACGCGTCGTACGGGACGGCGAGCTTGCCGGAGTAGACGCCGAGGCTCGACAGCGTGCCGCCGGGGCGCAGCGAGCGCAGCGCGCCCTCGAACGTCATCTGCGTGCCGAGCGCCTCGATCGACACGTCGGCGCCGCCGCCGGTGATCGTCTTCACCTGCGTCGGCACGTCCACGCCGGTCGGATCGATGGTGACGTCCACGCCGAGCGTGCGCGCGACGTCGCGGCGGTGCGCGTCGGGGTCCACGCCGATGACGAGCGCGGCACCCATGAGCCGCGCGCCGATCGCGGCGCAGAGACCGATCGGCCCCTGGCCGAAGACGACGACGCTGTCGCCCGGGCGCACCTTCCCCGACTCGGCGCCGCTGAATCCGGTGGACGCGATGTCGGAGAGCAGCACCACCTGCTCGTCGCGCAGGTCACCGGGGATCTTCGCGAGGTTCGCCTGCGCGTTAGGCACGAGCAGGTACTCGGCCTGCGCGCCGTCGATCGTGTTGCCGAAGCGCCAGCCGCCGATCGCCTCGTACGTGCCGCCGTGGCCGCACTGCGAGAGCTGCCCCGACAGACAGGCGAGGCACTGCCCGCACGGCGTGATCGCGCCGACGAGCACGCGGTCGCCGATCTCGTAGCCGGTCACGCCCGGCCCGAGCTCCTCGATCACGCCGACCGGCTCGTGACCGATCACGAGCCCCGGACGCACGGCGTACTCGCCGCGCAGGATGTGGATGTCGGTGCCGCAGATGGTCGTCAGCGTGACGCGGATGACGGCCTCGCCGGGTCCGGCGTGCGGACGCGGCACCTCGCGCACCTCGATCTGGTTCTTTCCGACGAACACGGTCGCGCGCATCGTGCCGGTGCGCTCGGCGGCGGCCGGGGCGGTGTACGTCGCGCCCTTCCTCGCGGTCGCGGTCTTCGTGGGCTTGGTGGCCATGCTCCCCTCCATCGTGGGGTGACGTCCCCCGTCTCCGCAGCGTACGCCCGTCACGGCGCGCCTCCTATCGGGCAACGGCGGACAATCGCATGGCGCACGAGACCGCTGGTGCGGACAACCCGCACGCCGTGAGAGGGCGTGCCCGACAGACGGGAGTCGGATGACGGGACAGGTTGTTGGAGGATCGCTCTCGGCGCTCGGCTCTCGCCTACTGCTCGACAGGATGAACGGGATGAACGGGATGAAGAGCACCCCCACATCCGGTTCATCCTGTTCATCCTGTCCGACCGCCGAGCGCTGACAGCCGAGAGCCGAGAGCTCACAGCCGAGGTCACCATGTCCATCATCAGCCCCGAAACCCTCGTCACTCCCGCGGCCGGACCCGTGCCCGCGCCGGCGCCCGCCGTTCCCGCTCCGACCGTCGCCGCACCGCCGCTCGTGCGCTGGTTCACCGACCTCGGGCGCGGCGACGTCGCGATCGTCGGCGGCAAGGGGGCGAACCTCGGCGAGATGACGCGCGCCGGCCTGCCGGTGCCGCCGGGCTTCGTCGTCACGGTGGACGCGTACCGCCGCTTCGCCGAGGCGAACGCCATCGACGCCCAGGTCGCCGAGCGCATCGCCAAGCTCGACGTGGACGACCCGCACCAGCTCCGCGCGACGTCGGACGCGCTGCAGACGCTCGTCCGCCGCGCGCCGATGCCCGACGACGTCCGCGACGCGATCGTCGCGGCCTACGCGACGCTGTCCGCCGACAGCGGCGAGGCACTGGTCGCCGTACGCTCGTCGGGGACGGTCGAGGACACGGCGCAGTTCTCGTTCGCGGGGATGTTCCAGAGCACGCTCAACGTCCGCGGCGCCGAGGGCGTCGTGCGCGCGGTGAAGGAGTGCTGGGCGTCGGGCTTCACGGCGCGGCTCCTCTTCTACCGCGCGAAGCAGGGGCTCGCCGGCTCGCTGCTCATCGCCGCCGTCGTGCAGAAGATGGTGAGCTCGGAGAAGTCGGGCGTCGTCTTCACGGTGGACCCGGCGACGAACGACGCCGGCCGCATCGTCATCGAGGGCGCGTGGGGGCTGGGCGAGGTCGTCGTCCTCGGCGAGGTCACGCCCGACCACTACGAGGTGGACAAGGAGAGCCTCGCGATCACGGCGCGGAAGGTCGCGCGCAAGGCGTTCATGCTGACGCGCGACGAGCGCACGGGGGAGAACGTCCAGAGCGCGCTCTCCGAGGAGAAGGCGAACGCCCGCGTCCTCACCGACGACGAGGTCCGCGCCGTCGCCGAGCTGGCGCGGCGCGACGAGCAGCACTACGGCGCGCCGCAGGACGCCGAGTGGGCGTACGAGAAGGACGCGCTCTACTTCGTCCAGACGCGCCCGGTGACGACGCTCGTCGAGAAGGCGAAGGCGCCGGCCGAGCGCGGCGTGCTGCTGCACGGGCTCGGCGCCGGCCCGGGCGTGGCGAGCGGCACGGTGCGCGTGCTGACGTCGCCCGACGAGGCGAGCAAGCTCGCCGACGGCGAGATCCTCGTCGCGCCGATGACGACGCCCGACTGGGTGCCGAGCATGCGCCGCGCGGCGGCGATCGTCACCGACGCCGGCGGCATGACGTCGCACGCGGCGATCGTCTCGCGCGAGCTCGGCATCCCGTGCGTCGTCGGCACGCAGACGGCGACGCGGACGCTGCGCGACGGGATGGTCGTCACCGTGGATGGCCGCCTCGGCACGGTGGCGGCGGGAACGCCGAACCTGACCCTCGTGAAGCCGGCGAAGGAGGCGGCGCCGGTCGCCGCCGCGCCGGCGCGCATCGTCACGGCGACGCGCGTCTACGTCAACCTCGGCGAGCCGGAGCTGGCCGAGAGAATCGCCGCGCGCGACGTGGACGGCGTCGGGCTGCTGCGCGCCGAGTTCATGCTGCTCGAGGCGCTCGGCAAGACGCACCCGCGCCAGCTGCTCCAGGAGGGGCGCGGCCGCGAGCTCGTCGAGAAGATGACGGAGCGGCTGCGCACGATCGCCGCCGCCTTCGCGCCGCGGCCGGTGGTCTACCGCGCGACCGACTTCCGGTCGAACGAGTTCCGCGGGCTCACCGGCGGCGAGCTGTACGAGCCGCGCGAGGAGAACCCGATGATCGGCTACCGCGGCTGCTTCCGCTACACCCGCGAGCCCGACCTCTTCTCGCTCGAGCTGCTGGCGATCAAGCAGGTGCGCGAGACGCTCCCGAACCTGCACCTGATGATCCCCTTCGTGCGCACGGGGCTCGAGTTCCGCGAGTGCAAGCGGCTGATCGACGAGAGCGGACTGACGCGCGACGGGAAGATGCAGCTCTGGGTGATGGCCGAGGTGCCGAGCGTCGTCACCTGGCTCGAGGAGTACGCGAAGCTCGGCGTCACCGGGGTCTCGATCGGCTCGAACGACCTGACGCAGCTCGTGCTCGGCATCGACCGCGACAGCGAGATCCTCGCCCCGCTCTACGACGAGCGCGACCGCGCGGTGACCGACACGATCCATCGCATCGTCGCCGAGTGCCGCCGGCTGGGGATCACCTGCTCGATCTGCGGCCAGGCGCCGAGCGTGTACCCGGAGTACGCCGAGCTGCTCGTGCGCTTCGGGATCGACTCGATCTCGGTGAACCCCGACGCGATCGAGACGACGCG
>DATMHT010000058.1:0-2929 GCA_035554795.1 Gemmatimonadaceae bacterium | reverse complement strand
GCCACGGGCGAGTGGACCGAGACGAGGCGCGAGGACTTCTCGCTCGACGCATTCGTGGAGGGCGCGGAGGCGGGCCGCTTCCTGGAGATCTGGAACCTCGTCTTCATGCAGTACGACCGGCAGCCGGACGGCGAGCTGAAGCCGCTTCCGAAGCCGTCGGTGGATACGGGCGCGGGGCTCGAGCGCATCGCGGCCGTGCTCGAAGGCGTGACGAACAACTACCACACGTCGCTCTTCCTCCCGCTCATCGAGTCGGTAGAGAAGATCGTCGGCATCGAGTACTGGGGCCGCGAGAGCGCGGAGGTGCGCTCGGGCGTGAAGGCGCGCACGGCGAGCGGCGGGACGCGCGTGCTCCAGAACGCCGTTGACCCGGCGTCGTTCCGCGTGCTCGCGGACCACGCGCGCTCGGTCGCCTTCCTGCTGGCCGACGGCGTGTTTCCGTCGAATGAGGGGCGCGGCTACGTGCTGCGCCGCATCCTCCGCCGCGCGGTTCGCCACGCCTGGCTGCTCGGACGCACGGAGCCGACGCTGTACGCGGTGGTCGAGACGGTGATCCGCACGATGGGCGGGGTCTTCCCCGAGCTCGTCGCGCGCGAGCGCCACATCCTCGACACGACGCGGGCCGAGGAGGAGCGCTTCCTCGCGACGATCGAGGGCGGGCTCGCGCGCTTCGAGCAGCTCGCGCCCGTGAGCTCGACGCAGGGGTCGACGCAGCTCCGTGGCACGATCAGCGGCGAGGACGCGTTCCGGCTCTACGACACCTTCGGCTTCCCGATCGACCTCACCGAGCTGATGGCGCGCGAGCGAGGTTACACCGTGGACATCGCCGGATTCGAGACGGCGCTGGAGAGCCAGCGCTCGCAGTCCAAGGAGGAGCGCAAGGCGCGGAAGCTCGGCGTCACGGGCGACGAGCTCGGCTCCTTCGCGCAGTTCGAGCGGGCGCCGGGTGCGACCGAGGCGGAGTCGCGGTTCGTCGGCTACGAGGGCGTGCAGGCGCAGACGCAGGTGATCGCGCTCAAGCGGCTGAGCGACGATCGCGTCGCGGTCGCGCTGCGCGAGACGCCGTTCTACGCCGAGTCGGGCGGGCAGATCTCCGACCGCGGCGAGATCGTCGGCGACGGCTGGCGCGTGGACGTGGACGACGTCCGGAAGGTGGATGGGCGCACGGTGGCGATCGGCAAGGCGACGGGAGCCGTCGGGTTCGGCCCGGTCGTCGCCCGCGTGCCGAGCGACCGACGCAAGGACACGGAGCGCAACCACACCGCCACCCACCTGCTGCACGCGGCGCTGCGCACGGTGCTCGGCGAGCACGTGCACCAGGCGGGCTCGCTCGTCGCGCCCGACCGGCTGCGCTTCGACTTCACGCACCACGGGCCGGTGAAGGGCGAGCAGCTCGGTGAGATCGAGGAGCTGGTGAACCGCGAGATCTGGAGCGGCGCGCCGGTCACGACGACGCAGATGCCGTACGCCGAGGCGATCGCCACCGGCGCGATGGCGTTGTTCGGCGAGAAGTACGGCGACGTCGTGCGCGTCGTCTCGGTAGCCGGTTTCTCGACGGAGCTGTGCGGCGGCACGCACGTCCGCAACACCGGCGAGATCGGGCTGTTCAAGGTGCTTAGCGAATCGGGTGTCGCCGCCGGCGTGCGGCGCATCGAGGCAGCGACGGCGCGAGGCGCGTACGAGGTGCTGCGCGACCGCGAGCGGGCGCTGCTTCGCGTGGCCGAGCTGGTGCGCGCGCCGGCCGACGCCGTAGTGAAGAAGGTGCAGGGACTCGTCGACGAGCGGCGCGCCCTCGAGAAGCGTGTCGACGAGGCGATGAGGGGCGGCGGCGCGGGCGGCGGCGAGCAGCAGCTGCAGGCGCTGCTCTCGCGCGCGGTGACGGTGGACGGCAGCCGCGTCCTGGCAGCGACGGTCTCCGCCGCCGACGCGAAAGCGCTGCAGGCGCTCGGCGACGCGGTCCGCGACGCGCTCAAGAGCGGTGTCGCGGCGCTCGCGGCCTCGTTCGAGGATGGCAAGCACGGACTGCTCGTGGTCGTCACCGACGACCTCCGAGAGCGTGGCGTGCGCGCCGACGCCGTGATCCGCGACGTCGCCGCGCTGGCCGGCGGCCGCGGCGGTGGCAAGCCGCACATGGCGCAGGCCGGACTCCCGGATCCGACGCGCATCCCGGCCGCGCTCGACGGCGTGCTCGGGATCGTGCGCCCGCTGATCGCGGCCGCCGGCTGAGTGAGCGCACCTTCCGATCCGCGCACTGCGTCGCGGCCCGCTCTGGAGGAGTGGCTCGCCGCGCGGTGTCCGACGCCGCCGGCCGCGCTGCTGGCGCGGCTGCGCGAGGTGCTGCCGGCGACCGGCGTCGGTGTGGACGAGTGTCTCGTCGCCGGTGAGACGCTGCTCGAGGCGCTGCTGCAGCGCGACTGTGTCGCGCGGGGCAGTGCGCTCGACCTGCTCGTCGCGGACGCGCTCGTGACGTACGCGTTCGAGGTTGCCGCCGACGAGCCGGGATCGCTCGAGCATCGCGCCGAGCGGGCGATGTTGCGGATCGCCGCGCTGGGCGACGAGCCGATGCCGGGGTCGCCCGCTCGGAGCGGGGTCGGGCGGTGAAGCCGCGAGACCCGATCGGCGACCGCGGCGGGCTCGCGCTCCTGGTGGACCCGGCGCGGACGTCGGTCGCCGAAGCGCGCGATATCGCCGCCCGTGCGGCGGGCGAGGGCGTGGCTGCGCTGCTGCTCGGGACGAGCTTCGGTACGGGCGAGGACGCCGGCGCCGTTGCGCGGGCGCTCCGCGAGGGTGGCGGCAGCGCGCTGCCGATCCTCCAGTTTCCGGCCGCCGCCTCGCAGCTCGTGCCCGACGTGGACGCGGTGCTCCTGCTGTCGCTGGTGTCGGGTCGGAACCCGCAGTACCTGATCGAGGAGCAGGTGCGCTCCGTCGC
>DATMHT010000057.1:0-4601 GCA_035554795.1 Gemmatimonadaceae bacterium | reverse complement strand
CGCGCACGACGACGAGCGACACCGGCGCGCTCTCCCCGCGCGCGGCGAGGATGCGGTCGGTCTCGCGGTGCAGGGTCGCCGCCGTGGGGAGCCCGGTGAGCGGGTCGTGGCCCGGCGCCGCGGGGCTCGCGGTGCCGCGGGGCGGGGTGACGCGGACGCCCGCCGCCTGCTCGGCCGCGGTGCGCGCCTCCCACGCCGGCGCCACGTCCTCGAACCACGCGAACACCTGCGGGTCGAACATCGTGCCGCTGTCCTTGCGCAGGATCTCCATCGTCTCCTCGTGGGAGAGCGCGCGCTTGTAGCTGCGCACGGAGGTGAGCGCGTCGTACACGTCGGCCACGCAGAGGATGCGCGCGGTGAGCGGGATCTCCTCCCCCTGCAGCCCGTGCGGGTACCCCTTGCCGTCCCACCGCTCGTGGTGCGAGAGCACGATCGGGCGCACGTCCCACGGGAACTCGATCCCGGCGAGCATCTCGACGCCGGCGGTGGTGTGGCTCTTCATGAGCCCCCACTCCTCCTCCGTCAGCTTCCCCGGCTTGTTGAGCACCTCCTCGGGGATCATCAGCTTGCCGACGTCGTGCAGCAGCGCGCCGATGCGGAACCAGAAGAGCGACCGCTCGTCCATCCCCGCCTGGCGCGCGAGGCGGCAGGCGATGTCGGCGACGCGCTCGCAGTGACCCTGCGTATAGCGGTCCTTCGATTCGATGGACTCGCCCCAGCGCTTGACGACCTCGAGGAACTCGGCCTCGAGCCGCCCCGTGCGGCGGTCGATGTCGGTGAGCTCGCGGCGCGCGCGGAGCTGGCCGAAGAGACGGTAGGCGCGGTTCAGGTCGTGGAGCGTGTCGCGGTTGCGCCCCTGGCGCCGGTGCAGCTCGGCGCGCTCGCCGACGGTCTCGGCGAGGAGCAGCAGGTCCTGCCGCTCCTCGGCGACGTGCTCGGCCTCGGCGAAGCACTCCTCGGCGCGCGCGTACTCACCGGTCTCGCGGGCGACGACGCCGCGCACCTTCGCCAGCTCGCCGGCGAAGCGCGCGTCGCCGCACTGGCGGGCGAGCGCCGTCACGCGCTCGAGCGCGGTGCGGGCACGGTCGTAGAGCCCACGGGCCACCCACAGCTCGGCGAAGTTGACCTCGATGCGGACGCGCGCGCTCAGGTCGCCCAACGCGGAGACGATCTGCAGCGCCTCCTCGTACGACCGCTCGGCGGCGTCCCAGCGGCCGAGGTCCGTGTACAGCTTGCCGAGGTTGTTGAGCGTCCCCCAGACGTCCTTGGCGAGACCGAGGGCGCGGTGGTCGGCGAGGCTCGCCTCGTAGTGCTGCAGCGCCTTCGGCAGGTCGCCGCGGACGTTCGCGATGACGCCGAGGTTCTGCGCGACGACCGCCGCGAGCTTGCCGTCGCCGGCGCGCAGCGCGCTCTCGCGAGCGTCGAGGAAGAGCCGCTCCGCCTCGTCCAGCCGTCCCTGCTGCCAGTAGACGGCGGCCTGCATGTTGATCGCGTGGCCGACGCCAGCCTCGTCGTCGCAGGCGCGGGCGACGGCGAGCGCCGCTTCGTGGCAGTCGAGCGCCGCGGCCGCGTCGGCCTCCTCCTGGTACGTGCGCCCGACCCATCGCAGCAGCGCCGACGCCAGCGGGCCCTGCGCCGGATCCTTGAGCCGGTAGAGCGCGGCCTCGTAGAGGTCCCGCGCCTCGTCGCGCCGGCCCTGTCGCTCGGCCGCCTGCGCGGCCTCGATGAGCGCCTCGGCCGACGCGGCCGGTGCCCCGGGCTCCAGACGGAGCGCGGCGTGATCGCGCGGGGACCGCGCGTCGGGGACGGCGCGGATGAACGGGCGAGACGGCACGGAGGCGATACGGGTGGCCGACGGTGAAGGCGCCGCGTCAGGGTGCCGGGGCGAGGCCGCCTCGGTCATTGGGGAAGCACAACCCTGCGAGGTATGGACGGATGAACACGGCCGTCGTCACCGGCCGCGGATGGGGCGCGCCATGAGCTTCGACGGGGGCGAACGCGGTGGCGGGCACGCCCCTGGAGGAGCGTGCCCGCCGGTCCGTCGTGATCGCGGTGGACTACTCGGCGTAGCCCGAGGCGATGTTGTAGCCGCTGAAGTGCTTGATGCGGCGGGAGTACTTCCTTCCACTCCGGAACGTCGCCAGCGACGGGTCGAGCGTGGCCTCGTCGTAGCACTGCGCGACCTCGTCGGTGCAGTAGAGGATCGACAGCGCCGATTCCGCCTTCTTGCCGTCCTTGAGCGTGATGAAGATCGCGTCCGCGGCCGGGTTGAAGCGCATGTGCGGCTGGAAGTCCACGCGCGGGTGCCCGTTCGCGTCGAGCCAGCCCTTCGCCGTCACCGTCACCACGGACGTGCTCGGCGCGCACGGCTGATCCCACTCGCCGGGGCCGTACGTGGAGCCGAGATCGCAGATGGAGTTCGGCATGAACACCAACGTCGCCATGTCGAACAGGTGGACGTTGGTCGTGTCCGCGTTGTCCACGGTGAATACCGTGATGACCGTGTCGCCCACCTGCGTCGTCGTGCCGCTCGACACGACGCTCAGGGCGGGCCCGCCCGGAACCGGCTCGCTCCTGGGCGCGAGCGGGCTGCGGTCACCGCTGCACGCGGCGGTCAGCAGCACGCAGCCCGTGACGATGATCAAGCCGTACCGAAGCTTGTTGATTGGCATGAATGCTTGTCGTGGGTGTGAGACGGGCGGTGCTTACGGATTGCGGCCGGTGACGATCACGTACCCGGAGAAGTGCTTCACCGAGTAGGTGAGCGACTCGCCGGTGAGCGACACGGACAGCGAGGCGGGGAGGAACTCGTTGATGCTCGCCTTGTCGCTCGCGAAGTCGAGCTTGGCCCTGTCGAGGAAGTAGCCGACCTCGGTGGTCGAGACGCCGGTCATCCCCTCGCCGCTCGTGCCGCGAAGGTCCTGCGTCATCACGAGCGGCACGTTGAACACCGTGCCGTGCGGACCGAATTCGTACGCGACCATGTTGCCCTTGAGCGCGGTCGCCGTGAGGATCACCACGCGCCTGAGGGCGAGCGGCGGCACCGTGATCTTGAGGCCGCCGGGCACCGAGAGGCTGCCGCCCAGCGGGCCGATGATCTTGCTGACCGTGTAGTCGGCATCGAGCGGCGTGGTGCGCGTGAGCACCGACGCGGTGACCGCGGGGTTCACTACCTCGAGCCGCGGGGGGGTCGTCGCCGCGGTCGGCGCGGTGGCTCCATCGCCCTGGCAGGCGGTGGCCGCGGCGAGCGTGAGGACGAAGCCCAGGCGGGCGACGTGCTTGAAAGTCATTCGGGACGAGTCTCCAGACGAGAGAGCCTGCGGGCGCCGCGCGGAGCGTTCGAGCTCCGCGCGGCGGCACCGTCGGATGTGCGGGGCCGGTGCGTTCACGCGGTGGGCGCTAGAGCGCCGATTCGTCCACGTAGCCCGAGGCGATGTTGTAGCCGCTGAAGTGCTTGATGCGGCGGTAGTACTGCCCCGCGTCCTCGTCTCGGAACGTCTGGAGGGTCGGGTCGGTCAGCGACTCGTCGTAGCACACGCCGGCGTCGTTGCAGTAGTTGATGTGCAGAGCGTCGCTCAGCTGCCCGTCGCCGTTGTCGAGCCAGATCTTCACCGGGCTCGCGGCCGGGTTGAAGCGCATATGCGGCTGGAAGTCCACGCGCGGCTGGCCGTTCTCGTCGATCCACCCCCTGGCCGTCACCGTCACCGGCGCGGCGTTCGGCTCGCACGGGTTGTCCCATTCGGTCGGCCCGTACGACGACGAGAGGTCGCAGATGGCGTTCGGCGTGAACGTCACCTTGGCGGTGCCGAACATCCACACGTTGGTGGTGTCGGCGTTGTCCACGGTGAACGTGGTCACCGACGTGTCGCCGATCTGCTCGGTCGAGCCGCTGGTGACGATGTTGAGGGCCGGCCGGCTCGCCGAGCGGCTCTCACGCGGCGCGAGCGCATTGTTGTCGCTGCACGCGGCAGTGAGCAGCACGCAGCCGGTAATGATGACCCAGGCCTTGGTCGGTGAGCGGTAACGCATGGTAGTGGTATTGGTGAGGGTCGCCGGCGGCTGTCGTCTGTCGGCCGGGCCGGGTCGGGCTTCCGTCGCGTGCACCAACGAACCCGTGCATCGCGGCCTCTGGGAAGGCAAGCCTGGTGCCGACGTCAAGTTGTTGTCACGCAGCGACTTACGGATTCGCGCAACCGGACAGGTTGGCGTGAGCGGTGGTTAATGTCCGGTCATCGTGTCCGGGGCGGCGTTAGGCGCCGCGACAGACGGTCCGGTCGCGTCGGGCGGCGGCGGGGCGCGCTCGCGCGAGAGCGGCCGCGCGCTGACACGCGCGAGGAACCGGCGGCGTGCGTTACGACGTGCGCGACGTCACGCGCGACGACACGCGACGACCCGTGCTACAAGGCGCGCGTGAGCAGCAGGTCGCGCTGGACGTCGCCGCCGAGCAGGAAGTCGTGCTCGCCGACCTCACCGAAGCCCCACCGCGCGTAGAAGGCGCGGGCGACGGCGTTCTGCTCCCAGACGCCGAGCCAGAGGGTGCGCGCGCCGCGCTCCCGGGCGGCGTCGAGGACGTGGCGCATCAGCGCGGCGCCGACGCCGCG
>DATMHT010000056.1:0-4098 GCA_035554795.1 Gemmatimonadaceae bacterium | reverse complement strand
CCGGGCCGCCCGCGTCGTCGCGCGCGCGGAGCACACGCCTCGCGAGCGCGCCACTGGCGACCAGCGACGCCATGCCCGCGACGCTGAGCTGGAAGCCGAGGTCGAGGACCGCGCGCGGGTCGAGCAGCACCGGGAGCCAGGCGCCGAGCGCGAGCGACGCCCACGGCGACGTCGGCCGCTGCAGGAGGCGCGACGCCGCGGCGGCGGCGAGCATCGTCCCGGCGCGCACCGCCGGCGCCGGCGCGCCGATCATCGCGACGTAGAGCGCCGTCGCGCCCACGGCCCCCGCCGTCGCCGCGACGCGCGGCAGACGCAGGCCCTGGAACGCGAGCAGCAGCGCCGCGGCGATGACCGCGACGTGCAGTCCCGAGATGGACAGCACGTGCACCAGTCCGGCCGCGGCGAACCGGTCGCGCAGCTCGGGAGTGAGCGAGCGCGTATCGGCGACGAGAAGAGCGAGGGCGAGCGCGGAATCGCCACCGAAGGTGCGGCCGATGGCGCGCGCCGCGTGCGCGCGCAGCGCGGGGAGCGCCGCCGCACTCCCGTCGTCGCGGACGCGCGCCTCGCGCACCACCACGCCGGCGCCGCGCTCCGAGCGGATCAGCGCGCCGCGGACGATCGCGGCGTGCCCGGCGGGGGCGCGACCCGCCGCGGCGAACACCGCCACCGGCAGCGCGCAGCCGTCGTCATCGGTGAGGGTGCCGCGCGCGTAGCCGCCCGGCGCGGCGTCGTCGTCGAGCACCACGCGCCACGCGTCGGCGCGGGCGGCGGCGACGAGACAGCGCGCGGATCGCGCGTCGGCCGCGCGCGCGGTGGCGGCGCCGCAGGCGACGAGCAGGGCGAGCGCGACGGCCGCGCTGCGGTGGTGGATCAGCGCCACGAGGGCGGACGCGAGCGCCGTCGCGACGACGGCACCGAACGGCGCGCCGCCGAACTCCGCGAGGAGCCCGGCGGCGTAGGCGATCAGGGCGGCGGCGACGAGGGGCACGGGCGCGACGGCAGGGGGACCGCTCCGCCGGCCAGCCGCCTCGCGTCAGGCGGCGCCCGTCATCGCCCCTGCGCTAGTCGGCTCCGTCGGAGTCTACGGGCTCGTTGTAGCCGGGCGTGGTGACCGAGCCGTGTCGTGGCCGGGCGCGCACCTTTCGCATGGCGTCCATGACGAGCACCGCGATCTCGGCCTTCGCGCCGTCCTGCGCGAGCGCGACGCGCGTCACCGCGGCGCCGAGTGGCGCCTCGCCCACGTAACGCGGCCTAGCATTGTTCATCGCGAGGAGGATGACGTCACCTTCGCAATGCTCGCAGCGGCAAAATTCCGCGTCGCGCTCGCGCAGATCGCGAAACGTGGCCTGCACGACTTCCTCGAGAGCGTTGATCATGCGGTCTCCTGCGATGTCCTGATCGCGGCCACGAGAGCGTGGACCGCGCGCGACTGTCGAACGAGAATGTCAGCCGGCGAGCGGCAGCGGCCGCCGCTCGCGACGCGGCGTGTTGGGCGCCGCGGTCGCCGGGCGGACACCGTCGTCCGGCGCGGGCGCGTCGGGCGCGCCCACCAGCTTGCCGGTGAACGTCGAGCCGGTGGTGCCAGTCAGCTCCACCGTGAAGTAGCGTCCGATCATCGTGTCGTCGCCCGGGATGAGCACCGTGCGGAAGTCGCGCGTGCGCGCCTGCAGGAGCTCGCCGCGGCGCGCGCCCTTCTCCACCAGCACCTCGGCCCGCGTGCCCAGCAGCGTCAGATTGCGGGCGCGGCTGGCGGCGCGGACCTCGTGAATCAGACGCGCGAGACGCTCGCTCGCCACGTCGTCGGGCACGGCGTCGCTGGCCGGCAGCCGCGTCGCGGGGGTGCCGTCGCGAGGCGAGAACTTGAAGGTGAACGCGTCCATGAAGCCGACCTCGCGGACCGCCGACAGCGTGTCCTCGAAGTCCGCGTCCGTCTCCCCCGGGAAGCCGACGATGACGTCGGTCGTCAGGGCGAGCCCTGGGATCGCCGCGCGCAGGCGGGCGACGCAGTCGAGATACCCGTCGCGCGTGTAGCGGCGCAGCATCCGGCGCAGCGTGCGCGTCGAGCCGGACTGCATCGGGAGGTGCACGTGCTCGCACACCGTCGGCGTCTCGGCCATCGCCGCGATCACGCGGTCGCTGAAATCGTTCGGGTGCGGGCTCGTGAAGCGCACCCGGCGCACGCCGGCGACGCCGCCGACCGCGCGCAGCAGGTCGGCGAAGTCGTGCGCGCCGTCGTAGTACGAGTTCACCGTCTGGCCGAGCAGCACGACCTCGGTCATCCCGTCGGCGACGACGGCCTCGGTCTCGCGCACGACCTCGTCGAGTCGGCGGCTGCGCTCCGAGCCACGCGTCGTCGGCACGATGCAGTACGTGCAGCGGTAGTTGCAGCCGCGCTGCACGGGCACCCACGCCTTCACGCGGTCGAAGCGGCGCGGCGCGAAGTCCTCGTAGTGCTCCTCGAGGTCGAAGTCGGTCGCGACGGCGCGATAGCCGTTGCGCGCGCCCTCGAGCAGCGCGGGGAGCGAGCGGTAGCCGTCCGGCCCGACGACGAGGCTGACGTGCTTCGCCTGCTCGAGCAGCTGCGGCCCGAGCCGCTGGGCCATGCAGCCGGTGACGCCGACGATCGTGTCCGGCTTCATGTGCCGGCGCAGCTCGCCGAGCCGCCCGACGACGCGCTGCTCGGCGTGGTCGCGGATCGCGCAGGTGTTGACGAGGATGACGTCCGCCCCGTCCGGGCTCTCCACGGCGTCGTAGCCGGACGCCGTCAGCTTCCCGAGCATGAGCTCGGAGTCGCTGACGTTCATCTGGCACCCGTAGGTCTCGACGTACACGGTGGGACGGCGGAGCATCGTCTACTACTGCGCTGAAGGGTGATCCACGGCGGCGATCGGGACGGCGGTGAGCCGCCCGTCGCGCATCTCGAGCCGCGCGGCGAACCGCGCCCCGCGGGGTGGCGCCGGCTCGTCGAGCGAGACGGAAAGATAATCCTCCGTCAGCCCCTGGCGCCTCCCCGCCCCGTCGCCGACCACGACGACGTCCGCCGCCGTCCCGGCTCGCCGCGCGGCGTGCTCCGCGCTCTTGCGCGCGGCCAGCGCTCGGAGCTCGGCGGCCCGGCGGGCGACCACCTCGCCGCTCAGGCGCCCCGGCAGCCGCTCGGCGGGCGTTCCCGGGCGCAGCGAGTAGGGGAAGACGTGCAGGCTCGTGAACGGCAGCGACGCGACGAGATCGAGCGTCGCGCGATGGTCGTCCTCGCTCTCGCCGGGGAAGCCCGCGATGACGTCGGCACCGAGGCCGAACGCGCCGCGGCCGTCGACGATGCGCTCGACGGCCGCCGCGTAGCGCGCCGCCGTGTACCAGTGCCGTCCCATCCGCCGCAGGACGCGGTCGGACCCCGATTGCAGCGGCGCGTGGAGATACGGCGCGACGCGCGCGGGGTCGCCGGCGAGCAGCGCGCGCAGCCGGTCGTCCACCTCGGTCGCCTCGAGCGACGAGAGTCGGAACCGCACTCGCGGCACGTCGCGCACGAGGCGCTCGACGAGCGCGCCGAGCGAGCTGCCCGCGTCCGCGCCGTACGAGCCGATGTGGACGCCCGTGAGCACGATCTCCGGGTGGCGCTCGGCGAGCGCCCCCGCTTCGGTTACGAGCGCGTCGGCGGGTCGCGATCGGTTCGCGCCGCGCGCGAGCGTGGTCGCGCAGAAGGTGCAATGCTCGTCGCAGCCGTCCTGGATCCGCAGCAGTGCGCGCGCGCCGCTCTGCGCGGCCACCGCGCCCGTCGCCGCATGCGCCGGAAGACCGAGCGCATCGCCGACGGCCGCGACGTCGGCGCCGGCCACGACCGCCGCGACGGTCGGAAGGTCGTGCAGCGAGCCCGCGGTGCCGGCGGGACGTGAGAGCGCGGCGGCGCAGCCCATCACGACGGTGCGCAGCGCGGGCCGCTCGCGCGCGGCGCGGCGCACAGCCTGCCGCAGATCGGCCTCGGCGTCGGCCGTCACGGCGCACGAGTTGAACACGGCGACGTCCGCCTCGGCCGCGCTGGCGACGACCTCCGCTCCGGCGCGCCCGACCATCGCCCGCACCGCCTCGGTGTCGTACTGATTG
>DATMHT010000055.1:0-13603 GCA_035554795.1 Gemmatimonadaceae bacterium | reverse complement strand
GTCGAGGCGCTGGAGACGTACGTGCAGCAGCGGCGGGAGACGGGGCGGGCGATCGCGTGAGCGCGTAGCGGGTAGCGGGTAGCGCGTAGCGAGCAACCGCTCCGGACGTCCCGCTACGCGTTACGCGTTACGCGTTACGCGCTACGCCCTACGCCCTACTACGCGCCAATTGCCTCTCCGACCCCCGTACACTATACTTCGACATCGAAGTATCCACCCCCATATGCCGACCCATTACAAGGGCTCTCCGCGCGACGTCCTCGCGCTCGACACCTTCATCAAGCTGATGCGCGCCTCGGGTAGCGTCGCGTCGCGGCTCTACACGCCCGTGCAGCGCGACCACGGGATGACCGAGAGCCAGCTCGGTGTGCTCGAGGCGCTCATGCACCTCGGGCCGATGCCGCAGACCGCGCTCTGCGGGAAGCTGTTGAAGAGCGGCAGCAACCTGACGACGGTCGTGGACAACCTCGAGCGGCGCGGCTGGGTGCGCCGGGTGCGCGACGCCGCCGATCGGCGCGTGCAGATGGTCCATCTCACCGCCGCCGGCCGGAAGGCGATCGACACGGCCTTCCCGGCGCACGTCGAGCGCGTCGCCGAGTGCCTGGGCTCGCTCACCCGCGACGAGCAGCGCGAGCTCGGCCGCCTCTGCCGGAAGCTCGGCCACGCGGCGGCAGGGGAGTAAGGCGGCGCTCGGCTCTCGGCTCTCGTCCCTTGTTGGACAGGATGCACAGGATGCACGGGATGAAGAGCACACCCAATCCTGTTCATCCTGTCGAATAGCCGAGAGCTGACAGCCGAGAGCCGCCCTTTTCGGCACAGATATTTCGATGTCGCAACATCCGTAGAACGGGCACGAGCCCGTGGAATCATCAACGACGTAATCGGAGCACATACATGATGCAGGCAGAACTGACGACGATGTCGGTCGCCGAGGCCGCCGAATCCCGGCGGTCCATCCGCAAGTTCACGGACGAGCCGATCCCCGACGCCGATCTCACCGAGCTGCTGCGCCTCGTCGGGCGCGCGCCGTCGGCGTGGAACATCCAGCCCTGGCGCTTCGTCGTCGTCCGCGACGACGCGGTGAAGGCGCGGCTGCGCGACGCCGCCTATGGCCAGGCCCAGGTCACCTCCGCGCCCGCCGTGATCGTGCTCTACAGCGACATGCGCGACGCGCTCGCCACCATCGACGAGGCGATCCACCCCGACGTGCAGGGGGAGCAGCGTGAGGCGCAGAAGCAGGGCGTCCACCGCGCCTTCGTCGCCCGCACCGACGCCGAGCGTGAGGCGTGGGGCGTGCAGCAGGGCGGTATCGCCCTCGGCTACCTGATGCTCCTGGCCCGCAACTTCGGCCTCGACACCTCCCCGATGCTCGGCTTCGACGCGGCCAGGGTGAAGGAGATCCTCGAGATCCCCTCCACCACCAGCATCGTCGCGATGGTCCCGATCGGCTATGCCGCGGAGGAGGGGTTTCGCTCGCACCGGCACTCCATCGACCGCACGACCCGCTTCATCTAGAACGTCCCCTCATTCCTCATTCCTCGTTCCTTCAGGCCGGCCCGTCCGAGCGGCATGCTCTGCAGGAATGAGGAATGAGGAATGAGGGGCGGCACAAAGGGCGGCGCGCGGGGGACTCTCCTTCGCGCGCCGTCGTTGCAGACCGACCACCAGCGACCAACGACCAACGACTCTCTGTCGAACTGAAGACTGCCGTTATCCGTTCAACTCTTCATCCGTACGCGTAGTCGTCCGTCGTCGCCCAACGGTCCTGCCCGTCGAGCCCCGCCATGCCGAAGCGCCTCCAGCTCTACCGCACCGACGCGATCGAGGTGACGTTCGACCCCAACCGGTGCATCCACGCCGCCATCTGCGTGCGCTCGATCCCGGCGGTGTTCGACGCGCGCGCCCGGCCGTGGATCCGGCCCGAGGCGGCGCCGCCCGACGACGTCGCTCGCGTCGTCGCCCGCTGTCCGACCGGGGCGCTGCACTACCGCCGGCTCGATGGTGGCGCGTCGGAGCAGCCCGACGAGCGGCCGTCCGTACGGGCGACCCGTGACGGGCCGCTCTACGTGCGCGGCGACGTGACGCTCGCCCGCGAGGACGGCACCGTGATCCTGCGCGACACCCGCGTCGCGCTCTGCCGCTGCGGCAAGTCGGCGAACCAGCCCTACTGCGACGGCACGCACCGCGCGATCGGCTTCCGCGATCCGGCCGGACCGGGGGCGCCGCCCGCGGAGCCCGCGGACCCGCGCGCCGAGGGGCCGCGCGAGGCCGGCCCGCCGCCGCCGGGCGTGGTGGCGCCCTGAAGAACGGACGAGGGGCGCGGCCGGAATCCGGCCGCGCCCCTCGTCGCGTTCCCACCCGTGCGTCAGGCGTTCGGGATCTGCAGCTTCATCCCGACCTGGATCTTGTCCGGGTTGGCGCGGAGCTCGGGGTTGGCGTCGCGGATGGCGTGCCACTTCATCTCGTCGCCGTAGAAGTGCTGGGCGATCTTCCGCAGGTTGTCGCCCGGCTTGACCGTGTAGCTCTGCCCGCCCGCCGATGACGACGTGTCGGCCGAGGGCTGGACCTCGAGGTAGTTGGCGACCTGCACGTCGCCGGACGACGCGAGCGCGCGCTCGGCCTTCTGCTTGTCGGCGTCGCTGCCGACCGTGCCGCGCAGCGTGACGGTCCCGCCCATGTCCTCCACCTGCAGCCCATAGACGCTGACGCCCGCCTTTTGCAATGCGGCGGCGGCCTGCTGTTGATCGAGTGCCATGATGCCCTCCTCCGTGGAAGTGGTGAGGGGAGCGGTGCAAGGCGGGGGCCGCCGGCGGCGGATCGGCGGGGGGCGGCGGCCGTCCGTTCCTGCCGTTGATTCGCGTTGATTCGCGGCGTGGCCGCTCCACTGGCGCCGTGCCTGCCCTACCTTATCTCAATGGCGCGACACGATCTCGCTGTCGCGCATCAACCGAGCCCGAACTCACGCTGCCGTCGCCCGTGTCCACGACGCTTCCTCCCGCACGACCGCAGGGCCTGCTCTCGCGCCTCATTCCCCGCCGGCGCGAAGCCGCGTCCGCCCTTGGCGCGGCGCAGTCCGACAAGCTGATCGGCCCGATCCGCGGCGAGCTGCTCGGCGCCGAGGGGCTCGCCGAGCGTGCCCGCGAGGTCGCGCGGTCGCAGCGGCTGCTCCCGCCGCCGGCGTCGGCGGCGGAGGCGCGCCGGCGGGCGGGGCGGGGCGGTGGTCCGCTCTTCCGGCGGCTCGCCGAGACGCAGGAGCTGCTCGACGGCGCGCGCGCGACGTTGACGCTGGCCGCCGACCGCGGCGCCGACGTCAGCCCGGCGGGCGACTGGCTGCTCGACAACTACTACGTCGTCGAGGAGCACATCCGTGAGACGCGCGAGAGCATGCCGGTCGGCTACTACGCCGAGCTGCCGAAGCTCGCGACCGGGACGCTCGCCGGCTATCCGCGCGTCTACGAGGTCGCGATCGAGCTGATCGCGCACACCGAGGGGCGGCTGACGCTCGACAACATCGAGACGTTCGTCGGCGAGTTCCAGCGCGTCACGCCGCTCACGATCGGCGAGCTCTGGGCGATCCCGGCGATGCTGCGGCTCGGGCTGATCGAGAGCGTGCGCCGGCTCACGCTGCGTACGACGCAGTGGCTCGCCGACGTCGAGCAGGCGGACCTGTGGGCCGAGCGCCTGCGCCGTGTCGCCGAGGGCTCGCTCACGGGCACGGAGGGTGGCGACGGCGCCGGCGCCGAGGGGCAGGTGGACAACATCTCCGCCGCGCTCGCCGCGCCCACGACCGATCCGGCGCAGGCGCTCGCGAGCGCGCTCTCCGATTTCGTCAGCGGGCACCCGCCGCTGACGCCGGCGTTCGTCACGCGCTTCCTGCAGCTCATTCGCACGACGCAGATGTCCTTCACGCCACTCGTCTGGCTCGAGCAGTGGATCGTGGAGGACGGCGGGCTGACGGCCGAGGAAGCGGCCTCGCGCAGCAACCAGCGCCTGGCGCTGACGCAGGTGATGATGGCCAACTCCATCACCAGCCTGCGCGCGATCGCCCGCCTCGACTGGAAGACGTTCGTCGAGTCGCAGAGCGTGCTCGATCGCGCGCTCCGCGCCGATCCGACGGGCGACTACGCGTCCATGACCTTCGCGACGCGCGACCACTACCGGCACATCGTCGAGCACATCGCCAAGCGGACGAAGCGTCCCGAGCGCGAGGTGGCCGACGCCGCCGTCGGTCTCGCGCGGAGCTGGCTGCGTGGCAGCGCCGCCGCGGCCGCCGCCGGCGCCACCGCGACGCCGGCCGGCGGCACGACCGCGGCCACCATCGCCGCCGCCACGGCCGCCGCGCGTCCGAGCGCCGAGATCACCGGCGAGCCGCGGGACATGCGGCGCGCGCACGTCGGCTACTATCTCGTGGACGACGGCCGGCAGGATCTCGAGCGCGCGCTCGGCTACCGGCCGACGGCGAGCGAGCGGGTGTACCGCTGGGTGATGCGTCACCCGAACGCCGTCTACTTCGGCGCGATGGCGCTCTTCACCTGGGTCGGGCTCGAGACGATCGTCGAGCTGGCGCGGCCGGCGACCGAAGGCGCGGAGCTGCTCGTCATCCTCTTCGCGCTGCTGCCGGCGCTCGAGGTCGGAGTCGGGGCGCTGAATCAGCTCACGACGCTGCTGATGCCGCCGCGGACGCTGCCGAAGCTCGACTTCCGCGAGCGCGGCATCCCCGGTGCGCATCGCACGGCGGTCGTCGTGCCGACACTGTTCGGCAGCGTCGCCGCTGTCGAGGAGGCGCTCGAGCACCTCGAGGTCCAGTTCCTCGCCAATCGCGACGAAAGCCTGCACTTCGCCCTCCTCAGCGACTTCACCGACGCGCCGACCGAGACGCGCGACGGCGACGCCGACATCCTGCACGCGGCGGTGGACGGCGTACGCGCGTTGAACGCGAAGTACGACGGCGGCGACGAGCAGCTCTTCTACCTCTTCCACCGGCCGCGGCTCTGGAACCCGGCGCAGGGCGCGTGGATGGGCTGGGAGCGCAAGCGGGGGAAGCTCGCCCAGTTCAACCAGCTGCTGCGCGGCGGCGCCGCCGGCGCGTTCACCACCGTCGTCGGCGACGTCGCGGCGCTGCGCGCGGTGCGCTACGTCATCACGCTCGACTCCGACACCGTGCTCCCGCCCGACGCGGCGCGCGTGCTCGTCGGGACGATGGCGCATCCGCTCAACCGTCCGGTGTACGACGCGCGCGTCGGCCGTGTCGTGCGCGGCTACGGCATCCTCCAGCCGCGCGTCGGCGTGTCGCTGCCGAGCGCGCACCGCTCGCTCTTCGCCTCGATCCACTCCGGCCACCCGGGCGTGGACCCGTACACGTCGGCGGTGAGCGACGTCTACCAGGACCTGTTCGGCGAGGGGAGCTTCACGGGGAAGGGGATCTACGACGTGGATGCGTTCGAGCGGGCGACGCACGGGCGCTTCCCGGAGAACACGCTCCTCTCGCACGACCTCATCGAGGGCAACTACGCGCGCGCCGGTCTCGTCACCGACATCGAGGTGTACGACGACTACCCGGCGCGCTACCTGACGCACACGCGCCGCAAGCACCGCTGGATCCGCGGCGACTGGCAGCTCCTGCGCTGGCTACGGGCGCGCGTGCCCGGCCCGCATGGCAAGGCGCGCAACCGGCTCAGCGCGATCTCTCGCTGGAAGATCGTGGACAACCTCCGCCGCAGCACGGTGGAGATGGCGCAGCTCGCGCTGCTCGTCGCCGGCTGGACGATCCTGCCCGGCTCGCCGCTGCTCTGGACGGGGATCGGCGTCGGGGTGATCGCCTTCCCGTGGCTCTTCAGCCTGCTCACGGCGGCGCTGCATCCGCCGCAGGACAAGAGCTGGCCGGCCTACTACGCCGCCGTCGGTCGCGACGCGATGACGAGCCTGCAGCAGCTCGCGCTCGCCGTCACCTTCCTCCCGCACCAGGCGGTGGTGAGCGCGGACGCGATCGTGCGCACGTTCCACCGTCTGTTGACGCGCCGCAACCTCCTCGAGTGGCAGACGGCGTCGCAGGTGGAGCGCTCGGTCACCGGTGCGCGGCGCGAGGTGTGGCGTCGCATGTGGCCGGCCGTCGCGCTCGCCGTGGCGATCGGCGCGCTGGTGGCAGTCGCGGCGGCGTTCGGCGTGAAGGACGTCGAGCATCTCCTGTTCGCGCCCGACGGCCGGCTGCTGTCGGTGCTGGTGGACCGTGTGCCGGCGTGGGAGTACGCGCTCGCCGCGCTCCCGCTCGTGCTGCTCTGGTGCGTGGCGCCGGCGATCGCGCACCGGCTGAGCGCGCCCGCGGTGCGCCGCTCGCTCCGGCTCCCGCTGCAGGAGCGGACGGCGGCGCTGCGCTACGCGCTGCTGCACTGGCGCTTCTTCGAGCGCTTCGTCACCGAAGAGACCAACTGGCTCGCGCCCGACAACTTCCAGGAAGACCCGCTGCCGATCGTCGCGCCGCGCACGTCGCCGACGAACATCGGGCTGCAGCTCATGGCGGTGGTGAGCGCGCACGACCTCGGCGTGCTGACGGCCGGCGAGGTGGCGGAGCGGCTCGAGCTGGTGTTCCGCACGCTCGAGCGGCTGCGGCGCTTCCGCGGCCACCTCTACAACTGGTACGACACGACGTCCCTGCACGTCCTCGAGCCGGCGTACGTCTCCACCGTGGACAGCGGCAACCTCGCCGGTCATCTCCTCGCGCTGCGGCAGGCGCTGCTGGAGCTGCCCGACGAGCCGGTGTTCGGCGCCCGCGTCTGGCGCGCGCTCGACGTCGCGCTCGACGTGACGCGCGAGCGGCTCGGCGAGCTGGCCTCCTCCGGCGAGGTCGCGTCGCCGCTGGAGTGGCGTGCGCTCGAGGAGGCGGCCGAGCGGGTGCGCACGGCGCGCGCGACGGCGGCGCGCGGCAAGGCGGGGACGGTGACCGCGCGCGAGGCGCTGTCCGACGTCGAGCGGGCGCTGCGCGCGGTCGAGGCGCGGCTCGCCGAGGCGGGGCTGGTGATCGGCGCCGAGGGGCTGACCGAGCGTGGCGCGATGACGCTCGACTGGCTCGCGTGGACGGTGGCGCTCGCGGCGCGCTGGCGGGCGGTGACCGAGGAGGCCGGGGTCGCCGAGGGCGAGCCGGTGATCGGCGCGGGCGGCGCGCCCGTGGCCGTGCCGCGCTGGCCGACGCTGCGCGAGCTGGCGCTGCGGAACGTGCGGTCGTCCATGGAGATCTCGCGGCTCGAGGTGATCGCCGAGCGCGCGCGCGACTTCGCGCTGGAGATGGACTTCCGCTTCCTGTTCGACCCGATGCGGAAGCTGTTCGCGATCGGCTACAACGCGCAGAGCGGCGAGGCCGACTCGTCCTACTACGACCTGCTCGCCTCCGAGTCGCGGCTCGCCAGCTTCCTCGCGATCGCGAAGTCCGACGTGCCGGTGGAGCACTGGTTCCGGCTCGGGCGCACGCTGACCGCGGCCGACGCCGGGACCGCGCTCGTGAGCTGGAGCGGCAGCATGTTCGAGTATCTGATGCCGCTGCTCGTCATGCAGAGCTTCCCCTTCACGCTGCTCGACCAGACGTACCGCGGCGCGGTGCGGCGGCAGATCGCGTACGGCGCCAGTCGCGGTGTGCCATGGGGGATCAGCGAGAGCGCGTACAACGTCCGCGACCGCAACTACACCTACCAGTATCGCGGCTTCGGCGTCCCCGACCTCGCGCTCAAGCGCGGGCTCGGCAAGGAGCTGGTGATCGCGCCGTACGCGACGATGCTCGCGGTGATGGTCGAGCCGCACGCCTCGCTCGCCAACGCGCGGCTGCTCGAGCGCGAGTTCGGCGCGCTCGGGCCCTACGGCTTCCGCGAGGCGCTCGACTACACACGCCCCGCCGGCGGCAACGTCGTCGCCGGCGGCGTCACCGCGACCGCGCCCGGTCTGTCCGCGCCCGGCTCGCCGGCGATCGTCGGCAGCTACTTCGCGCACCATGTGGGCATGGGGCTCGTCGCGCTCACCAACGTGCTGCGCGAGAACGTCTGGCAGCGTCGCTTCCACGCCGACCCGATGGTGCGTTCGGCGGAGCTGATCCTCTACGAGCGCATCCCGAGCCGGCTCGTGCTGCAGGAGGCGCACGGTGTGGACGGTGCCGAGGCGGCGATGCCGGCGGCCGAGGCCGAGCAGCCGGCGGTGCGCGAGTACGAGACGGCGGACACGCCGCAGCCGCGCGTCGCGCTGCTCGGCAACCTGCCATACACGATCATGGTGACGAACGGCGGCGGCGGCTACAGCCGCTACCAGCCGGAGCAGGGCGCGGTGCTGGCGGTGACGCGCTGGCGTGCCGACGGGACGCGCGACGCGACCGGCCAGTGGTGCTACGTGCGCGACGTGACCGAGGATCGCGCGTGGAGCGCGGCGCACCAGCCGATGTGCGTGCCGGGCAACTGGTACCGGGCGACGCTCGCCAACGACCGCGTCGTCTTCCACCGTCGCGACGGCGACGTCGAGACCGTGTACGAGATCGCCGTCGTGCCCGACGACCGCGCCGAGGTCCGGCGCGTGACCGTCGTGAACCACGCCAACGAGGAGCGTGAGATCGAGCTGACGAGCTACGGCGAGATCGTGCTGGCGCAGCCCGACACCGACCGCGCGCATCCCGCGTTCGCGAACCTGTTCGTCGAGACCGAGTGGCTGGCGCAGCACGCCGCGGTGCTGGCGACGCGCCGGCCGCGCGCCGCGCACGAGGCGCGGCACTGGTGTCTGCACGTCGCCGCCGTGGCCGGTGAGCTCGTCGGCGAGGTGACGTGCGAGACCGACCGCGCCCGCTTCGTCGGCCGCGGCCGCACCGTGCGCGACCCCGAGAGTGTCGAGCGGGGCGGCGCGCTGTCGGGGACGACGGGCGCGGTGCTCGACCCGATCTTCGCGCTGCGGGCGCGGGTGCGGGTCGCGCCCGGGCAGAGCGCGCGCGTCGCGTTCACGACGCTCGTCGCCGACGAGCGCGACCGGGCGCTCGAGCTGGCCGACCGCTACAAGGATCCGTACAGCGCCCAGCGTGCGCTCGACCTCGCGTGGACGCAGACGCAGGTGGAGCTGCGCGACCTCGCCATCACGCCGGCGGACGCGGCGCTCTACCAGCAGCTCGCCGGCTACCTCTTCTTCTCGCACCCCGGTCTCCGCGCGCCGCAGCGCGAGCTGCAGCGGAACCAGGGCGCGCAGCCGGTGCTGTGGGCGCATGGGCTCTCGGGCGACTGGCCGATCCTGCTCGCGACGATCGACTCGCCGCAGGGGTTGCCGACGCTGCGGCAGCTGCTGGCCGCGCACCACTACTGGCGTCTGAAGGGGATGACGGTGGACCTCGTCGTCCTGAACACGCGGCCGCCGAGCTATCTGCAGGAGCTGACCGAGGAGCTCGTGGCGACCGTGCTCGCGTCGAGCGAGGCCGGGGTGGTGGACCGGCCGGGCGGCGTCTTCATCCGGCGTCAGGACGTGATGAGCGCCGACGACCTGCTGATGTTGCGGGCGACCGCGCGCGTCCACGTGCCGTGCGAGGGGCTGCCGCTCGGACCGCTGCTCGAGCGGCGCGAGCCGGCGCTGACGCCGATCGAGGTCGAGGAGGGTGCCGCGCGCGCCGCCGAGTCGGGTCGGGCGGCCGCGGCCGCGTCGCCGGGGATGCGCGGCCGAGGGTGGTCGCCGTTCGGTGGGCGGCCGGGCACGGGGGGCCCCCCCCGGGTGGAAGTTGGCCGGCCCTGGTTCGGTGAGCAGGATCAGACGGGCCCGGCCTGGACCGGAAGCCCGCTCGGCGCAGGCGAACGACGCGGGCGCGACGGCGGCAAGTCGCGCGCGTCCGCCGGTGTGCTCGCCTCGACCGCGTCGGCGGATGCGTCGGGCTCGGCGGCCGCGCCGCCGGCTGCCGGGGGGCCCCCCCCCACGGGGAAGTTGCAAACTTCGTCCGCCGCGCGCGACACCACCGCGTCGCGCGGCGGTACCGGATCTTCCGAGAACCCGTCCTCGTCGTCGGCCGTCGCCGGCGCGCCGCTCCTCTTCTTCAACGGTGTCGGCGGGCTGCGTCCGGACACGCTCGACTACGAGGTCCGGCTCGGCGGCGACGCGCTGCCGCCGGCGCCCTGGTCGAACGTCGTCGCCACGCCCGACGGCGGCTTCTGCATCACCGAGAGCGGCGGTGGCTTCGCGTGGGTCGGCAACAGCTACTTCTACCGTCTCACGCCGTGGCACAACGACCCCGTGACCGACGCCCCGACCGAGGTCCTCTACCTGCGTGACGAGGACAGCGGCGACCTGTGGAGCGCGACCCCCGCGCCCGTGCGCCACGAGTCGCCCTATCGGGTGACGCACGGCGCCGGCTTCTCGCGCTTCGAGCACGAGCACGACGGCATCGCCTCCGTCGCGACGATGACCATGGCCGCGCCCGCCTCCGCTCCCGTCGCGCCCGCGATGCCGAGCGAGGCGACGAAGGTGACGACGCTCGCCATCACCAACCGCGGCCGTCTCCGCCGGCGTCTCTCCGTCACCAGCTACGTCGAGTGGGCGCTCGGCGTCATGCGCGAGCACACGCAGCACCAGGTGCGGACGCGCTTCGACCGGACCACCGGCGCCGTCTTCGCGCAGAACTTCTACGACCCGCAGTACGCCGGCTACGTCGCCTTCAGCTGGATGGGCGGCGCGTCGGACGATGCGCTCGCGCCGGCCGGCTACACGGCCGACCGCCGCGAGTTCGTCGGCCGCAACGGCTCGCTCGCCGCGCCCGCCGCGCTTCGGCGGCAGTCGCCGGCGGAGCGTGCGTCGCTGGACGGCACGACCGGCGCCGGCATCGACCCGTGCGCCGCGCTGCAGACGACGATCGTTCTCGAGCCGGGCGAGACGCGTGAGCTCGTCGTCCTTCTCGGCGCCGCCGTCGGCGAGGACGGGGCGCGCGACGCGATCCACCGCCATGGCGCCGCCGCCGCCGCCGCCGGTGCCGCGCGCGACGCCGAGTCGCGATGGGAGTCGCGGCTCGCCGCCGTGCGCGTGCGCACGCCGTCGCCCGCCTTTGACGCGATGCTGAACCGGTGGGCGCTCTACCAGGCGCTCGCCTGCCGCATGTGGGCGCGCTCCGCGCTCTACCAGTCGAGCGGCGCGTACGGCTTCCGCGACCAGCTCCAGGACGTGATGGCGTTCGTGTACGCCGAGCCCGGGCTGGCGCGCGAGCACATCCTGCGGAGCGCCGCGCGGCAGTTCCTCGAGGGGGACGTGCAGCACTGGTGGCACCCGCAGACCGGGCGTGGCGTGCGGACGAAGTTCTCCGACGACCTCGCCTGGCTGCCCTTCGTCGTGGACCACTACGTCCGCGTCACCGGCGACGCGTCGGTGCTCGAGGAGTACGTCCCCTTCCTCGAGATGCGCGAGCTCGGGCCGGACGAGCACGAAGTGTACGACCTGCCCCGCGTGACCGACGAGCACGGGAGCATCTACGAGCACTGCCGGCGGGCGTTGCATCGCGCCTGCACGGTCGGCCAGCACGGCCTGCCGCTGATCGGCATCGGCGATTGGAACGACGGCATGAACCGCGTCGGCGTGGACGGGAAGGGCGAGAGCGTCTGGCTCGCCTGGTTCCTGACGACGACGCTGCGCGCCTTCGCCGTGTACGCCGACCGTCGTGGCGACACCGCCGAAGCCGCCGACTGGCGTGCGCGCGCCGACGCGTACGCGAAGGCCGTCGAGGAGCAGGCGTGGGACGGCGCGTGGTATCGTCGCGCCTACTTCGACGACGGCACCCCGCTCGGCTCGTCCACGAGCGACGAGTGCCGCATCGACTCGATCGCGCAGAGCTGGAGCGTCATCTCCGGCGCCGGCGCGCCCGACCGCGCGACCCAGGCGATGGCGTCGCTGAACGAGCATCTCGTGCGTGAGGACGCGCGGCTCATCATGCTGTTGACGCCGCCTTTCGACCGGACGCCGCACGACCCCGGCTACATCAAGGGCTATCTGCCGGGCGTGCGCGAGAACGGGGCGCAGTACACGCACGCCGCGCTCTGGGCCGTGCTCGCGACCGCGATGCGCGGCGACGGCGACCGTGCCTTCGCGCTCTTCGACATGCTCAACCCGTTCACGCACGGCGCGACGCCGGAGCAGGTCGCCGCCTACAAGGTCGAGCCCTACGTCGTCGCCGCCGACGTCTACACCGCCTCCGGCCAGCTCGGGCGTGGCGGGTGGACGTGGTACACCGGCTCCGCGAGCTGGATGTACCGGGTCGCGCTCGAGTCCATCGTCGGCTTCACGAAGCGTGGCGACCGGTTGACGCTCGACCCCTGCGTCCCGCGCGAGTGGACCGAGTTCTCCGTCGAGTACCGGTACGGCGGAACCCCGTACGCGATCACCGTGCGCAACCCCGATCGCGTGTCGCGTGGCGTCGCGTCGGTGACCGTGGACGGCGCGTCGGTCGAGGGCGGCGTCGTGCCGCTGGTGGACGACGGGCGGCGTCGCGAGGTGGTGGTGACGATGGGCGCGACCGGCGCGCGTTAGGCGCCACGCGCGCGGCCTCGTCGTCGCGCGACGAATCGGTGTGACCGGCGGGATTCCGACGCGCGTGTCGGGACCCCGCCGGTTCATGCTATCCGTCCTGCGCGATCGTGGAGGTCGGGTGCAAGGCGACGTCATCGCCGCGGCGGACGACAATGACGGTGGCGCGCGTCATCGGCCGCCGAAACTGCTCGAGCGGTTGAGGCGGGAGATCCGGGTGCGGCACTACAGCGCGCGGACGGAGCAGGCCTACGTAGCGTGGGTCCGCCGCTACGTGCGCTTCCACAGGCTGCGTCATCCGGGCACGCTGGACGAGCGGCACGTCGAGCGCTTTCTCTCGCACCTGGCGATCGACGGTCGCGTGGCGGCGCCGACGCAGAACCAGGCGCTGGCGGCGCTCCTCTTTCTCTACCGCGACGTGCTGCGGGTGCCGCTCGCGTTTCCCGACGGCATCGCGCGGGCGAAAGGGCACCGCCGCGTGCCCCAGGTGCTGACGCGCGCCGAGGTGTGGGCGGTTCTCGGACGGCTCCGCGGGACGCCGGCGATCGTGGCGCTGCTCCTGTACGGTGGCGGGCTCCGGTTGCTCGAGTGTCTTCGGCTCCGTGTGAAGGACGTGGACTTCGGGCGTGGCGAGCTGTTGGTGCGGGCGGGGAAGGGAGGCAAGGATCGTCGCACGATGCTCGCCGACGCCGCGTGCGATCCGCTGCGCCGACACCTCGCCGCGGTCGAGCGGCTGCACGCGCGGGACGTCGCCGCCGGCGGCGGGCGTGCGCCCCTGCCGGACGCCCTCGACCGCAAGTTCCCCGGCGCCGCCCACGACTGGCGTTGGCAGTTCGTGTTCCCGGCCCGGCGCCGTCACCGCGACCCGGCGACGGGCGAGGTGGGTCGCCACCATCTGGACCCCTCGGCGGTCCAGCGTGCCGTCGCCGACGCCGTGAAGCAGTCGGGGATCGTGAAGCGAGCGACGTGTCACACCTTCCGGCACTCGTTCGCGACGCATCTCCTCGAGGACGGCTACGACATCCGCACGGTCCAGGAGCTCCTCGGCCACAAGGACGTGAGCACGACGATGATCTATACCCACGTTCTCAACCGTGGCGGC
>DATMHT010000054.1:0-6914 GCA_035554795.1 Gemmatimonadaceae bacterium | reverse complement strand
ACGCCGCATGCTGCTTGAACTTCATCTCGAGCTGCGGCTTCGGCACGGCGCCGACCACCTGGTCCACGAGCTTCCCGTCCTTGAAGAACAGGATCGTCGGGATCGAGCGGACGTTGAAGCGCGACGCGGTCTTGATGTTCGAGTCCACGTCCAGCTTCGTCACCTTCACCTTGCCCTGGTACTCGACCGCGAGCTGATCGAGGATCGGCGCGATCATGCGGCACGGGCCGCACCAGGTCGCCCAGAAGTCCACCACGGCGAGGCCGCCGTGCTTCTCGACCTCGGTCTCGAAATCCGCGTCCGTGACTGCCTTCGTGTTCGCCATGCTGCCATCCTCATTCCCAAGGGCGCCGGAGCGCCAGTGATTCGAAGTGTGCTGCTGTCCGGGTCGTACCACTGAATTATGTTCAGCGCTCCAACCCCCCGCCTCCGGGAGCGCCAAAGCCATGCCACATCCGACGCCGCCGGACGGCGGCCATGACGCCGCCGCCGCACCGCGCGGCACCCGCATCGCGCACATCGGCATCGCCGTGCGCGACCTCGCCGGGATCGTCCCTTTCTACCGCGACGTGCTCGGCATGCCCGAGGTCCCGCTCGACGACGCCGACGGGGCGCGCATCATCGGCCTCGCGGCCGGCGAGTCGCTCGTCGAGCTGCTCGAGGCGGAGACCCCCGAGTCGCCGATCGGAAAGTACGTCGCCAAGCGCGGCCCCGGCATCCATCACGTCTGCTTCGCCGTGGACGACATCGATGCCGCCCTCGACCGCTGCCGACGCGCCGGCGTCCGTCTCATCGACGAGACTCCGCGACTTGGCGCCGAGGGGAAGCGGATCGCCTTCCTGCATCCGAGCGCGACCGCCGGCGTCCTCGTGGAGCTCTCCGAATACTAACCAGCCTGGCAACCGGTACGACGAGAGGGGCAGGGCCGACCCTCCCGGATCCGCCGCGCCCCTCTCGTCGCTGACTCGGCTACCTCGCCGTCAACGCGCCCCCATGGGGCGCCGTTCCCGCTACCGCTGCTTGCAGAGGTCGGAGGTCGGCGCCAGGTCCACGTCCTCGACGTACCACCGGCCCGACGGGCCCTCGATGGTCGTGAACTTCGTCTCGCGCGTCAGGCGGCCCTTGGTGAGCGAGACGCGGAACAGCTTCCGGTCGCCTTCGCCGGGGGCCTCGCTGACGACGCGGTACGTGTCGTGGCCGAGGTAGCACTGCATGATCAGCTCACGCTTCTCGAGCTCGTTCCGCTCGATCGCGTCGCGGGCGGGGCCCTTCTTGTTTCCCCAGACGGTGGACATCGCCTGCAGGTCCTGCGCTTTGACGGCGCCGAGGAATCCCTCGATCGCGCCCTTCGGCGACGACGCGCCCGTCGTGAGCCCACCCTTGGCGACGGGCGCCGAGCGGCAGGCCGCCCCCATCACCAGCAGTGCGGCGACGACTAGTTTCCTCACGGAGCTCTCCACGGTACGGTAAGGTGGTGCGAAGCTAACATCGGGGAGCGGGTCTGGGGTAGCGGGTCCCGAGTCCCGAGTCCCGAGCCCAGCATTTGACTACCCAAGCCGCCGAACGTTCCATGCGCCCCCCACTTCGCCTCTACATCAACATCGATCACGTCGCGACGCTGCGGCAGGCACGGCGGACCGACGAGCCCGACCCGGTGGCCGCGGCGGCGCTGTGCGAGGACGCGGGCGCCGACGGAATCACCGCCCACCTGCGCGAGGACCGTCGCCACATCCAGGACGCCGACGTCGAGCGCATCGCGCGCAACGTGCGCACGGTGTTCAACCTCGAGATGGCGTGCACGCCCGAGATGACGGCGATCGCCGAGCGGCTGCGGCCGCACCAGGTCACGCTCGTCCCCGAGCGGCGCGAGGAGGTCACGACCGAGGGCGGCCTCGACGTCGCCCGCGACCCGGCGACGGTCCGGGCGTGCCTGACGCGGCTGGCGGCGGCTGGGATCCGCACGAGCCTCTTCATCGATCCGACCGCCGACGCCGTGCGCCGCTCGCGCGACCTCGGCGCCGCCGCGATCGAGCTGCACACCGGCAGCTACGCACACCACCCGACCGATCCGGCGACGCTCCGCGCGCTCGCCGAGAGCGCTGCGCTCGGCGCCGCGCTCGGCCTCGCGGTCCACGCCGGACATGGGCTGACGGTGCGGAACGTCGGGCCCGTCGCCGCCATCACCGAGATCGAGGAGCTCAACATCGGCCACTCGATCGTCAGCCGCGCGGTGTTCGTCGGGCTCGCCGAGTCGGTGCGGGAGATGCGGCGCGCGATGGACGAAGCCCGGTCGGCGGTGGGCGGTCGGCGGTCGGCGCTGCCCCCGTGACGTCACGGCCGGGCCGGCGGTCATTGTAGGCCACCAACCGTGCTGCTCGCGCAGCCGTGACGCACGGCACTATCTTCGTCTCCGGCGACAGCCCGTCGCTCGCGCCGACCGCCCACCGCTTACAGCCTCCCCGCCGTTCTTCATGTCCACCCCCGGGCTGATCGACTTCTTCATCCTCGAGGCGAGCGAGTACGTCGAGCGACTCGACGCGCTCCTCGGCGCCGCCGGTGACACCGGCCCCGAGGCGACGGAGTTTGCTCGGGTGGCGCGGGCACTGCGCGGCAGCGCGACGATGGCGCGCGCCGGCGGGATCGCCGAGCTGGCGGGCGGGATCGAGCGCGCGGCACGTGCGCTGCGCGACGGGACGCTCTGGTGGGACGCCGCGCTCAAGGGCGCGCTGACGTCGGCGGTGGACGACCTCAAGATCCTCCTCCGTGCGCTGCGCACCTGGGGCGCCGCGGAAGACGCACGCGTGCGCGCTCGCGTCGCCGAGCTCTCCGGCTTCGCGCCGCCCTGGCGCGGCGGGTCGCCGACACCGCCACTCGGGATGACCGCCGTCGCCGGTGACGCCGCTCCGGCGGCGGCGGCGCCGAGCGATGGCGCCGCGCGCTACCTCGCGACCGCGGCCGCCGGCATCGTCGTCGCCCTCGCCGACCTCGGCGCCGACCCGACGTCGCGCGACGCGCTCGCGAACGTGCTCGGGCGCGTGCGCGCGCTCCGCGGCGTCGCCGCCGTGAAGGACCTGCCGCCGCTCGGCGACGTCGTCGAAGCGATCGAGCGGGCGACGAAGCCGCTCGAGCTCGGCCAGGCCGACGCGACCGCCGAGCAGCGCGCGGTGCTCGCCGCCGCGGGTGAGGTGCTCCGCCGCGTCTCCGACGAGGTGCTCGCCGGCCGCCGTCCCGATCCCGCGGGCTCCGACGTCGCCCGCCTGGCCGCCGCCAGCGCCGCGCTCGATGAATCGGCCGGCGACGCCGACCGCGTCGTGCCGATCGCGGAGCTCTTCTTCGCGGACGGCGGGCCGCACGTCGTCGCCCGCGCCGCCAACCCGCCGACCACGCCCGCCGAGCGCTTCCGCCTCGAGGTCGTGAGCCAGGCCGAGCACCTGCGGCGCCTCGTCGCCGATGCGCGGCGCGCGACGGGCGGCGTGCCCGGGCACGAGGATTCCGTTCGTCGCGCGCTGCAGCAGGCGCTGCACGCGCTCGAGGAGGCCGCGCACGGCTTCGGCGAGAACGAGGTCGCCGGCTTCGTCGCCGCCTACCGCGACGCCGTCGTCGCGCTCGACGCGCCCGCGCTCGCGGCGCTCGACGAGGTCGCGGCGCTGCTCGCCGACCCGACGTCCCAGAGCGGCGAGCTCGCGCGCCGGCTGGGCGAGCTCTCGCGCGGGCGCGATGCCGCGCGGCGGCGCAGCGCGGCGAACACGCCGGTGTCCATCGACACGCTCGCGCCGCAGGCCGTTGGGCGCGGCCGCTCGCCGACGCCGACCGGCCGCCAGCTCCACGCGCTCCTCGAGTCGGGGATCGCCGGCATCAGCCAGCTCGATCGCGAGCCGCTGAGCCAGCGGACGCCGATCGCCGAGGAGGCGGTGGACGCCGGCGCGGTCGTGCCGATCGAGTCGCTGCTGTACCGCGGCCAGGCGGCGCTGAGCCGCGCCCGCGAGCTGCGCGAGACGCTGCAGCGCGGCATAGGCACCGTCGCGCCCGGTGACCGCGCCGCCCTCGACGAGCTGCTCGCCCTCATCGAGCTCGCCGCTACCGGAGACTGACGAAGGATGAAGATCGGCTGGCGTGGCGTGCTCGGCTTCGCGCTGAGCGCCCTCCTTCTCGCGTGGACGCTGCGCGGCGTCCACCTCGCCGACGTCTGGCGCGAGCTGCGCGACGCGAACCTCCCGCTCTTGCTCCTTTCGGCGGTCGCCGCGACGGCGATCTTCCCGCTCCGCGCGCGGCGCTGGCGCGCGATCCTGCACCCGGTCGAGCCGAATCTGCCCTTCGGCATGCTGTGGCGCTCGACGGCGATCGGGATGATGGTCAACAACGTCGTGCCCGCGCGCGCCGGTGAGATCGCCCGCGCCTACGCGCTGACGCGGGAGGCGCCGCGCGTGAGCTTCTCGGCGTCGTTCGCGTCGCTGGCCGTGGACCGGCTCTTCGACGCGGTCGTCGTGCTCGGCCTCATGTTCCTGGCGATGCTCGACCCGCGCTTCCCGCGCGGCACGGCGGCGGGCGACATGGTCGCGAACTGGGCCGGCACGGGAACGATCTTCCTCGCCACGCTCGTCGCCGCGCTCTACCTGCTCGTCTTCTTCCCGGCGCGTATCATCTCGCTCTACGAGGCGTTCGCGCGCCGCGTCGCCCCGCGCCTCGAGGCCCGGGGCCGCGACGTGCTCGCCGCGTTCGCGTCGGGGCTCGGCGTGCTGCGCCACCCGCGGCGCTTCGCGGAGGTGCTGTTCTGGACCGTCGTGCACTGGCTGACGAACGCGCTCGCCTTCTGGATCGCGTTCAAGGCGCTCGCGATGACGACCGCCGGCTTCGGCGCCGCGTTGTTCCTCCAGGGGCTGATCTCGGTCGGCGTCGCGCTGCCGGCGGCGCCCGGCTTCTTCGGCGTGTTCGAGGCAGCGGCGCGAACCGGGCTCACCGTGTACGGCGTGAACTCGACCCAGGCGACGAGCTGGGCGATCGGCTTCCACCTGCTGTCGTTCATTCCGATCACGGTCATGGGCGCGGTCTACTTCGCGCGGCTCGGCCTGCACCTCGGCGAGATCGCCGGTGCCGCCGCCGGCGAGGAGCCGGAGACGAACGGCACCGGTCCGGCGGCGCCTGAAGCGCGGCCCTCCAAGGGCGCGGCGTGAGCGCGGCGTGAGGTCGGCCCGACGGGGCGGCGGAGCGCTGGCCGGAGCGCGCGCCGCGTCGGTCGCCGCGCAGGCCAAGGTCAACCTGTACCTGCGTGTGCTTGCCCGCGAGGCGAGCGGCTATCACCAGCTCGAGACGCTGTTCGCGCGCCTGGACCTCGCCGACCGCGTCGTCGTCCGCGTCCGCGACGACGGGCACCGCGCGCTCGACTGTGTCGGGCCGGCGATGCCCCCGGCCGGCCTCGGCGCCGTCGAGTCCAACCTCGCCTACCGCGCCGCCCTCGCCTACGCGGATGCCGCGGGGTGGCCGTCCGGCTTCGAGATCGCGGTCGAGAAGCACATCCCCACGGGCGGCGGCCTGGGCGGCGGGAGCGCCGACGCGGGCGCCGTGCTGCGCGTGCTCAACGCGCTCAACCCCGAGCCGCTCCCGCAGCAGCGCCTGTTCGCGCTCGCCTCCGCGCTCGGTGCGGACGTGCCCTTCATGACCGCCGAAGCGCCGCTCGCGCTGGCATGGGGGCGCGGCGAGCGGATGATGGCCTTCCCCGCCCTGCCGGCGCGTGACGTCGCCCTGCTCGTCCCGGACTTCGGCGTCTCGACGGCGGACGCCTACGGCTGGCTCGCCGAGCGGCGCGCCGCCGAGCAGGAAGGCAGTGGTGCGCGCGGGCCCGCGCCGCGGATGCTCTTCCCGCACCAGTTCGTGGCCTGGGAGCCCGTGTACCGCCTGGCCGCGAACGACTTCGAGCCCGTCGTCCTCGCGCGCCATCCGGCACTGGCCGCCGCCCGCGACGCGCTCGCCGCGGCCGGCGCGCGGATCGCGCTCATGAGCGGGTCCGGCTCGACGTTGTTCGGCGTCTTCGACCGTCCTCCTGACGCCGCCACGCTCGAGCGCGCGGCCGGCTGCGCGATTCGGCTCACGCGCACGGCGGAACGAGTTGTGAGCGTGGAGCCGGCGGACTAGCTTTTGTGGCTGTTGATGCCCCGTCGTCCAACCGGCAGGACATGGGCCTTTGGAGCCCAGAATCTAGGTTCGAACCCTAGCGGGGCAATCGATCATGCGAGGACGCGTGAGGACCTGGACCGAACAGCAATTGCGCGAAGCCGTTGCGAAGAACGCGAGCTTCAGTGAGACGCTTCGCGCGCTCGGTCTCCGGCCCGCTGGCGGCAACTTTCGCACGATGAAGCTCCACGTTGCGCGCCTCGGCCTGGACACGACTCACTTCACGAGAGCGGCACAGATCGCGGCGTTGCGCGCTTCGCACGCGGCAAAGGATTGGTCGCTCGCCGACGTCTTCCGCGAGCATAGTCGGGTCCGCGGCACCGGGCTGCGCACCCGCGCCCTGGCGATGGTGCAACCGCTCGTCTGCGCGACGTGCGGCAACGCCGGCGAGTGGCAGGGGAAGCCGCTCACGCTGCAGCTCGACCACGTGAACGGGAAGTACGACGACAACCGCCTCGAGAACCTGCGCTGGCTCTGCCCCAACTGCCATTCGCAGACCGAGACGTTCGCCGGCCGCGGCAAGATGCGGCGCGTGCGCGAGCCCGCGCGGCATCGCTACCGCGTGCGGTACATCGGGGCGGGCGCGCTGGCAGGCGCGTTTCGCCCTTCACCCTGATCATCAGGTAAATGGACGGCCTGTCCGTACCGTCGCACGGCTTCAAGCTGATCTCGGGTACCGCGAACCCGGCGCTCGCCCACGAGATCTCGCGCTGCCTTGGCGTCGACCTGTGCAAGGTCACCATCAA
>DATMHT010000053.1:0-3212 GCA_035554795.1 Gemmatimonadaceae bacterium | reverse complement strand
ACGCCGCCGGGGACCTGCGCCATGGCCAGGCCGGTGCTGTCCTGGCGATCGCCGGAGGCGGAGCAGGCGGCGGCAGCGACTCCAAGCACGACGGCTGCCGCCAGCGCGCGCCAGCGGCACAGCCGGCGAGCGGGGAGACGCGGATGGCTCACGTGGCGAGGCGCGCCTTCGGGCGTCGCGAAAGCTCGTTCAGGAACTGATCCACGCCGCGGTCGGTGAGCGGGTGCAGCAGGAGCGCACGGAGCACCTCGGGCGTGACGCTGACCCCGTCGGCGCCGGCCGTCGCGCAGGCGGCGAAGCGCGCCGCGTCGCGGACGCCCGTCGCCAGCAGGTCGCACTCGGTACCGTCGGCGCGGAACACCGCGTGCACGTCGCGGACGACACCGACGCCGTCGAGACCGTGGGCGTCGAGTTGGTCCACCGGGATGCTCACCATCGTCGCGCCGGCCTTGGCGGCGAGCAGCGCCTGCGCCGCGTTGAAGACGAGCATCGCGCCGACGCGCACGCCCTCGGCGCGGAGCTGCCGCATGGCGCCGACCGAGTCCTCGATCATCGGCACCTGGACGATGACGTGGTCGGCGAGGCGCGCGAGCTCGCGACCGTCGCGGTAGACGTCGGCCCCGTTGAGCGCACCGACGCTGACGCAGATCGGCATCGTCGCCGAGCTCCGGCAGATCTCGGCGAGGAGCTCGCGGGCGTCGCCGTCCGCGCCGGCGGCGTCGGCGAGCATCGCCGGCGAGGTGGCAACGCCGTCGGCGAGGCCGTGCTCGACGGCCCACCGGATGTCTTCCAGCCGCGCGGTCGCGAGAAAGATCCTCATGCGCTCTCTAGGTAAAGTTCGCGTGGGTAGTCGACGCGCTCCAGAAAGAGCGCGTGCGGCGGCGCGGGCGCCGAGACGCCGCGGTTGTCGTCGGCGTCGAGCAGCGTGCGCAGCGCTCCCGGCTCGCGGCGTCCGCTGGCGACGTCGACCATGGTCCCGACGAGAAAGCGGACCATGTGGTGCAAGAAGCGATTCGCCTCGACCTCGAACACCAGCCGGCCGTCCGCCGTCCGCCGCCACGAGGCGCGCCGAACGTCGCACCGGTGGTCGTCGTGCGCCGGCGCCGTACCGCGCACCGCGAAGGCGCGAAAGCAGTGCTCCCCGACGATCGCGGTCGCCGCTGCCGAGAGGAGCGCCTCGTCGAGCGGGCGATCGAGGGCCCACTCCCAGGCGCGCCGAAAGGGGGAGCGCGCTTCGTCGTCCGTGCCGACCACGTACCGGTACGCGCGCGCCGTGGCGCTGTAGCGCGCGTGGAACTCCGGGCGCATCTCGTGCGCCGCCGCGACCCAGACATCGCCGGGAAGGGTCGCGTTGAGCGCGCGCCGCAGCGCCGGCGCGGTCCACTTTTCCGCGACGCGCACGCCCGCCGCCTGGCCCCGCGCGTGCACCCCGGCGTCGGTGCGGCCCGCGCCTAACGCGGCGACCGGCCCGGCGCAAAGCCGCGCGAGCGTACTCTCGAGCACCCCCTGCACGGTGCGCGCGTCCGGCTGACGCTGCCACCCCGCGAAGCGAGCCCCATCGTAATGAAGCACCAGCTGTAGGGTGCGCTCCGGCATCACGCGGAAGTTACCCGCGTGGTTTGGGGTGTCAAGGAACGCGCGCCGTCGATGCGACGATGCCGAAGCGATTGACAATGCTGGACGTACGGCTCAACATTGCGCGTCCGGCGCACCACGCGCACCCGTCGGGCGCGCGCGCCTGCCCGCGCCGCTTCCGGCGCCCGCGCTCCCGCGCGTGCCCACCGACGCGCCGACGCTGCTTCCGACTCCCGATGGCCCCGCGCACCCTCGCATCGCTCGCCCACGCCCTCAGCGCCGCCCCGGACCTGGACGACGCGCTCGTCGCGTTGAGCGAGGGGCTCGCCGAGATCGACCGGTCCGCCCACCTCGCGCTGCTGCGCTACGACGGCCGGCGCGAGATGCTCGCCGACCGGCTGACGCCGCACGACGGCCGCATCAACCGCAGCAAGGTCGAGACGACGTTCGATCACCTGCCGGCGACGGCGCGCATCGCGATCGCCCAGGGCGGGCAGTTCGTGGACCTGGGCGAGCAGTCGCAGGAGTACGCCCGCCTGTTCGGCCTGCCGCCGATGGCCGACGGCGGGCTCCTGTCGCTGCGCGGCGTGCGATTCGAAGGCGCGCTCGCGGCGGTCATCTCGCTCTACGAGCCGCGCAAGATCTTCGGTACCCGCGCCGCCGAGCGATTCGCGCCGGCGGCCGCGCTGTTCGACCTCGCCTTCGTCCGGTTCGCCGAGAAGGAGGCGCGCGACGAGGCGGTGCGCACGCTCGAGGACGTCACGCAGCGCGTGCACGGCGACTACGTCCGGAAGCTGGGCGAGCTCGAGCGCCAGCTCACCGCGGCGCGGGACGAGGTAGGGAAGGGCGCCGCCGCCGACCCGGCGCGCGTCGTCCACCTCGAGAAGGAGGCGGCTCGCGCCACCGAGGAGGCGCGCAAGGCGACGCGACGCGCCAACGCGGTCGAGCAGCAGGTGACGGCGGCGGTCGGGCAGCTCGAGAGCCTGCACGTCGAGCTCCACCGCCGCAGCGAGGCGCTGCGCCAGAAGACGCGGACGCTGTATCTCATAGACCGCGTGCTGACGCTCGACGGGAACGCCGAGGACGACCCGCGCCAGCTCGTGGACGGCCTGCTCGCCCTCGTCGGCGACGACATGCAGGCGCAGCGCTGCTCGCTGATGCTGCGCGCGCCCGAGCCGAACATGCTCTACCTCGCCGGGGCGCGCGGCCTGGCGCCGCACGTGCTCGACGGTGCCCGCATCGCCATCGGCACGGGTGTCGCCGGTCGCGTCGCCGCTGCCCGCGAGCCGATCGTCGTCCAGGACGTCACCGAGGCGCGGGCGCATCCGCTGCTCGGCGACCAGTACTTCACGACGGGCTCGTTCATCAGCTTCCCGCTCGTCTACCGCGACGAGCTGATCGGCGTCGTGAACCTCACCAATCGCGCGCAGCGCGGCGTCTTCCTCGAGGAGGACGTCGAGCGCGTGCGTCTCCTCGCGCTGCTGATCTCGCTCATCGCGTTCAACAGCCGGCTCGCCGAGCGGCTGATCGACTCGATCGGTGTCCGCTGACGCGCTGCGGGGCGCGGTGCGGCGGCTCGCCTTCGGCGAGTCGCTGAGCGCGGAGGACTCGGCCGCCGCGTTCGAGGTCGTCATGAG
>DATMHT010000052.1:0-2362 GCA_035554795.1 Gemmatimonadaceae bacterium | reverse complement strand
AGCCGAGCGCCGCCCTTACAGTTGACCTCGCTACCCGCCCGATCGTCTTATTGACGCCGTCCGTGCCTAACGTCTGGTGCGGACGGCGTCGTGCGTCGTCATGGCGCGCGGCTCCCACTATCCCGGAGACCGTCCCATGGCGGACGAGACGACGACCCGCGCGCCCAGCAATCCGATCGACTTCAGCGCGCCCGTGACCAGCGCCCCGGCGGCGAGCGCGCCGGCGAGCGGCGGCGGCACCGCGGCATGCTCGAAGTGCGCGGCACCGATCAGCGGTTACTACTACGAGACCGCCGGCGCGGTCTACTGCCCGAAGTGCAAGCGCGTCGCCGAGCAGGCGAGCGACGCGGCCGACGGTCGGGGTGGCGGCATGGCGCGCGCGGCGCTCTTCGGGCTCGGCGCGGCACTCGTCGGCGCCGCTGGCTACTGGGCGTTCATCAAGATCACCGACTTCGATTGGGCGCTCGTGTCCATCGCCGTCGGCATGCTCGTCGCGACCGCGATCCGGAAGGGGAACGGCGGCCGCGGCGGGCGCCGCTACCAGCTCCTCGCCGTTCTGCTCACCTACTTCGCGATCGGCGGCGCCTACGCGCCGTTCGTGATCGAGGGTGCGCTCGAGGGGAGCGCGAAGCAGGAGGCGACCAGCACCGCCGCGCATGGCAAGACGTCGGCGTCGTCGCGCACCGTGACGACCGAGCCCGCGGCCGAGAAGGCGGCGAGCGAAGTCGCCAACGAGGCCGAGTCGCTCGTCGCGCCGCTCGCGGATTCCGCCGCGACGCACGGGACGGCGGCGAAGAGCACGAAGCCGTCGGCGGGCAGGGCGTTCGGGCTCTTCCTCGTCGCGATCATCGCGATCGCGCTCGCCGGTCCGATCGCGATCATCGCCGGTGGGCTGCCGGGGTCGCTCATCAATCTCGCCATCGTCGGCTTCGCGCTGCGTCGCGCGTGGCAGATGACGGCGTCGGGCGCGACGGCCAGCGGGCCATCGTTCAGCGGTCCCTACAACGTGAAGTCGCGTCCGGCGAGCGTCGGCGCGCCCGCCGCCGGTGCCTGACGGCGACGTCGGTACGTCGCGCCCGGCGGCTTCCTACGAGCCGGGCGCGGCCACCGTCGCGGCGTGCGCCGGCTGCGCGACGCAGCTCGCGCCGTCGCTGCTGGCGTGTCCGTCGTGCGGCACGCTCGTCCACGCCGCCGAGCTGACGCGCCTCGCGGCGGTCGCCGAGGAGGCCGACCGCAGGGGCGACCTTCCGGCGGCCGCCGCCGCGTGGCGTGACGCGCTCGAGCTGCTTCCGGCGGCCGCGCCGCAGCACGCCGCGGTCGCCACGCGGCTCGACGACGTCACGCGTCGGATCGACGCCGCGCCGCGCGTGAGGCCGTCCGCGGCGACGACGGACGGCTCGTGGCTCAAGCGCGGCTGGGGCGCGATCAGCGCCGCGGTGGTCGTGCTGCTCTCCAAGGCGAAGCTGCTCCTGCTCGGCCTGACGAAGGCGAAGACACTGTTCTCGATGCTCGCCTTCGTCGGGGTCTACTTCCAGCTCTACGGTTGGCCGCTCGCCGCGGGCTTCGTCGCGTCCATCTACATCCACGAGATGGGGCACGTCGCGGCGCTCGCGCGCTACGGCATCCGCGCCGGCGCGCCGATGTTCATCCCGGGGCTCGGCGCGTTCGTTCGTCTGAAGCAGGCACCGCTGAACGCCCGCGAGGACGCGCGCGTCGGACTCGCCGGCCCCGAGTGGGGACTCGGCGCCGCCGCCGGCGCGCTCGTGGTCTTCCTGATCACGGGTATCCCGGTGTGGGGCGCGATCGCGGGGCTCGGCGCCTATCTCAACCTGTTCAATCTCCTCCCCGTCTGGCAGCTCGACGGCGCCCGCGGCTTCCGCGCCCTGTCGCGCCCGCAGCGGTGGACCGCGGCCGGCGCGACGGCGCTCGCCGGACTGCTCGCGTCGCAGCCGCTGCTCTACGTCGTCGCCGCCGTCGGCGGTTACCGCGCCTGGCGCTCCCGCGAGGAGACGGCCGACGGCCGCGCGTTCGTCACCTATCTCGTGCTCGTCGTATCGCTCACCGCCATCGTCGCGGCGACGGCCTCGGTCGCGCGGCGTTAGGCGACTCTCGTTGATCGGACAGGATGGACAGGATGGACAGGATGGGGGTGCTCTTCATCCTGTCCATCCTGTTCATCCTGTCGAAGAAGGGCCGAGAGCTGACAGCCGAGAGCCGCCCGTGTAGACTTCCGCTCCCCACCACACCCCGGAGAGCGATGCGGCCGTCCGCCACTCGCGCGCTGTGCGCGCTGTCCCTCGTCCCCGTCGTCCTCACCGCCTGCTCGGCCGCCGCGTGGCGCAATGCCGGGCGCGCCGTCGGC
>DATMHT010000051.1:0-5571 GCA_035554795.1 Gemmatimonadaceae bacterium | reverse complement strand
ATCACCTCGCGCGTGCGCTCGGCGTCGCCCGGCCCGGAGCGCACCGTCTCGGTGGACGCGCCCGGGAAGGAAGGGCCGGTCATGGGTCCGATCGCGACACCGGCGACGCGCGCCTTCTCGCGCAGCCGTGCCTCCACCTCGAGGATGCGCTCGGCGGTGGCCGGCGGCGCCAGCGCGTATACGGCCACCTTGCGGTGGCGCGCGCCGAGCCGCGCCGCGCGCCCGACGCGCTGCGCGAGGCGCGCTTCCGTCCAGGGCAGGTCGAGGTGCACGACGACCGATGCATCCTGCAGGTTGACGCCCTCGCTCAGCAGATCGGTGGCGAGGAGCAGCTCCACGCGCTCCGCTTCGCGTGGCGGCGGCGCGCCCGACGCGACGGGCGCGAAGCGGGCCAGCGCCTCACGCCGCGGGATGCGCCCGCCCGCGACGACGGCGCCGCCGCCGGTGAGCGCGGCGACGCGCGTCGCATGGCGCAGGCGCCGAAACAGCGCGGTGACGGTCTCGGCGTAGCTCGCGAACGCCACGACCTTCTCGCCCCGATGCCTGGCGACGACGCCGGCCAGGAGCGACGCACGCGCGTCGTCGGCGGCGGCGTCCGACGCACGGAGCCGCGCGTCGAGCTCGCGCAGGGCCCGCTCGTGCTCGCGCACCGCGGCGAGGAGCTCATCGCCACGAGCGAGCGGAGCGCCCTCCACGAGCAGCTCAGCGAACGCGAGCTGCACCGCGTCCGGGCCGGCGACCCATGCGCCCAGGTCGGCGCGCGTCGGATGCCGGCCGCGAGCCAGCGCGTCGGCGAGGGCGGTGCAGACGGCGAGCCGCCTCGCGACGGCGGCGCGCAGCGCGGCATCGCTCGACGCCCACTGGCGTACGAGCCCGTGCACGACGAGCGCGCCGCCGTCGCCACTGTCGCGTGGCGGCAGCGGTGGCGGCAGCGACAGCAGCGTGTCGAGCACCGAGTCGTCGGCGGGCGGACGCAGCCACCGGAGCGGCGCGACACTCGGCAGCGGCGCGGCGCCGTCGTCGCGCGCGTCCAACGTGGAGGGGCCGCGGCGTACGACCACGCGTGCGAGATCGCGGTCGCCGAGTGTGCGCGACCGGCCGCCGAGGAAGAGCGCGAGCAGCGCGTCGAGATCGGCGCGGCGGTTGTGAATCGGCGTCGCCGAGAGCAGGAGCACGCGTGCGTGCTCGGCGAGCCGGGCGAGCGCGCGGTAACGGCGCGTGGCCGGGTTGCGCGCGTGGTGCGCCTCGTCCACGACGACGAGGTTGCACGGTGCGTCGCGCGTCGGAGGCGGCAGCGTGTCGCCCGTCCGACTCAGGCGCTCGAAGGAGACGATCGGCGCGCGCACCCCCGTGGCGTCGAGCGCGGCACGCCACATGTCGCGCAGCGCCGCCGGCGCGACGACGAGCGGCCGCGACGCGGAGCGTGCGACGGCGAGGGCGGTGTACGTCTTCCCGAGCCCGACCTCGTCGGCGAGAAGGGCGCCGCCGAAATCGTCCAGCGCGCGGGCGAGACGGCGCGCGGCGTCGGCCTGGTGCGAGCGGAGCGTGATCGAGCCCAGCGTGCGCGTCGCCGCGTCCTGCTCTCCACGTGCGCGCGCTGCTGGCGGGCGTCCGTGACCGTCGTCGTCACGAAGCCAGAGGCGGGCGATCGTTGCGCGCACCCGGGCCGCGGGCAGCTCCGCTACGTCGCCGCGCACGCGAGCGCGGGACGCGATGCGTCGTCGAGGTCTGCCGGCCGCGCGTCACCGGCCGCGGCTCGCCAGTCGAGGAGCGCGGCGACGTCGCGCTCGCGCAGCTCGAAGGCGGCCAGCGTCGCGGCGTGGAGCGTGTCGTCCACCTCCGGATCGCCGAGGAAGGCGCGGCGGCCGAGTGGCGCGAGGAGCGCGCGGGCGCGCGGCCAGTCGCGCGGCACGGGGAGGAGCGCGACGGTCCAGCCGAGGTAGCGGTGGTAGCCACCTCGCGCCGGCTCGGCGACGACGTCGAGCCAGGCCGCGCTCAGCGGCGCGTTGAGGAGGGCCGCGAAGGCAAACGCGTCGTCGTCCTCGTCACAGCGGACGACGTAGCAGCTGTTGAGCGGCACGACCCGGTCGCCGCGACGCAGGACGGCCGCGCGCGGCGCGCGGGCGACGTCGGGCCAGACGACGCGCGGGCGCGCCGGGTCGGCCGCCTCGGTGCGGAACAGCGACCACCAGCGGCGCGATCCGCGCGCGTCGGCGCGGCCGGCGAGCTGGCGGCGCCACGGCGCGAGCCAGCGCGCGGCGTGCGGCGGCAGCGACTCGAGTGGCCGGCCGGCGTCGTCCGCCGACCAGAGGACGCGCAGGTCGTCCGACGGCAGACGCCAGCGCACGACCCGCTCGCCGCGCACGACGGGCCGCAGCAGCCGGCGCTCGACGTCGCCCGTGCGGCCCGTGTCGTCCACCACCCGGGCAATGTCGCTCCCGCAGCCCGCGTCGAGCTCGCGCACGAGGAAGGCATCGTTGCAGCCGGACTTCACGCCGAGGTGGGGACGGCCGATCGCGCTGCGGGCGAGCGGCGGGCCGGCGGCGCCGAGCCGGTCGAAGGCGCGGCGCGCGGGCGGCGGGAGCAGCAGCCACGGGCTGCCGGGCGACGAGTCGAGTGGCAGCGACCGGGACGGTGTCGTCCAGCGCACGACGCCGTCGCCGCGTCGCACGGCGGCCGCGATCGGCGGCGACATGTCGCGCGCGCCCGGTCGCGCGAGGGCGAGGGCGGAGCGCGGGGGCGCGAGCGGCAGCGCGTCGCTCGACTCGGGCGTGACTTCGCGGCGCCGCGCGACGAGGAGCGACGGATAGGTCGCCGCGTCGAAGGCGGCGGGCGCATCCGACCAGTCCTCGAGCGCGACGAGGTCGGACGCCGCGTTCAGGAGCGCGCGCACGCCGCCGCCGGCGAGCGAGCGCCAGAGCTTCGCCGGAACGAGGTAGGCCAGCGTGCCGCCCGGGCGGAGCAGCGCGATGGCGCGCTCGACGAAGAGCGCGCTCAGGTCCACCTGCGCCGCGAACCCGCGGCCGGCGCTCGCGCCGTCGGCGCCGCGAGCCCACGCGGCGTTGCGGAACACGGCGTAGTCGCGTCGCAGCTCGGCGCGCGCCGACGGCGGGATGTGGTGCAGTCGCACCCAGGGCGGGTTGCCGACGACGGCGTCGAAGCCGCCGGCGAGCGCGGCGTCGGCGAAGGCGGCGGAGAAGGCGAATGGCAGCGCCGCACCCCGCTCGAGCTCGCGCCGGCGCGAAGCGAGCGAGCGCGCGCGCCGGCGCAGTTCGTCGAGCCGCACGCGCAGCGCCGTGTCCGGCCGGTGGCGCTCGCCGAACAGGTCCGGCGCACGAAGGGCCAGCAACTGATCCCGACGCTCGGCAGCGACGGTGGCGAGGCGCGCCTCGGTGGCGGCGAGGGCGCAGCGGCGCTCGGCACGATCGAGCGCGGACGCGAGCGTGCGCTTGCGCGGGCCCGACGCGCGCGCGTAGCGCTCGCGCAGCGCGGCCAGCTTCTGTCCGCCGGCAAGCGTGGCCGCCGCGGTTGGCGCGGCGCCCGGGGTCGCGAACGCGTCGCCTGCGAGCGAGTCGCCGACGCGGACGTTGCGGTCGAGGTTCGGCAGCGGCGGCACGCGACGCGGGTCCGCTTCGTCGCTCTCGATGACGACCGACAGCCAGAGCCGGAGCTCGCAGAGCCAGACCGCCGTCGGGCTCACGTCCACGCCGAAGATCGAGCGCGCCAGCACGGCGCGGCGAATGGTCGGCAGCGGCCGCGCGTCCCCGAGCGCGGCGAGCACGCTCGCGAGACGCTCGAGCGCGTGAACGAGGAAGGCACCCGAGCCGCAGGCGGGATCGAGGACGCGCAGCGACGCGACCCGGGCGCGGAGCGCGTCACGCTCGCCGCGCGACTCTCCGCTGTCGGCCAGCGGCTCGGCGCGGAGGGCAGCGTCCACGAGCTCGGGCACCGCGCCGGAGGAGAGCAGCGCGTGTCGCAGCGCCTGCTCGACGACGTCGTGGACGATCGCGTGCGGCGTGTAGAAGGTGCCGGTGGCGCGACGATCGGTCGCGGCCATGAGCGACTCGAAGGCGCGGCCGAGCATCTCCGGGTCGATCGCGGCCTCGGACCACGTGGTGGAGTCTTCGCGAGCGGTGAAGCGGTAGCGCGCGAGGAGGTCGCCGAACACCCGCCCGAGCGCTTCGTCGGGGAAGAGCGCGCCGGCGCAGCGCCGCTCGACCGGCGTGCGCGCGAACAGCCCGCCGTTGAGGAAGGGGACGTGCCCGAATGCGCGCGCGGTCGCGGCGCGCCGGTCGGTGGGCGTGTTGAGGGTGCCGAAGAAGAGAGGGAGCAGCGTGTGGCGGTGAAAGGGACGGCCGCGCGCGGTCTCGCGCTCGAAGGCGTGGGTGAGGAAGGCGCGGTCGCCGTCGAGCCAGCCCTTGGCCTCGAGGAAGGAGAGGAAGACGAGGCGCGATACGTAGAGCAGCGCGACGTCGCGGCGATCGTCGTCGGTGACACGGCGAGTCGCCGCGAGCGACGCGGCGAGATGGGCGACCGTGCCGTCGAGCGCGCGGTAGAAGGCGCGTCCGATCGCGTCGCGGCCGAGCACGTCGAGCCAGCGAGCGTGGGTGAGCAGATCGGGGGGGGCGGGCGCGCCGCCGCCGCCGATGCTCGGGCGTGACGACAGCGCGGCCAGCGAGCGAAGCGTGTCGGCATCGCTGTCCACGACGCGGCGGCGGTCTACGACGAGCGCGGCGACGCGCGGCGCGGTGCGCGAGGAGCCATGCCCGTCGTCGGGCGCGGTCCATACGGCGATCACCGTATGCGGTCCGTCGCGCTCGACCGCCACGATCAGCCAGCAGAGCTGCGGCGCGCGCGAGGCGAGGCGGGCCGCGAGGCGTGTGACGGCCTCGCGCAGCGCATGCCCGTTGCCGACCGCCGCGCCACCAGGCGCGGGCGGCAGGTCCACGACCAGGGCGCGAAGTGCGCCGTCGCCGCGCGCGACCAGCGCGCGATCGCAGGCGGGCGGGATGCCGAGCGCGGCCCGGGCCGTCGCGTCGAGCGGGGCGGGCGGGGCGAAGCCGAGCGCATCGAGCAGCGGCCCGATCGTCGTGGTGTCGTTGGCGCTGGCGAGGAGCGCGGCGGCGGCGCGGGCGGTGAGCACGCGCGAACGATCCGGCGCGCGTCGGCGATGGTCGGCACCCGGACATCGCGCGGCGGGACGAGATAATGCGGCGCGGGAGAACTGCCAACGACAGTCGTCAGTTCAACCGAGCGTCGTTGGCTGTTGGTGGGTAGTGCTCAGTGCGCAACGACGGCGCGCGGAGTCATGCTCCCGCGCGCCGTCGTTACGAACCAACTACTTCATACCAAGCACCAACAACTGCCGTCGGTCGCTACTGCTTGCAGGTCCCGTAAGGATCCGGCTTCGGCTTGTCCACCACCACACGATGGTCGAGGTTCGCGACCGAGAGCGCGACGTCGTGGACGAAGGAGGCGACGCGCGCCATGTGCGTGTAATCGATGTACTGCGGCTCGTCGGTCACCTGGTGGTAGTCCTGGTGGCCGCCGGTGCTGAAGAAGACGATCGGG
>DATMHT010000050.1:0-2526 GCA_035554795.1 Gemmatimonadaceae bacterium | reverse complement strand
CGGACCGCTGGAGCGAGTGGGGCTGGAGCAACGTGCTGCGCGTGCCGCTGACCGCCGGCGCGCACACCGTTACCCTGACCTACGCGCCGCTCGACGAGAACATGAACCGCCGCGTCAACGAGGCCCTGTTCGACGAGCTCCGCCTGACGCGGCTCGCGAGCGAGCCGGCCACGGCCAAGCGGACGCGCTGAGCGACCGGGCGCTCGTGCGACGCAAACCTTAGCGAGGGCATGCCATGACCACGACGTCGAGCCGACCCACTACCCGAGTGGTGCCCCTCGGGCACGCCCGCTACACGCCGCGGTCCGGCGTCGCCCTCGCGATGCTGCTCGCCGCCCTGGCCGCGAGCGGATGCCGCTCCGTGCCGCCCGCACCGCCGGCCGGTGCCGGCGCGGTCGTCGCGGCGGCGAAGCGGTACGACCCGGCGCACGACCTCGGGCCGCTCTTTCACGACGTGCAGACGGCGGCAGTCTTCGCCGACTCGAAGACCTTCGTGGACTCCCGTCCGCTGAGCGCGCCGGCGGAGATCGTCGCGCGCTACGCCGCCGAGCGCGGTACGCCGGGCTTCTCCCTGCGCGCGTTCGTCGAGCGCAACTTCGAGCCGCCGCGCGCGCCGGAGGTCGTCGTCCGCTCCGACACGGCGCAGTCGATGGAGGCCCACATCCGCGCCCTCTGGCCGGCACTCACCCGCGCCGCGGATCAGGCGGACGACCGCTCGTCGCTGATCCCGCTGCCGCACCGCTATGTCGTCCCGGGCGGCCGCTTTCGCGAAGTCTACTACTGGGACTCGTACTTCACGATGCTCGGCCTCGTCGAGAGCGGGCGGACCGATCTCGTGAAGGACATGCTCGACAACTTCGCGTACCTCGTGCGAACGGTCGGCCACGTGCCGAACGGCAATCGCACGTACTACCTCGGGCGCAGCCAGCCGCCGTTCTTCGCGGCGATGGTCGGGCTCTACGCACGCGCCACCGACACGACGAAGGCGCTGGCGTACCTCGACGCGCTCGAGGCGGAGCACGCCTTCTGGATGGAGGGCGCCGACCAGCTGGCGCCGGGCACCGCGCACCGGCGCGTCGTGCGGCTCGCGAACGGCGCGCTGCTCAACCGCTACTGGGACGACATCCCGGAGCCGCGTCCCGAGTCCTACCGCGAGGACGAGGCGCTCGGCCGCCAGCTCGCCGGCGCGGCGCGCGAGTCGCTCTACCGCAACCTGCGCGCGAGCGCCGAGAGCGGCTGGGACTTCTCCAGCCGCTGGATGCGCGACCCGCATGACCTGAAGACGCTCGAGACGATCGACCTCGCGCCGGTGGATCTGAACAGCCTTCTGTACAACGCCGAGCGGACGATCGCCGCGCTGCGCCGCGCGCGGGGCCAGGCCGGTGACGCGGCGGTGGCGGCGCGGTTCGACGCCGCGGCGGACGCGCGGCGGCGCGCGCTGCTCGCCGCGGCTTGGGATTCCGCGGGCGGCTGGTTCTACGACGTGCGCTGGCGCAGCGGCGAGCGCGTCGCCGACCGGCCGACGCTGGCGGCGGTCGCGCCACTCTACTTCGGCCTCGCCGGCGCTGAGCAGGGGCGCGCCGTCGCGGCGCGCCTCGAGCGGGACTTCCTCAAGCCGGGCGGCTTCGTCACGACGCTCGTCGCGTCGGGACAGCAGTGGGACGCGCCGAACGGCTGGCCGCCGCTGCAGTGGCTCGCCATCGAGGGCGCGCGCCGCTACGGCCGTGGCGATCTGGCCGACAGCGCGCGCGCCCGCTGGCTCTCGCTCGACCGCCGCACCTATCGCGCGACGGGGAAGATGACGGAGAAGTACGACGTCGTGAACCCGGCCCGCGCCGCGGGCGGCGGCGAGTATCCGACGCAGGACGGGTTCGGCTGGACGAACGGCGTCGCGCTCGCGCTCGCCGCCCAGGAGCGCGGCGGCGCGGCGGCGCCGCCGTGGCGCGGAGCCGTCGCGCCTCAGCGCGTGCCCGCGCGTCGCGGCGAGGCCGCCCTGAGCTCGAAGAGATAACCCTGCTTCGGGGCGAGGGTCGGGAGCGGGGCGTAGCCCTCCACCTTCCCGTCGCGGCCGACGCGCAGAGTGGCCGCCGCCGCGCCGCCGAGCACGCTGCGCATCGTCCAGCGGCCCGGCGGGAGCGCGCTCGTGTCGGCCGATGCGAGCGACACGCCGCGGAGCGGGGCGGTGCCCAGGTTCGCGACGACCAGCACGGCGCGGTCGCCGTCGCGGCGCGCGTACGCGGCCACGGCGTCGTTACTCGCCGTGAGCGGCACGAGCCGGCCGTTCGCCAGCGCGGCGTTCTCCGCACGGACGTGAATCAGCCGGCGATACAGGTTCAGCGTGGACGACGGGTCGCGGTCCTGCGCGGCGACGGTGGTGGTGAGCGAGTCGTCCTGAAGCCGCTCCCACGGCGTGCCGCGCGTGAAGCCCGCGCCGTGCGCGCGACTCCACTGCATCGGCGTGCGCAGCCGCTCGTCCGGCTTCGCGCCGATCATGCCGATCTCCTCGCCGTAGTACACGAACGGCAC
>DATMHT010000049.1:0-6182 GCA_035554795.1 Gemmatimonadaceae bacterium | reverse complement strand
TCGAACGTCAGGCCGGCGTTCGTGGAGCGGAACAGGCCGAAGTGCGTCGTGGACCCGATCTTCCGCGCGCCGACCGTGTACACCGTGTCCCCGAAGGCGCGCACGTCGGAGAGGCTCGTCGTCGCCAGATCCTTGTAGCGGGGGACGAACGTCGTGCCGCCGTCAGTCGAGCGGTAGACCGATCCGCCGTCGGTGACGATGTACCCGGTGGTGCGGTCGGTGAAGCCGATGCCCGTCACGAGGTCGTTCGTCGGCGACTCGAGGAAGTGCCAGCTCAGGTCACTGATCGGCGGGTTCTCGGTGCGCACGGCGAACGTCTGCGGCACGCCAATCGAGGCACCCGACGGCGTGAGCAGGTTCTGGATGCGCACGCCGACCGCGGTCAGGTACGGCAGCGCCTGCGTCGGGGTGAACACGAGCGTGTCGCCCGAGGGCCCGCGGCCGAGCCGCAGCGAGCCCGGCACGCGCAGGCCGGTGCACTGGTTGATGACGACGAAGTTGGCGTCGTCGAGCGCGGTCGCCGCGGACAGCGAGTCGCCGGCGAAGAAGACGCGGATCGCCTCCTGCCGGCCGATGACGCTGTCGTTGAGCACCGATAACGTCGGGAAGACGTGCGACGGCGCGCTCGGGTCGCGGTCACACGCGGTCAGCAGCGTCGTCGCTGCGGCGGCGACGACGGCGATGCCGGTCAGGCGCCTGCCGAGCGCCGGGGAGGAGCGTCTCACACGGGCCTCGAGAAATCGAGAGATGTAGATGTGACGGAGTACGTGACGACCAGCGATCGGGCACACGATGGTCCGGGGCCGGAGAGCCACCGACCCGCGAGGCGTGCCCGCGCGACTAGCGCGTCAGGAGCCGAGCGCGGCGCAGGGCACGTTGCCCGACTGCTTGCAGTTGTTGGTCGTTGGTCCGGTGGCGGCGCCGGTCGTCTTGCATGACGCGGCGAGGGAGACGTGCTGGTCCACCATGTACTGCAGCTGCTCGACGGCCGGCTTCACGTACGGCTGACGCTCTTGCGGCATGGCTAGCCTCGGTGCGGGTGGGATCGGGATCGGATGCGCGAGACGAGGCCGGTCAGGCGAGCACGGGCAGCGCCCGCGCGTGCTGGGCCAGCGGGACGCGAACGTGGCTCGGGATGCCTTCCGTGACCGTCCGCGGCACGCCCGTCTCGTGGAAGCCCATGCGCTGGGCCCGGAGATGCGTGATCTTGCAGTACTGCTGTACGTAGCCGTCGGGGAGACCGGTCACCTGCTCCACCGTCGCCGGGCAGCCCGCGCAGATCCCGCGGAACTTGCACGTGGCGCACGGGTGGCCGTCCTCGAACGTCTTCGCGACCTTCCCTCCGAGCATCCCCCAGACTTCGTCGAACGGCTGCTCGAGCAAGTTGCCGACCGTCTGTCGCGACGAGACGCAGGTGGACACGCCGCCCTTCACGTTGACCGACAGCGCCGTACGGCCGGCACCACACTGATACACGTTGTTGTTGCGACGCGGGGCGACGCCGATCTCGTCGGCGAACGCGCGCATGTCGCGCAGCCCCGGGTCCATCTGCTCGTCGAGATCCACCACGCGCCGCGGCGCGAGCTGGAGCTGGATCGGCGCCGACCGCCCGCGGTCGTCGGGCGTCATGATCGGGTCGTATCGGAAGCTGAGCCCCCGCGCCTCCGCGAACGCCTTCATGGCCGGCAGCTCGTCGGCCGTGAGCGACATCGCCGGGCACTTGAGCTCCGTCCGGACGCCGCGCTCGACCAGCAGGTCGATGGCGCGTGTGACGCGACGGAAGGAGTTCGGGATGCCGGTGACGGCCTCGTACCGCTCGTCGCTCAGCCCGTACAGGCTGATGGACACGTACTCCGGCGGCCACTCGGCCAGGAAGTTCGCCCAGCGCTCGCCGATCAGGTACGCGTTCGTGTTCAGGTAGATCATGAACCCGTGACGCTTCGCGGCGAGGTAGATCTCCCGGAACTGCCGATGCGTGAAGATCTCACCACCGGTGAGCAGCACCGACAGCGTGCCCGCCGCCGCGAGCTTGTCGAACAGCACCTGCGCCTGCTCCAGCGACATCACGTCCTCGCGTTCGGCGCAGGGCGCGATGTAGCAGTGCTTGCAGGCGAAGTTGCATGTCGCGATGATCTCGACCGTGGCCGTCAGCGGGATCCGCTCGGCGAACGCGCGCATTCCGAGTCGCTCGCGCAGAACGTCCATCCTCGCCTCGGGAACCGTGCAGCTCATGCCTCGACCTCGCGTTCGAGCAACGCTCCGATCTGCCGGAGCTGATCCAGAAATTCGCCTACGTCGCCGACGGCCACCTCGCGCTCGACGTCGAACTCGCGAGTGAGCGCTTCGGCAATGCGGTCGACGCTCGTCCAGTCGCCGAGCGTCTGCCAGACGACGGCGCCAGTCGGAGTGAGCGAGAAGAGCGGCGCGACCGAGTCACGATGAATCGCGACGAGCATGTGCTCGCCGCCGACGTGACGGTAGACGTGCCGGTCTCCACGCTTGTATTCAGTGCTGACGGCCATGGAGTGACGGTTGCCCCGGGAATGCAAGAAGAACGCCAGTTGAGAGCGCTTGCGACGTCACGCGTCAGCGGCGCGCGCCTGACGACTGTCGGCGCGCGCGAGCGCGAACGCCGACGGCTCGGGAAGGAAGTGCAGCCGCGCCACACGCACGCGCGCGACGACCTGCTCGAGCGTGTCGAGCGCCGCCTCGGCTTCCGCCGCGTCCACGCTCGGCTGGATGACCCGGACGTAGAGCTCGCGCAGCGCCGCTGGGACCGACAGCTCCTCGACCGCATCGACCGGCGACTGGGAGAGCAGGTAGAGCGCCCGCACCGGCGCCGACCGCGCCGCACCGCGCTTGAGCGACCCGTGCCAGGGCGTCCCGTGGGCCCGGACGCTGCGCCCGTCCGCCGTGAGCACCGTCCGGTCGTCGCTCAGCACCTCGGCGCCGCACTCCTCGGCGACCTTCGCGATCGTGGACTTCCCTGCCCCGGAATGGCCGGCGAAGACGATGGCCTCGTCGCCGTCGAGCAGCGCGGTCGCGTGCAGCACCACCGCACCCGCGCGGCCGAGCACCCGGCCGCCGACATACTCGTCGAGCGGGAAGCCGACCGGAAAGGTGTGGCCGCCGTCGTAGAAGGGAAGCTGCACTACCCGCCCGCGGGAGAGGTCCGGCGCGAGCGAGAGGAGCGTCATCGGCTCTGGCTCCTCCCCGGACACGCGCCCGAAGAAGCACACCTCGTCCCCACCGTCAGGGCGCGTCCGCAGCTCCCAGTGGCCGGCGGCGTCGAACCGCGCCGGTCCCGGCGACGGCGCGACCGGCCCAAAGGCGACGGCGAGCTCACAGTCCGCCTCGGTGTCGTCCGGCAGCAGGAACGCGTCGTGGGGCGGCATCACGGCGAAGCGCACACCAGGCCGTTCGGCGCGAAACCGAATCACGCGGCCGCCGATGCCGAGTGTCGCGCACGGAAGGACGACGCGCCCGTCGGGATCGCGGGGCACGGTTTCGGGACCGGGGATCCGGGCTGGAGCGCTCACGAGTGCTCCGGGCGCGGCGCGCCGCCAATCTGCGCGCGTCGACGGGGCAGGCGCGCGGTGCGCACCAGATAGCGGACGAGGGGCGCGACACCGAAGCGCAACGTCGGCGTGAGCGCCGCCACGACCTCGCCGCGCCGGACCGCCACGGCGCGCGCGACCACGGAGGCGTGCGGCACGCCGTGGTCGGGCGTGACGCAGGCATCGCCCTGCGTGACGACGGCGACGGCCGACGCGGCGCGCACGCGATGCAGCACCGGCCCCGGCACCGCTGCGGCGAGCACCACGTCCCCCTCCCGGACCCGGCCATCCACGCGCGTCAGCAGAACGCTGTCGCCTTCGGCGATGGTAGGCGTCATGCTGCGCCCGGTCACGCCGAGCCACATCTCTCCGCCTGCCGCGACGACCTCCCGCGCGACCATGATCACGTCGGCGGCGTCCTTCGTGCGCGTCATGCCCGGCTGGCTCGCCGCGGCGAGAGCGTCGCCACCCGACGGCAGCAAAAGGCGCCAGTGCCGCGCGATGCGGCGCAGAGTGCCGAGCACCGGACCGCCGTCCTGCTCGGGGGCCCAGCGCGGACGCACCCACTCGCGGATCGCCGCGGCCGCCGCGCGCGGGTGCGGCGCCAGCGCCACATGGCGCGCGAGCTGGTGCACGTCACGACGCCCACGCCGCGTGACGCCCACCGCTGCGAGTGCGCCGTCGTCGCCGGCCACGGCACGGCCGATCGCGGTCGCCCGACGCTCGGCCCACGCGAGGTAGCGCCCGAGGCCCGCGTCGTCCGCCGCCCGCCGAGCCTCCTGCCGGCCGGAAGCGTCAGTGGCGCGCCAGAGCGTCCACCAATCCAGCCACCAGAGGAGCGGCGGGAGCGAGTGCGTCGCCAGGTGCGCGGCGAGATACGCCGGGAGCAGCGGCCCGTCGTGCGCGTGGACGCGAACGCCGTCCACCTCGACCCGCACCGACGTCGGCGCCGGCACAGGAAGAAATGCGAGCCGCTCGCCGAGCAGCGACGCGTGCATCTCGAGGAACATCTCGCCGTCGGCCGACGGGCGGCTGAACAGGGCGTCTCCGGACTCGTCGGCGACCGCGCGGCGCCAACCCAGCTGCTCGGCCGCGCGAAGGGCGGCTTCGCGCGCGGACTCCGGCACGAACAGGTCGAGATCGGTGCTCGGCCGCGCCGAGGCATCGCCGTAGAGCCGATGCGCGAGCGCGCCGCCCTTGAGGACGACCGCGCGATGGCCAGCGGCTTCGAGCACCGCGTTCATCTCGCCGGCGAACGCCAGGAGCCGGAAGGCACGCACCGAGGCGCCGAGCCACTCACGGCGCCATGCCGCGGCGGTGCCCGGGTCCGCGTCCGCGAGGATGCGCGCGCTAGAGCGGATCCACGCGAGCGGCGCGAGCCGTTCCCGCCGTGCCGTGGCGAAGAGGGCTGGCCAGTCCACCGGACCGAGACCGTCCGCGTTCCCGCTCGCCAGACGCAGCGCCCGCGCGGCGAGCGCCCGCTCGTCGTTCACCGCGCCGGAGCCGCGCACGTCACCGGCCGGCCAGCCGACGGACCCGTCCGACGATCCCCTGGTGCCGCCCATTGTCGCCGTTCGACTCGGTGCCGTAGTACGAGTAGTAGTAGTACCCGTACCCGCCGTAGTACGCGCCGCCGCGCATGTCGGCGTCGTTGAGCACCGCGCCGAGCAGCCGGCCGTGCACCGCGCGGAGCTGCCCGACCGCACGCCGCACCGCTTCACGCGCGGTGGACGCCGTGCGCACGACGAGGATCGTGCCGTCCACGAGCGTGGAGAGCACCGCCGCGTCCGTCACCGCGAGCAGCGGCGGCGAGTCGAACAGCACGACGTCGAACTGCTCCTTCGCCTCGCGCAGGACCTCGCGCATGGCCGGCGAGCCGAGGAGCTCCGACGGGTTCGGCGGGAACTGTCCGCTCGGCAGCACGAACAGGTTCGGCACCTTCGTCGCGTGGACCGCGCTGGCGACGGTCGCGACGCCGATGATGACGTCGGTCAGACCGGGCTGGCGCTGGAGATCGAACGTCTTGTCGAGTACCGCGCGCCGGAGGTCGGCGTCGATCAGCAGCGTGCGCTGCCCCTGCTGCGCGAAGGTGATTGCAAGGTTGGCGGCGGTCGTGGACTTCCCGTCGCCCGGCCCCGGGCTCGCGACGACCAGCGTCTGCAGCGCGTGCGACGTCCGCGCGAACGCCAGGTTCGTGCGCAGCGACCGATAAGCTTCGGCCACCGGCGAGCGCGGGTCGGCGTGCGTCGCCAGGCGCCCGATGGCGGGCGTCGCCGCCTCGTCCCGCGACAGCTCGTTGATGTCGATGGCCGGAATCAGCCCGACCACCGTCAGGTCGAGGCGGTCGCGCAGTTCGTCCGGCGACTTGACCGTGTCGTCGAGCTTCTCGAGCAGCACGGCGAGGCCCACGCCGAGCAGGAGGCCCAGGACGAGCGCGTAGGTGACGTCGCGCCTCCGGTTCGGCGACACGGCGAACTGGGGCAGCGCCGCCGCGTCGAGGAGCTGGACGGTGCCGCCGTTGTCCGACTCGTTGATCCTGTTGACCTGATAGCTCGATTGCAGCTCGACGAAGAGGTCCTGCGCCGTCTTGACGTTGCTCATCAGGCGCGACTCCTCCGCCTCGAG
>DATMHT010000048.1:0-7638 GCA_035554795.1 Gemmatimonadaceae bacterium | reverse complement strand
CTCGGCAGCGCGGCACTGTTCGTCTACGACCTGCGCAACGGACGCGGGCCGGAGAACATCCCGTTCCCGGGCGTACCCGCCCGGCTCGCCGTCCGCGCCACGACGACGCGAACGCCGGGCCCGTTCGCGCATGTGGCGGAGCAGAATCCCACCGCGCTGACGCCGATTGCCGCGCCGCGTGACGCGCGAGGCGCTGCGCGATGACGCTGAAGTCCCGGCTCGCGCTCGGCCTCCTCAACATCGCGGTGCTGCTGCTCATCCCGCTCAGCATCGCGCTCACCTCGCTCGACCGGCTGCACCGGACGACGCAGGGACTGCGCTCGCGGGAGTTCGCGGCGTCGCTGCTGCTCGGCCGGCTGCGCGGGCGCATGGACGATTTGCGCGCCGACGAGATGATCTTCGGCGTGACGCGCAGCGACACCGCGCGAGTCCAGATGCAGGAGCGCCTGGCGACGCTGCGCGCGACGTCGGACAGCCTCAGCGGATATTTCGCCGACACGACGACGCGCCGCATTCGCGAGGCGGTGTCGCAGGTCGAGCGCGCGACGGCCCTGGAGATCGCCGCCGCGGTCAGTGCGCATCCGGACCGCGCCGACACGGTGTCCGACCTCGCGCTGCGGCCGGCGATCGACTACGTGCAACGATCCATCGTCGCCGCCGAGCAGGCGCTGAGCACCCGCATCGCGGGGCGCGTGGACGAGGCGACGGCGGCGACCGAGAACGCTTGGCAGCTCGCCGGCACGACGCTGGCCTGCGCGGTGGTGCTGGCGACGCTGATCGCCGCCTGGCTCACGAGCACCGTCAGCCGGCCGATCCGCGACCTCGAGACCGGGATGAAGAAGGTCGCCAACGGGGAGTTCGGCCATCAGCTCACCGTCGCGCCGAACCGCCGTGACGAGTTCGGGCGGCTGGCGGCGAGCTACCAGTCCATGGCGCGACAGCTCGCGGAGCTCGACAAGCTGAAGGCGGAGTTCGTGTCCATCGCCTCGCACGAGCTCAAGACGCCGCTCAACGTCATCATCGGCTACCTGCAGCTCCTCGAGGAGGGGCTCTACGGCGACGTGACGCCGAAGCAGCGCGAGGTGCTGGAGACGATCGAGGCGCAGTGTGAGGCGCTGACGCGTCTCGTGAAGCAGCTGCTCGACGTGAGCCGCTTCGAGGCGGGCGGGGGCAAGCTCGAGCCGCGGCGCGTGAGTCTCCCGCTCTTCCTGCGCGAGCTGCACAGCGCCTTCCAGGTGCTCGCCCTGCAGCGCGGCATCAGCTTCGTCGTGAGCCGTGGCCCGGGACTTCCAGAGACGGTCTTCTGGGACGAGGACCGGATCAACGAGGTGCTCGGCAACCTGCTGTCGAACGCGTTCAAGTTCACCGACCGCGGGGGCCGCGTGGAGCTGGCGGTGGCCGTGGTGCCGGAAGGGGTGCGGATGGAGGTGCGGGACAGCGGCGCCGGGATCGCGCCGCATCAGCTGCCGCACGTGTTCGAGAAGTTCTACCAGGCCGACAACCAGTCGGCCGCGTCGGCGAAGGGGACGGGCTTGGGATTGGCCATCGCGAAGGAAATCGTCGAGGCGCACCACGGGTCGATCGCGGTCTCGAGCGAGGTGGGTGTCGGCACGGCGTTCACGATCACGCTGCCGGTGGAAGCGCCGGCGTCGTGGCGGCGGACGCCGCGCCGTTCGGTGCCCGTCGCGGTGGCGCGGTGACCGCCGCGCCGCCGACCCCGCGCGCCAGGCGCGTGCGGCGCGGCGCGCGTGCCGCTGCTGCCCGCCGCCTGCTCGCCACCGCGCTGACCGTCGCCGCCGTGGCGCTGCTCCCGGCGTGCAACACGCGACGGCCCACTTCCCCGCTCGTCCCGGCGTCCACGCTGAACTGGCCGACGACTCTGGGTGACGCGCAGCGCGCCGCCGCCGATGGGCGCTTCGACGACGCCGATCGGTTCCTGTCGGGCTTCGCGACGCGATATGCCGACAGCCCCGAGGCGGCCGAGGCGCGCTACTGGCTCGCGCTCTTCAAGCTCGATCCGGCCAACCGCCAGGGCTCGGCGCACAACGCCGTCGCCGACCTCGACGCGTACCTCGCCTACTCCGGCGCGCTCGAGCACCGCACCGAAGGTCTCGCCCTCCGCCGCGTCGCCGCGTTGGTGGACACGCTCTGGGCGGCCGCACAGGCGCCGAAGATCGAGCCGCCCTCCCCCTCCCCCGCCGACGTCGCCGCGCTCAGAGCGAAGGACGACGAGATCGCCCGCCTCCGCGACTCGCTCACGAAGACGTCGGCCGAGCTGGAACGGGTGAGGAAGCGGCTGGCACCGAGGCCGTAAGGCACGTTTCGCGTTTCGCGTAGAGCGTAGCGCGTAGCAGCACGGCCTCGGGACGTCCCGAGCGGCTGGCCCGCAACGCTCTACGCGCTACGCTCTACGCGCGCTACGCGCTACGCGCCCCACGCGCTACCCGACCCTGAACAGCTCCAGACTCCTCGCGTACCGCTCCGTCATCACTCGCCGCAGACCGGCGTGCTCGGGGCGGACGAGCTCGGGGTCGGCGTCGAGCAGCTTGGTGGCGGCCTCGCGGGCCTGGTCGTTGAGCAGCTCGTCGGTGAACGGGTCGGCGACGCGGAAGGCGGGAACGCCGCTCTGGCGCTCGCCGAACAGATCGCCCATGCCACGCAGGCGCAGGTCGGCGCGGGCGATCTCGAAGCCGTCCTCCGTGCCGACGAAGATCTGCAGCCGCTCGGCGGCCTCGCGGCTCACGTCGCCGAGGAGGATGCAGTACGACGCCTCCCCGCCCCGGCCGACGCGGCCGCGGAGCTGGTGGAGCTGTGAGAGCCCGAAGCGCTCCGGGTGCTCGATCAGCATCACCGTCGCGTTGGGCACGTCGATGCCGACCTCGATGACCGTCGTCGCGACCAGGACGTCGAGTTCGCGGGCGAGGAAGCGGCGCATCACCGCATCCTTCTCCTCGTTCTTCAGCCGCCCGTGCAGGAGCCCGACGCGCCGCTTCGCGAACGGGCCGGCGGCGAGCTCCTCGTACATCGTCGTCGCCGCCTTCATGTCGGTCTTCTCCGACTCCTCGATGACGGGATAGACGACGTACGCCTGCCGTCCCTTGTCGATCTCGCGGTCCACGAACTGGAGCACGCGCTCGCGCGCGCTCTCGGGCCTGAGCGCGCTCGTGATCGGGATGCGGCCGGGCGGCTTCTCGTCGAGGATGCTGACGTCGAGATCGCCGTAGAGCGTGAGCGCGAGCGAGCGCGGGATCGGCGTCGCGCTCATCAGCAGCACGTCCGGTCGCTCGCCCTTGGCGCCGAGCGCCTTGCGCTGCTCGACGCCGAAGCGGTGCTGCTCGTCGATGACGGCGAGGCCGAGCTTCGCGAACGCCGTGCTCTCCTGCACCAGCGCGTGCGTGCCGACGACGAGGAGCGGCGCCGGGCGGCCAAGCAGCTCGGCGGCGGCGCGGCGCTCCTTCGGGGCGAGGCTGCCGGTGACGAGCACCGGCCGTACGCCCACCGGCTCGAGGAGACGCGACATCGTCCGCTGGTGCTGCTCGGCGAGCAGCTCGGTCGGCGCCATGATCGCGGCCTGGTAGCCGTTCTCCAGGGCGAGCATCGCCGCGAACAGCGCGACGATGGTCTTTCCGCTGCCGACGTCCCCCTGCAGCAGCCGGTGCATGCGGCGGTCGCCGCACATGTCGGCGACGATCTCGCGCAACGCGCGGGCCTGCGCGCCGGTGAGCTCGTACGGCAGCACCGACTTGAGCTTCGTCGTCAGCTCGCGCCGGTTCACGAACGCGATGCCGTCGCGCTTCTCGCGGGCGAGCGCGTTGGCGCGCCGCTGCAGCACGTGGAAGAAGAGCAGCTCCTCGAAGGCGAGCCGCGCCCGGCCGCGCATCGCCTCGGCGATGGACGACGGCCGGTGCACCATGCGCAGCGCGTCGGGCAGCGCCGGGACGCCGACCGTGGCGAGCATGTGCGCGGGCAGGTACTCGCTCACCTGCGCGAGCAGCACGTCGAGGTTCGACTCGATCAGCGCGCGAAGCAGCTTGACCGAGAAGCCCTCGGTGGCCGGATACACGGCGAGCACGCGACCGCCGGCCGTGCCCTCGTCGTCGGCGCCGAGGTTGACGTACTCGCGCGGCTGGAGCTGGCGCCCGTGGAAGAAGCGGACGACGCCGGTGAGCAGCAGCACGTCCTGCTTGTTGATCGTGCGGTCGAGGTACGGCTGGCCCGGCCACGAGACCTCGATCATCCCGCTGTCGTCGCGCACGACCGCCTGGAAGATGCGAAGACCCTTGCGCGTGGGGATGACCCCCTTCGACACGACCCGCCCGATCACGGTCGCGTCCATCCCCGGCTCGAGCGACGAGATCGGCGACACCGTGCTCGCGTCCTCGTAGCGATGCGGGACGTGAAGGAGCAGGTCGCCGGCGGCGACGATCCCGAGCCGCCGCAACGCCTCCGCGCGCTGCGGCCCCACGCCCTTGAGGTACGTCACGGGCGTGTCGAGCTTGACCGACGGGCGGGGGGGCTCTCTCGTTCGCATGCTAACGCGAAGGCGGGTCGGGGGTCGCGGAGTCGGGGGTCGAGGCGGGCGCTCGGCGAGTACGACGCGCGACAGGCCCCGACCCCCGACCCGCGCCCCCCGACCCGCGGCTCATTCCTCGAACACCGCTTCCGCGAACCGGTCCGCGTCGAACGACTCCAGGTCCGTCGCCTTCTCGCCGGTGCCGAGGAACTTCACCGGAACGTCGATCGCGTCGTGGACCGCGACGACGACGCCGCCGCGGGCGGTGCCGTCCACCTTGGTGACGACGAGACCCGTGACGGGGACCGCCGAGGAGAATGTCTTCGCCTGCTGGACCGCGTTCTGACCGATCGTGCCGTCGAGCACGAGCAGCGTCTCGTGCGGCGCCTCGGGCATGCGCTTCTTGATCACGCGCACGACCTTCTTGAGCTCCTCCATCAGCGCGGCGCTCGTGTGGAGTCGGCCGGCGGTGTCGATGATGGCGACGTCCACGCCGCGCGTCACGGCCGCGTCGATGGCGTCGAAGGCGACCGAGGCGGGGTCGCCGCCCGGTTTGCCACCGACGAACTCGGCGCTGGTGCGCTCCGCCCAGACGCGCAGCTGGTCGATGGCACCGGCGCGGAACGTGTCGCCGGCGGCGACGAGCACCCGCCGCCCCTCGCTCCGGTAGCGCGCCGCGAGCTTGCCGATGAACGTCGTCTTCCCCGCGCCGTTGACGCCGATGACGAGGATGATCGTGGGACGCTGGCTCGCCGTCGCCACGCTCGGGTCGCTGTTGCCGGCCCGCAGCGCCCGCGCGACACCCTCGCTGAGCGCGGAGAGAAACTCGTCCTGCGTCTTCACCTTGCCGCGCTGGGCGAGCGTCTGCACCTCGGCGACGAGCCGCATCGTCGTCGGCACGCCGAAGTCGGCTTCGAGGAGCACCTCCTCGAGCTGCTCGAGCGACCCCTCGCTGACGCCGCCGCGGGCGATGACGGCGACGTCGGTGAGGGCGATGTCCTTGATCTTCTGCCAGAGCGACTTCTTCGGGACGTCGCCGGCTTTCTGAAAGAGCCGAGCCATGAACTGCCGGGAATCGGGAATGGGAAGTGGCGAGCCGCTGCACGGTACCGGCGGCTCCCTGCTGCCTCAAGATAGTCGGTCCGGCGACGTCACCGCCCGCCGGGCTGCGGCATCGGCTCGGATTCCCTTTCCCCGGTCCCGACCGATCAGCGCATTCCGAGCCGCCTCCGCATCACCCACTCTCCGCACAGCGCCGCCACGAGCAGCGCGTAGACCCAGCCGATCGAGCGCAGGCCGGGCGCGGCGCCGACGGCCGGCGCCCCACCGACGGCGCCCGAGCGCACCGTGGCGCGACGCGGCAGCAGCTCGCGTGAGGCGTTGACGGCGAGGACGACGTCGCCGCCCGGCAGCCGGGCGTCGTAGATGCCGGGCGCGAGCGGCGCGCTCTCGACGACGGTGGCGCCACCGCGGAAGTCGAGCGTCAGCGAATCGCCGCCGGCCGGCCCGCCGCGTCGCACGAGCCGGGCGCGCACCACGGAGTCTCCGGCGGCCCCGGAACCGCGACGCCAGCGCACCGGATCGCCGGCGCGCAGCAGCACGTCGGCCGGCAGCGCGGCGCGCGCGTCGGTACGCTCGGCGGCGAGCCAGTCGAACACGCTGCCCCAGAAGGCGGCGAACGCGTCGGCGCTCGCGCCGGCGCGGAACTGCCAGCGCCAGAAGCCGCTCGCCGCGACGACGACGACGCGCCGCGGGCGCTCGCTACCCGCGACCGCCACCCGCCGCTCGCCGCGCCGCGCCAGTCGCGTCTCGAGTCCCTCCCACTCGCCGCGCGGCGCCGTCGCGCCCACGTCGAGCGGCGGCAGGCTGTCCCACGGCAGCCCGGAGAGCGCCGGCGCAAGCGGAGAGGCCGGCGCACCCGTCGCGTACCAGTCGCCCTCGCTCGCCCGCGGCGGTACGACGAGGGCGAGCGCGCCGCGCGACGTCGCGGCCGAACGCGGGGCACCGAAGACGGCCGTATCGCCGTGCAGCACGACGAGCGGCGCCTGACGGACCGCCGCGCGCACCTCGGCCTCGCCCACGGGCGCGAGCGTCCCCTCCACGCGCCACGCGCCGGGCGCGACGCGGAGGTAGGCGCGCGTCGGCAGCGCGAGCGCGCCGCGCAGCATCGCGATCGCGTAGCGCGCGTCCTCGTCGGGAGAGGTGGAGACGAACACGGCGCCGGCGGCGGGCGCGACGTCGAGCGAGACGGCGGCGCTGTCGTTCCGCGGCTCGGCGTCACCCGGCGCGGTCGCGACCGCGCCGATCAGCGCCGGCCCGTCCGGGACGGTCACCGGCACGCGCGCGGTCACCACTCGCTCGGCAAAGGGAGCGAGCGCGTCCACCGGCACGGTGGCGGCGACGCGCGGCGCGGCATCGCCGACGGCGCGCAGCGTGAGCTGGAGCGTGCCCGCCGCCGATCCGCGCGCACCGGCGGCGAGCCCGATGCGGACCTCGATCGTGTCGCCGCGCACCGACGCCCGCGGCGCCTCGAGCGAGATCACCGCGAGATCGGCGCGCGGGGCGGGCGTCACCACCTCCACTCGCGACCCGGCCGGCAGCTCGGCGAGCGCCTCGGGGTCATCCAGCTCGCCGTCGGTGACGAGCACCAGCGACCGGCCGGCGGCGAGGGCCCGCTCGACGGCGGGCCGCGCGCGCGACGCGGGATCGCCCGGCGCGGCCGGCGGCGCGCCAGAGCGCACCGAGTCGCCGGTGAGGAAGATCGAGTCGGCGCGCGCGGCGCGGACGGCGCGCACCGCGCGACCGTACGCGGCCGAGTCGCCGGCGCGAAGCCAGCTCGCGGAGACGTCGAGCGCCGCGAAGGGCGCGCTCGCGTGGCGCCGGCCGGCGGGCGCGTCGAGGAGAAGCGCGGCGAGAAGGGTGCCCGCGAGCACGCGCAGCGGCGCGGGCCCGAGCGTGGCGCCGGGGCCGCGCGCGCCGGCACCGCCCGCACTCCCACCACCACCGCCTCGCCGCCGCGCCCCGTACTGCACCGCGCCAGCCACGAGGCCAGCGGCGACGGCGGCGATCCAGGAAAGCATGAGAGGGAAACAAGCCGGCGCGCGGGATCGCGACAAGGCGGGTCG
>DATMHT010000047.1:0-5012 GCA_035554795.1 Gemmatimonadaceae bacterium | reverse complement strand
GCCTCGGCGATCTCCGCGAGGTGGTCGTGCGCCGCCAGGTCCTTCGCCGAGATCAGGTAGCCGGTATCGAGCGTCTCGCCCGACTCGGCGTCGGCGAGGACGTAATCCTTGCGGCACGACTGCGCGCAGGAGCCGCGATTGGCCGACCGCTCCGAGATCATGCCGGACATGTAGCACTGCCCGGAGTACGAGATGCAGAGCGCGCCATGGACGAACGTCTCGAGCCCGATGTCGGGCACGGCCGCGCGGATGGCGCGGATGTCGTCGAGCGTGTTCTCGCGCGCCAGCACCACGCGCTCGACGCCGAGCTCCTTCATGACGGCCGCGCCGGAGACGTCGTGCACGGTCATCTGGGTCGAGCCGTGGATCTCGAGCTCCGGATAGACGCGCTGGATGAGCCGCACCAGCCCGACGTCCTGGACGATGACGGCGTCGATGCCGCGGTCCACGCACTCGCCGAGAAACTCGAGCGCGTCCGGCAGCTCGTGCGGCTTGATGAGGACGTTCTGCGTCAGGTAGACGCGCACGCCGCGGGAGTGGGCCAGGGTGCACGCCTGCTCCAGCTCGTCGAGCGAGAGCTGCGCCCCATCGTCGCGAGCGTTGAACTTCTCGGCGCCCAGATAGACGGCGTTGGCGCCGTTCGCCACGGCGGCGCGGACGGCGTCGAGCGAGCCCGCCGGGGCGAGCAGCTCGGGGATGGCGGAAGGCGCGGCGGCAGTGTGCATGAGCCTTGTAATATAACGGCTTAGGCCCCGCGATTGCAGCCGAACTTCAGCCCGTGCGCTCCCCGCGGGGGGCGGCGCACGGTAGTAACCGCGCGTCCCCGAAAGGGTCCGCGCCTTCGCGCTCGTCAGGCGCTCGGTCGCGGCCGGACGAAGCGCAGCAGCGCCGCGACGGCGACGAAGCCGACGCCGACCCAGCGGAGCGTCGCCGAGTCGACGCGCACGCCGTAGCCGAAGAGCGCGATCCCCGCGACGGCGAGCGCGAGCTTGAGGACGGTCAGCGGCGTCACGGCCGGGCCGCGAACTCCGTCACCGGCAGCGCGAGGCGCTTCGCCTCGTCCGCCGGCACGTCGAGCACCATGCGCAGGAGCGCGGTCGAGAAGACCTTCCCCTGCGCGTCGGTCTTGAGCGACAGCGTGCCGCCGCCGTCGAGCGCGCCGTGGAGCAGGAAGTTGATCGCGCCGAGGTTGGGGAGCGCGAACCGGTCCACGCCGCCGGTGATGACACCCTTGAAGTGCTCGGCGACGCGGTCGCGCGTGAGCTCGCGGTCGAGGAGCTCGTACCACTCCGGCTTGAGCGCGATGACGCCGACGTTGGCGGTGTCGCCCTTGTCGCCCGAGCGCGCGTGTGCGACATCGAGCAGCCGCACCTTCACGGTTCCGTGCGTCACGCCGCTCACGACAGCACCTCCACCTTGGTCTGCACGACGCGCTTGTCCACGAGCGCCGGCCAGTAGGCGACGATCTCCTCCACCTTCGGCCGGCCGCCGGCGAAGCCGGTGACGGACGGCGGGCCGGTGAGCACGAGCGGCGCGATCTCGCGCGTGAAGCGCTCCACCGACGCACGATCCGCCGAGCGTACACCGACGCGGAGCGTCACCTCGGGCATATCCGCCGGCGGCGGCCCGGCGAGCGGGCCGTGCGTCGCGCTCGCACCGACGAACTCCGTCAGCACCTTGTCGAACTTCAGGCCGAGCCGGTCGAGCCGCTCGCGCAGCACGCGGTCGGCGGCCTGCGCCTTCTCGAGCGCGTCGGGCCAGGAGTAGACGAGCGTGCCGACCGCCTTGAAGCCGGCCTTGTAGCCGATCGAGACCTTGAGCTTGTCCGTCGCCTCACGACCCTGGATGCCGTGCACGCGGACGCGGTCGTGGCCGGCGTCCTCGAGGCGGATCGTCGTGAAATCGGCGACGACGTCGGGCGTGATGTAGGAGTGCGGGTCGCCCATCTCGTAGACGAGCTGCTCGGCGACCGTCTGGCGCGAGACGCGGCCGCCCGTTCCGGGGTGCTTCGTAACGACGAACGTGCCGTCGGGCGAGGCTTCGACGATCGGGAAGCCGACGTCAGCGAGATCGGGGATATTGCGCCAGTCGTAGAGACAGTTGCCGCCGGAGCACTGCGCGCCGCACTCGATGATGTGACCGGCGACGATGCCCGCGGCGAGCTTGTTCCAGTCGGTCGCGCCCCAGCCGAACTCGTGACGCAGCGGCGCCATCGTCAGCGCCGTGTCGGTCGAGCGGCCGGTGATGACGACGTTCGCGCCGCGCGCGAGCGCCTCGACGATCGGCGTCGAGCCAATGTACGCGTTCGCGCTCAGGACACGGTCGCGAATGGCGCTGAGCGGCTCGCCCGTGTCCATGTTGCTCAGCGCGTGACCGTCGGCGATGAGCTCGTCGAGGCGCGGCAGCAGGTCGTCGCCGGTGACGACGCCGATCTTGAGCTTGCCGGCGACGCCGTGCTTCGCGCCGACCTCGCGCGTTGCTTCGGCGCAGGCGCGCGGGTTCACGCCGCCGGCGTTGGCGATCACCTTGACGCCCCGCTTGGTCACGGCCGGCAACACGCTCTCCATCGCCCCCAGAAAGTCGCGCGCGTATCCCATCTTCGGATCGCGCTCCTTCTGCTTCTGGAGGATGGACATCGTGACCTCGGCCAGGTAGTCGAGCATCAGGTAGTCCACCGGGCCGCCTTCCACCTGGCGGTGCGGCGCCTCGAGCCAGTCGCCCCAGAAGCCCTGACCGGCGGCCACGCGTACGACGTACTTCACGGCTGCTTCCTCGTCTGATGGCGGCCCCGCGGGCGGGGCACGGCGTGCGACGTCACAGCTCCTCGCCGAGGTGCGGCGGGAGAACGAAGGCGCCCAGGTGCGGCCCCGGGTTCTGGAGCGCGGCGCGCAATGACATGGAGAGCACGCGGCGCGTGTCCTCGGGGTACACGATCGCGTCGATGAAGCCGCGCGCGCCGGCGTAGCGTGCGTCGAGCTGGTGCTCGTAGTCGGCGCGCATCTCCTCGACCGCGCGCTGCACCTCGGCGGCGGCTTCACCGCCGGCCTTCTTCGCCTTCTCGAGCGCCGGACCGTGCACCGCCTGCACCGCCGACTCGCCCTCCATCACCGCCATGCGCCCGGTGGGCCAGGAGAAGATGAAGTCGGGATCGAAGCCCTGGCCGGCCATCGCGTAGTAGCCCGCGCCCGAGGCGTGGTTCACGGTGAGCACGATCTTCGGCACGCGCGCCGTGGCCATCGCCTCTACGAACCGCGCGCCGGCGCGAATGATCCCCTCGTGCTCCGCCTCGCCGCCGACCATGAAGCCGGAGACATCCTGCACGAACAGGAGCGGGATCCCCTGCCGGTCGCAGCGGTCGATGAAGTACGCGACCTTCTCGGCGCTCTCCGTGTAGACGATGCCCCCGAAGCGCGGCTTCTCCCCCGGGCGCGTCTTGATCAGGCCGCGCTGGTTGGCGATCACGCCGACCGACATGCCGTCGATCCTCGCGTCGCCGCAGATCATCTCGCGGGCGAGGCCGGCCTGGAACTCGTCGAGCTTCCCGTCGTCCACGATCGCCTTCAACACCGTGTGCATGTCATACGACATGCGGTGGTCGCCGGGCAGCAGATTGTACAGGGCGTCGGCGGATGGGGCGCGGCTCTCGGCTCTCGGCCCTCGGCTGTCGGCGACTGCGGGGTTGCTCCCCGAATGCCTGGCCGAGGTAGCCGAGGCCCGCGAGCCGAGAGCCGAGAGCCGCTTGTTCGGCAATCTCTCGATCAGCTCGCGGAGCTTGTCGAGGCAGGCCGCGTCGTCGTCGAGAGCGTAGTGGGCGACGCCGCTGATCTCGGTGTGCGTGACCGCGCCGCCGAGCGTCTCGCCGTCGATCGTCTGGCCGGTGGCGCCCTTGACGAGGTTCGGGCCGCCGAGGCCCATGAACGACGTCCCCTTCACCATGAGGATGACGTCGGAGAGCGCCGGCAGGTAGGCGCCGCCGGCGATGCACGGGCCCATCACGGCCGCGAGCTGCGGGACCCGCAGGTAGCGGCGCATGATCGAGTTGTAGTAGAAGATCCGCGCCGCGCCGTACTGGCCGGGGAAGACGCCGCCCTGATAGGGGAGGTTCACGCCGGCGGAGTCCACGAGGTAGATGATCGGGATGCGGCAGCGCATCGCGATCTCCTGCGCGCGGAGGATCTTCCTGATCGTCTCCGGCCACCACGAGCCCGCCTTGACGGTCGCGTCGTTCGCGACGATGACGACCTCGCGGCCGTGGACGATGCCGACGCCGGTGACGACGCCGGCGCCCGGCGCCTGGCCGTCGTACTGGTCGTAAGCGACGAGGAGTCCGACCTCGAGGAAGAGCGTGCCGCGGTCGCAGAGGCGGTGCACGCGCTCGCGCGCCGTGAGCTTTCCCTGCGCGTGCTGCCGCTCGATCTTGTCCGGTCCCCCGCCCTGCCGCAGCTTGCTTTCGAGCTCGCGAACCTCGGCGCTGAGCTCACGGAGGCGCGAGGTCACGCGCGCGTCTGCTCCCGCTCTTCCTGCGCCGCGAACCACTCGCGGATGTAGTCGATCAACTCCGTCGTGGAGGTACCGGGGCCGAAGAGCTTCCCGATGCCGCGCGCCTGCAGCGCGTCCATGTCCTCCTTCGGGATGATGCCGCCGCCGGTGACGAGCACGTCGTCGCGCCCCTGCTCGCGCAGGAGGTCGAGGACGCGCGGGAAGAGCGTCATGTGCGCCCCGCTCAGGATGGACAGGCCGACGACGTCGACGTCCTCCTGGACGGCGGCGTTGGCGATCATCTCGGGAGTCTGGTGGAGGCCGGTGTAGACGACCTCCATGCCGGCGTCGCGCAGCGCGGCGGCGACGACCTTGGCGCCGCGGTCGTGGCCGTCGAGCCCCGGCTTGGCGACCAGCACGCGAATCGGACGAGTCATGAGTCGGGTGTCGAGTGAGCGCGGCGGCGCCAACTCCGGACGACGGCGCTGCCGCGCAGACAAGCTAGCGGAAGCGCAGCGGGGCGGGCAACGGCG
>DATMHT010000046.1:0-8960 GCA_035554795.1 Gemmatimonadaceae bacterium | reverse complement strand
GCGCTACCGGACCGACATCGGCACGCGGTTCATCGAGCGGGACGAGGCGGAGCTGCGGCGGCTCGGATGGTTGTGACGGGTGGGGCCGGTAACCGCACCGGCTCCCGCGGCCTGCGTCATGCGTGCGATGATTGGACTGCGACGGCGGGCTCCACATCCCGCCGCGCGCTCCCGCGTCTCATCCCGTTTCTTCAGGCGCACCGATGGTCGAACCGACTCCTTCCGTCGACGGGCTCGACGTCGTGCCCGGTGGCAACCTCAGCCCGGCGGTGCCCGCTCCCGAGGTGGACCGGCTCGTGGCCGGCGTCGAGCCGGCGTCGTTCCGGCCGATCCTCGCGCGCTGTCTCGCTGGCACCGTGTCGCCGCAGGTCGCGCTGATGCAGATGATCTGCGAGAGCGAGAGCGCGGCGGCGGTGCGCGGGGCGGTGGACGCGGTCACGGCCCGCACCGACGCCGACTCGCGCGCCACCGACAGCATCGTGCGCGACCGCGTGGACGACCTGACGCGCATCCTCGTGGACCACGAGGACGGCGTGGACCGGATCGTGGACATGCTGAAGAGCGGCGTCGACTCGAGCGCGCCGGCGGCGACGGTCGAGGAGGGGCTCACCTTCTGCGAGCGGCTCTTCGACTGGAGCGTGCTCCAGTCGGAGGAGGCGAGCGTCGCGCTCTACTCGTTAGGCAGCGCCGAGACCCTCGAGCGCGCGACGGACGAGGTCGTGGCGCTGCTCGCCGACTGGGGCGTGCTCGGCCGCGACCGGCGCGTGCTCCAGATCGGGTGCGGCATCGGACGGTTCGAGCGCGCGCTCGCGAGCCGCGTGGCCGAGGCGCACGGCGTGGACATCTCGGCCGAGATGGTGCGGGCGGCGCGGCGCCGCTGCGCCGGGCTCGCCAACGTGCACCTGGAGAAGAGCTCCGGACGCGACCTCGCGCTCTACGAAGCCGAGCGCTTCGAGCTCGTGTACGCGGTGGACACCTTCCCCTATCTGGTACAGTCCGGGCCGGCGCTGGTGGACCGTCACTTCGCCGAGGCGCACCGCGTGCTCGTGCCGGGCGGCGACTTCGCGATCTTCAACTACTCCTACCGCGACGACCTCGCCGCCGACCGCGCCGACGTCGAGCGCCTCGCCGAGCGGCACGGCTTCGCCCTCCTCGTGGACGGCGACCGCCCGTTCGCGCTGTGGAACGGGGCGGTGTGGAGGATGAAGAAGACCGGTAAGCGGTAAGCGGGAAGCGGGAAGGGCGAACGTACGAGGGGCCGGCATCCGGGTTGAGATGCCGGCCCTCGGTGATTCATGGCTCGCGCTTACCGCCGACCGCCCACCGCTTACCGGCTACGCTCCCCGCATCGAAAGCGCCGCGCCGACGCCGAAGATGGTGCCGAGGACGGCGGTCACGACGATGATCGCGATGAGGCTGACGACGGCGGTCACGATCGCCTTGCCGGTCGTGATGTCGAGCGCCTGGCGGATGGCGACGACGCCGGTGACGAGCGTCCAGATGCCGACGACGAGGACGACGAGCCTGCCGAGCACCGGGATGATGCCGAGCACGAGGAGGATGCGCGGCGACTGCGCGAAGCCGAGCGTGCGCAGCAGCTCCCCCCAGGTCGCCGTGCCGTCCATCAGCTTGGTGCCGACGACGTAGGTGACGCCGGCCCACAGCGCCCAGCCGAGCAGCGAGGCGAGGAGCGTCGCGATCACTCCGCCGCTCCCCTGCCGCGAGGCGCCGATCGCCGCGGCGACGGCGGCGATCGCGACGACGGTGGCGGCCTGCCCCGTCGCGGTGAGGTCGTTCTCGACCTCCTCGTAGGTGGCGACATCGAGCGCGGCGGCGCCGCGCATCCGATCCACTAGCCCCTGAGCCATCGTGTCCCCCTGGCGGTCGTCGTGGTGTGTTGCGGGCGGCGAGTGCCGCGCATTCCCTGTCCCGTGGCGTACGGCGCGCGGGTAAGGTGCGTTTCAGGGGCAGGGGTCGCAACCACGGGGCTGTGGGCGGTAAGCGGTTGGCGGTTGGCGCAAGCACGAGGGGCTGGCCCCGCCTAACGGGGGCCAGCCCCTCGCACGTTCGCGCTTACCGCCAACCGCTTACCGCCCGACCGGCGGCGCTCCGGTCAGCGTGTCGGCGAGCTGAGCGACACCGGCGAGCTCGCTCGTGCAGTACGGGCAGCGCGTGGCGGCGACGTCGGTCGTCATGCGGCAGAAGGGGCAGACCTTGGTCGTGGCGGCCGCGCCGGCCGGCTCGGGGCGGATGAACACCTTGCTGATGCGCCAGGCGACGAGGCCGATGATGAAGAAGTTGAGCAGCGCGCTCAGGAAGTCGCCGATGCCGAACTGCACCGGGCCGACGGCGAACGTCGCCTTCTGCCACGCGCCGCCCGGCGTCATCGCGCCGATGATCGGCATGATGAAGTCGTCCACGAGCGCGGTGACGAGCTTGTTGAGCGCGGCACCGATGACGACGGCGATGGCGAGGGCGAGTGCGTTCTGTTTGATGAGGAACGCCTTGAACTCACGCCACATGGAAACCTCGGGGAGGGGGGTGCCCCAATGCTACGGTCCGGTGCGGCGGGGACGCTAGAGAGGATCCCGCCGTGCGGCAGCGCCCCGCCGTCCCGGGCGCCTTCCCCTTCGGCGCTGGCGGCGCGGCCCTGCTATGCCCTGCGCCGCTCGATCTCCTCGTCCTTCCGCACGCTCGGCCGCCGCATGGCATAGCGCTGCAACGCCTCCAGCGTCACCATGCAGAAGGCTGCCCACGCCAGGCCGATGAAGACGCCGGCGATGACGTCCGACGGGTAGTGGACGCCGAGGTAGAGGCGGCTCATCGAGATGAGGGCGATGAACACGGCGGCGACGCAGAGCGTGATGGCGCGTGCCCATCGCCGCTCCTGGAGCCGGGCGGCGAGATAGGCGACGGTGCCGTAGACGACGGCGGCGCTCATCGCGTGGCCGCTCGGGAACGAGGAGCTCACGACGTGCGTCCCCCACGCGAAGAGCTGGGGCCGGGGCCGGCCGAAGCCGAACTTGAGCACGTTGTTGAGGATGATCCCGCCGCCAGTCGAGGCGAGCAGCAGCGCGGCCGAGTACTTGTGGCTCGTGAGGTAGAGGAAGGTCGCGGCGACGCCGACGATGACGAGCACGACGAGACCGGTCCCGAGGAAGGTGACCTCGAGCGCCGCCGCCTCGATGTCGGGCGACTGGTGGCCGGCCATCCAGCGCAGCACGGAGTCGTCGAAGGCCTGGGTGGTGCCGGCGCGGACGTGGGCCGCCATCCACGCGAAGGCGGCCGTGCCGACGGTGGCGACGACGATCCCGCCGAGGAGGAAGACGCCGAGCGTGGCGCGGAGCGTGGCGGCCTGGCCGGCGCTCGCGCGGAGCGCCCGGAAGAGCGGATCCCAGTAGAGGGACGTGATGCCGCGCCGTCGCTCTGAGCGGCGCTCGGGTCGTCGGGCAGTAGCCATGGCGCCCGACCAGCGCACAGGACGGGCCGGCGCCGCCGACGCTCCGAGCACCGGCGACCCGGGCGGTGGCGTCGCGCCTAACGTGGAGCCGGTGCGTGTGGGCGGAGACCCCTCCGGGGAGGGTATGTGATGAAGGTCACACCACGCCGCCGTGGAGCCCGGAGCTAGGGTCCGGTGCGCGGGGGCGTTAGCTTTCGAGACTGGCCTTCCGGCCATGGCCTCGAGCCCGCGGCGGTGGCGCCGCGATCCGAGGAGGGAACCGGGAACTTCTGGGTGTGTCACATGAGGAACGCCCGGTCCCGAGGCTACCAACGGCGTGAAGGTTGCCGCCGCCAGGAGCCGTCGAACTCACTCATCGCCAGATGTTCTTTCGAATAGTCGCCGTCGTTGACGGTCTGCTGCTGCTGATCGTGTCGCTGTTCAGCGTCAACCGGTACGTGCTGGTGTCGCTGTTCAAGAAGCACCGGCGGCGCGGGCTCGACGCCGTGGCGCCGGTCGCCGACGCCGACCTGCCGCGCGTGACGGTCCAGCTGCCGCTCTACAACGAGCTGTACGTCGCCGAGCGGCTGATCGACAGCGCCTGCGCGCTCGACTATCCGGCGCACCTGCTCGAGATCCAGGTCCTCGACGACTCCACCGACGAGACGCTCGACCTGACGCGGCGCGCCGTTGCCGCGTGGCGCGAGCGCGGCGTGAACATCGTCCATCTGCACCGGGCCGACCGCACCGGCTACAAGGCGGGGGCGCTCGCCTACGGCTGCGCCCGCGCGCACGGCGAGTTCCTCGCCGTCTTCGACGCCGACTTCGTCATCCCGGCGGACTTCCTGCGCCGCACGATCCCCCACTTCGCCGACGCGAAGGTCGGCGTCGTGCAGACGCGCTGGACGCACCTCAACGAGAACTACTCGCTGCTCACCAAGGCGACGGCGTTCGGGCTCGACGGGCAGTTCGTCGTCGAGCAGCCGGCGCGGTCGTGGGGCGGCCTCTTCCTCACGTTCAACGGCACCGCCGGCGTGCTGCGCGCCGAGTGCGTCCGCGCCGCCGGCGGCTGGCATCACGACACGCTCACCGAGGATCTCGACCTCAGCTACCGCGCCCAGATCCTCGGCTGGCGGATCAAGTACGTCGGCGACATCACCTGCGACTCCGAGATCCCGGCCGACATTCACGGGCTCAAGGCGCAGCAGTACCGCTGGACCAAGGGGACGCAGGAGACGGCGCGCAAGATCCTGCCGCTGCTCTGGGCGTCGGACGTCTCGCTCTGGCACAAGGTGCAGGGGACGATCCACCTCCTCGGCAACAGCGTCTACCCGTTCATGCTCGCCATCGGTCTCGTCAACCCGCTGCTCGTCGTCGCCGCGGCGACGGCGAACGTGCGACTGCTCTGGCCGCTCTCGCTCTACTTCCTCTTCTCGCTGTACGGCACCTTCGCCTACTACATGATGGCGCAGCGAGCCGTGCACACCGACTGGAAGCGACGCCTGCTCAGCTTCCCGCTGTTCATGGCGGCGTCCATCGGCCTCAGCGTGAACAACGCGCAGGCGGCCGTCCTCGGCCTGCGCCGCAAGGCGAGCCCGTTCGTGCGCACGCCGAAGTACGCGCTCAGCAAGAAGGGACAGAACTGGTCGGCGAAGCGCTACCGCAGCAAGATGAGCTGGACCGTGGTGCTCGAGCTCCTGCTCGGCGTCTACACGTTCGCGGTGCTCGGCTACGCGCTGGTGACGCACGAGTGGGGCGCGGTGCCCTTCCTCGCGCTGTTCGGCACCGGCTACCTGATGATCGGCGGCTGCTCGGTGCAGCACGTATGGGCGACGCGCGTGGTGCGCGCCGAGCGCGGCGGCCGCGGCGACGGCTCCTCGCGTCCGACGTCGCGTCCGCACTGGCGCATGCCGCGTCGCGGTGCGCTGCCGCTCGGCGGGACCGTCGTCGTCGGCGCGCCGCGTCCGGTGAGCGCGCCGGTGGCGGCCAGCGCCGTGGCGCGTCTCCGCGACACCGGCCGGCGGATCTTCGTTCCGCTCGCGCTCGGGGCGGGCAGCGCCGCCGCGCTGTCGTGCGGCGCGGGCCAGGAGCGCCTGGCGCGCGAGCTGTACGAGGCGCAGCGGGCGGCGACGCCGGTCGTCGCGCCCGCGGTCGCGGCGGGCAGCGTGACACACGCGAGCGCGCCGCGGGAGCGCGTGCTGCCGGCGAACGCGCTGCGGGCGAGCGCGCTGCTCGCGAGCGCGCGGCCCACCGCGCGGGAGGCGGCGCCTGCGCGGCAGTAGCGCCGCGTCGAGCGAGGTCGCGACGGCGGCGGGTGCCCGGGAGGGGCGCACCGCCGCCGTTCTCGCGTTGGTGGGCTGCGTCGCGCTGTACGTGCTCGCCGTCGCGCTCTTCCCGAGCACGGGCGATCAGGACGCGGCGATCCACGCGATCTACGCGCGCTTCCCGACCGATCCGTCGCGCTACCTGAGCGCGTACGCGCGGCCGGCGTTCGCCGTGCCCTACCTGCTGCCGGCGCTCGCGGGCTACGGCGCGATGCGCGCGACGACGGTCGCCGTCTGCGCGGCGGCGGCGTGGCTCACCTGGCTCACGGCGCGCCGTGTCGGTCTCGCGCGGCCTTGGCTCGCGGTGCCGTTCGTGATGCTGCAGCCGGCGCTGTACGTCGTCGGCGTGGACACGATGACGGAGCCGACGTTCGTGCTGTTCCTCGCGGCCGGGCTCTGGGCGTACGCGAACGCACGACACGGGCTCGCCGCGGCGCTCTGGTCCTTTCTGCCGCTGGCGCGCCCCGAGGGTCCGTTCGTCGTCGCGATCGCGGCGCTGCTCTGGCTCCCCGCGACGCGGCGTGACCCGCGCCGCTGGCTGCCGCGCCTCGCGCTGCTCGGGCTCGGCATGGCGGTGTGGGAGCTCCTATGCATCGTCGTCGCGCGCGACCCGACCTTCATTCGCGACACGTTTCCGTGGCGGTCGAGCGCCTATCCGTGGCGCGGGACGTGGTACCACTTCATCGGCCGGTGGCCGCACATCGTCGGCTGGGGCGTGCTGCCGCTCTGGCTCCTCGGCGTCGCGGCGGCGGCGCGGGCGGTGATGACGCGGCGCGACGGCGGCGACGTGCCCAACGCGCGCGTCGCCGTGCTGCGATTCGCGCTCGTCGTCACGGGCGTGCTGCTCGTGCTGCACACCTGGCTGTTCATGACCGGCAAGATGGCCTCGACCGGCTTCGACCGGTACTTCGCGACCATCGCGCCGCTCACCGCCGTCATCGCCGTGGCGGGAGCGGAGAGCGCGACGCGCTGGCTGCGCGAGCGGGGCCGAGCGCGGCTCGCGGCGCCGCTGCTGCTCGCCCTGCTGCTCGCGGTGGAAGCGGCGCACGCGTGGGTGCGGCTCGACGCGAACGCGTACGCGCACTCGGGCGCGGAGACGCGGCGCGCCGTCGCGCTCGCCGCGCGCGAGACGGGCGACCTCCACGCGCGCCCCTTTCTCTCGGCCGACTACTTCGGCTTCGTCTTCGCCGACCGGGACCGTCCCGGCGACCTGATGGCGGTGGGCGTGCGCGACTCGTCGCTGCGCGCGATCGAGCGGATGCCGGCCGGCACGGTGGTGGTGTGGGACGACGTCATCGGCGACTGGTGGTTCCACCTCGCGGCCGAGGACTTCACGGCGCGCGGCTATCGCGTGCTCGCCGACCGGCGCACCGAGCTCGGCTCGCCGCTCGCGCCGCTGTACGTGCGGCCGGGCTCGGGCCGCTGGACCGGGCGCTGGGTGCTGAGCGTGTTCGGCAACGGCCTCTGGCCGACGCACCCGTTCCGCCAGACGGTGCTCGTGCGCGAGGCGGCGCCGGCGGCCGTGTCGTCCGCGACGACGCGGGATTCCACGTCGCCATGACGCACGCCGACTCCGCGCCGCGCGCCGATGGTCATGCCGCTGGCGACTCCGCTCGCCACGCCGACGCCGTGCACGACCGCCGGCAGTGGGCGATCGGACTGGCGATCGCGCTGGCCGCGCTGCTGCTGCGCTTCTGGCGCATCGGCCACACGAACCTCTGGACCGACGAGGTCGGCGCGGTCGATCTGGCGCGGCGCACGATCCCGGAGATCCTCGCCAACGTGCGTCAGAGCCCGCACGGACCCGGCTACTACGTGCTACTCCACTGGTGGATGACGCTGTTCGGCACGGGCGAGGCGGCGTCGCGCGCGCTGTCGGCGGTGACGGGCGCCGCGGTCGTGCTCGCGGTGTACCGCATCGCGCTCCGGATCGGCGCCGCGTCGGGCGCGGGCCCGGCGACGCGGCTGGCGTCGATCGCCGCGGTGCTGACGGCGCTGTCGCCGGTGCAGCTCTACTTCTCGCAGGAGTCGCGCTTCCACATGGTCGCGACGGCGTTCGCGGTGGCGGCGCTGGCGGGATATCTCGCGTGGCGGGAGAGAGCCGTCGGCGCATTGGGCGGGTGGCGGGTGGCGTGTGGCGGGTGGCGTGAGCGCGGCGCGGACTTCCTGCGCTTCGTGGTGCCGACGGCGCTGGCGCTGTACGCGTATCCACTGTGCGCGCTCGTCACCTTCGCGTGCTGGGTGGACGCGGCGCTGCTGCTCCTCTCGCGCGACGCGCCGCGTGGCGCGCGGACGCGGGTCGCCGGCGAGTGGCTGCTGCTCAACGTCGCCGTCGCGCTGCTGTGCGTGCCGCTCGTCATCGGGCGCGGGCTCGGCGCGGGCGCGATCTCGTCCACGCAGGTCTGGCGCACCGCCCTCGGCGTGCGCGGCGCGGCGGACGCGTTCCTGTACTATCCGCTGCACCAGTTCCAGAGCCGCTTTCTCTGGTGGGACACCTTTCCGGGCGCCTTCGGCGCGTACCGCGACGGGATGCGCTGGTGGCCGGCCACGGAGCGCGTGCTGCGCACGGTGAGCCTGCCGCTGGCGTGCGTGGTGGTGGCGGCGACGCTCGCGCTCGCGCTGCGGCGGAGCTGGCGCACGCCGTGGCGCGCGGTCTGGCTCGCCGCGCTGGTGCCGCTCGCCGCCGAGTCGGCGATCTCGGTGAAGCAGTCGCTCGAGCTGTCGCGCTACGCGCTGTTCGTCGCGCCGCCGCTCTTCCTGCTCGTCGCGCGCGGGCTGCTCGCGCTGCGGCCGCGGGCGGTCGCGGCGGCATCGCTCGTCGTGCTCCTGGCGACGATGGCGTTCGGGATCGTGAAGTACGAGCAGGTGGACGTGCGCGACAGCGACTACCGGCTCGTGGCCGACCTGCTGCGCCGCGGCGCCCACGCCGGCGACTCGGTGGTCGCGTCGCCCTGGTACGTGGCGCCGACGGTGAGCTACTACGTCCCGTCGCTGACGTTCGAGATCCGCGAGAAGTACCGCCACGGCTGGTCGAACGCCGGCTTCCCGAGCCGCACGGGTCCGACGGGCGACTGGTGGCTGGTGGTGGACTACCGCGGCGGCGACCTCTTTCACGCGCCGGTGGACTCGATCGAGGGCGCGGCGACGTTCGGCGGGGCGCGGGTGCGCGCGGTGCTCGACACGATGCTGCCGACGTC
>DATMHT010000045.1:0-38995 GCA_035554795.1 Gemmatimonadaceae bacterium | reverse complement strand
GCGGCCGACGACGTGCTCGTCGCGACTCCGGCCGCGCCGCTCGAAGCGTCGCCGGTCGCGACGGCCGACAAGCTCCCGTGACAGTGAAGCGCGGGGAGCCGGGCGCGCGGGGGGGCCCCCCCACCGGGGATCTATCCCCATCCGCCACGATCGTCGTCACCAACCCCCCGCCGTCAGTGCCGAACTCTCCCGCGTACGACCTGGACGCGCTGCGGCGCAACGAGTTCCCGTGGGCCGCCCGCGGCGACGCCATCTACCTGAACAACGCGTCCACCGGTCCGCTGCCGTCGCGCACGGTCGCCGCGGTCGACGCGTTCACGCGCACGCGCGCCGAGCCGTTCCGGATGACGGACGCGCTCCAGTTCGGCACCCTCGACCGCTCGCGCGAGCTGTGCGCGCGGCTCGTCGGCGCCGAGGCGCGGCAGATCGCGCTGATGGTGAACACGACGTACGGGATCAACCTCGCCGCCCGGTCGCTCCCGCTCGCCGCCGGCGATGTCGTGCTGACGTTCGACCGCGAGTTCCCGGCGAACGTGTATCCGTGGATGGCGTTGGCGCGCGCGAAGGGCGTCGAGCTGCGGCTCGTCCCCTGCCGCCCCGATCGTACGCCCGACGAGGACGCGCTCCTGGCGACGCTGGACGCCGAGCCGCGCGTCCGCGTCGTCACGCTGTCGTGGGTGTCGTTCGCGACCGGCTATCGCGTGGACCTCGAGCGCATCGGCGCGGCCTGCCGCGCGCGCGGCGTCTACTTCGTCGTGGACGCGATCCAGGGCGTCGGGGCGGCGACGCTCGACGTGAAGCGGTGCGGTGTGGACATCCTCGCCTGCGGCGCCCAGAAGTGGCTCATGTCGCCCTGGGGCACCGGCTTCGTGTACGTGCGCGAGGAGCTCGTCACGGAGCTCGAGCCGAGCGTCGTCGGCTGGATGAGCGTGCGCGGCTCCGACGACTTCAGCCGGCTCGTCGAGTACGACTTCACCTACCGCGACGACGCCCGGCGGTTCGAGGTGATCACGCTCCCGTTCCAGGACTTCGCCGGGCTCAACGCGAGCCTCGAGCTGATGTTCGAGCTCGGGCCGGCCGCGGCCGAGGCCCAGGTCGGCGCGCTCGCGAGCCGCATCGTGCGGTGGGCCGAGGAGCGCGACGACGTGAGGCTCGTGACGCCCGCGCACCCGTCGCGTCGCGCCGGCATCGTCGCCGTCGCCCCGCGCGACCCGGCCGCCGCCTCGGCGCGCCTCACCGCCGCCGGCGTCTCACACTCCCTGCGCGAAGGCTCGATCCGCCTCTCGCCGCACTGCTACAACACGGCGGAGGAAGTGGACGCGGCGCTGGAAGTGCTGGGGTAGAACCCGCTCTCGGCCGCGGCCCTTGTTGGACAGGATGATCAAGATGAACGGGATGAACGGGATGAACGGCACAGCCACATCGAGTTCATCCCGTTCATCCTGTCCGACCGCCGAGCGCTGTCAGCCGAGTGCCGAGAACCGAGAGCCGCCCTACTCCGTCACTCGCACCAGCGCGTAGTCCCGCGCCCCCTTCCGTAGCAGCAGCCGCTCGCCCGGCAGCACGTCATCGGCCGGCACGACGCGCTCGCTCGGCGCGAGACGGCGGCCGTTCACCGTCATGCCGCTCTGCGCGAGCAGCCGCTTCGCCTCGCCGCGCGACGCGGTCAGCCCGGCGGCGGTGAACAGCTCGAGCGCGTCGTAGCCGCCGGTCGCGTCGCCCTCGCCGCGCAGCTGCGCCGCGGCGACGGTGGCGAACGGGATCTCGCGCTCGAGGCTCTCGAGCGCCGCTGGCGAGAGCGCGCGCGGGTCGCCCTTCTTGAAGAGCAGCGCCGAGATCTCCTCGACCGTGCGCACCGCCTCCTCGCCGTGCACGCGCGCCGTCACGTCGCGCGCCAGCGCCTGCTGCGCCTCACGCCGCTCCGGGTGCTCGGCCGCCGCGCGCTCGAGCGCCTCGATCTCCTCGCGCGACAGCAGCGTGAAGAAGCGCAGGTAGCGCGAGACGTCGCGATCGTCGGCGTTGATCCAGAACTGGTAGAACTGGTACGGGGACGTCCTCTCCGGATCGAGCCAGATCGCGCCGCCTTCCGTCTTGCCGAACTTCGACCCCGACGCCGTCGTCAGCAGCGGGAGCGTGACGCCGTGCGCGTCGCGTCCCAGCACGCGGCGCACCAGCTCCGTACCGGCGGTGATGTTCCCCCACTGGTCGCTGCCGCCGATCTGCAGCGTCACGCCGTCGCGACGGCACAGCTCGAGGAAGTCGTACGCCTGGAGGAGCATGTACGAGAATTCGGTGTACGAGATCCCCGTGTCCATGCGCGACCGCACCGACTCCTTGGCGAGCATGAAGTTGATGCTGAAGTGCTTGCCCACGTCGCGCATGAACTCGATCGCGCCGAGGGGAAGCAGCCACTCGGCGTTGTCGCGCACGAGCGCGCCGCTGTCGCCCGAGAAGTCGAGGAAGCGCGCGAGCTGCGCGGCGATCCGGCGCGTGTTCTCCTCGACCACCGCGCGGGAGTTGAGCTGACGCTCCGTGCTCTTGCCGCTCGGGTCGCCGATCATCCCCGTCCCGCCACCCACCAGGATGACGGGGCGGTGCCCGGCCCGCTGCAGGTGCACGAGTCCCATCACGGGCACGAGGCTGCCGACGTGCAGGCTGTCGGCGGTCGGATCGAAGCCGCAGTAGCCCGCCAGCGGCCCGCTCGCGAGCGCCGCCGCGGCGCCCTCGGTCTGCTGGAAGAGGAGCCCGCGCCAGGCGAGTTCGTCGAGGAACGAAGTGGTGGGGGAGGAGGAGGTCGCCGTCATGGTCCGTAAGATAGGCCGCCCGGTGCGCCCTGTCACAGCCGCAACCGTCGCCCGTCAGTAGCTAGTCGCTCCCCCAGCCGGGACGAAGGACCGGGCGCCACGGGCCGAGAGGCGGTGGCCGGTAGCCGAGAGCCGAGAGCCGCCGTTCGAGCCCGCCCTCCTTCCACCCCCCGCCGCCGTTTAGCTTCCACCCCCATATGGCCTCCCGCTCCAAGCTCGGCCGCTTCTTCGCGAGCCACCCGCGCCTCGCCCGGTCCCTTCTCCTCGGGCTGACCTTCCTCGTCGCGGCCGGCGTCGGCACCGCGTACGCCTCGTGGGCGCTCGTCTGCCGGGGCGGCGCGTGCCCGTCCATCGACGTGCTCGAGGAGTACACGCCGCGTCAGACGTCGAAGCTCTACGCGGCCGACGGCCGCTTCCTCGCCGAGATCGGCCTCGAGCGGCGCACGCTCATCAAGCTCGGCGACATCCCGAAGGTCGTCCGCGACGCCTTCGTCGTGACCGAGGACAAGCGCTTCTACGAGCACTCGGGCATCGACTGGACGCGCGTCTTCGGCGCCGCCGCCCACAACCTCCGGTCGGGCGGCTACGGCCAGGGCTTCTCGACGATCACGATGCAGCTCGCCCGCAACGTCTTCCCCGAGCGCATCTCGCGCGAGAAGAATCTCTCGCGCAAGCTCAAGGAGGCGAAGGTCGCGCGCGCCATCGAGGCCCGCTACACCAAGGGGAAGATCCTCGAGCTCTATCTCAATCAGATCTACCTCGGCAACGGGGCCTACGGCGTCGAGACCGCGGCGCAGCGCTACTTCGGCAAGTCGGCGCGCGACCTGAACGTCGCCGAAGCGGCGACGCTCGCCGCGCTGCCCAAGGGACCCGAGCGCTACAACCCGCGCCGCTATCCCGAGCGCGCCGTCCAGCGCCGCAACACCGTCATCGAGCTGATGCGGCGCGCGGGTGCCATCTCCAACGCCGACGCCAGCCTCGCCAAGGCCTACCCGCTCCAGCTCGCCCGCAAGACCGAGGCGGGGGAGACCGCGCCCTACTTCGTCGAGTGGGTGCGCCAGCAGCTCGACCAGCAGTTCGGCAAGCAGCTCTACGAGCAGGGGCTCAAGGTCTACACGACGCTCGACGTGGACATGCAGTCGGCCGCCGAGCGCGCCCTCGAGCAGCAGCTCCGCAACATCGAGGGCGGCAAGTACGGGAAGTATCCGCGGGCGACCTACGAGCAGTACGTCGCCGGCCGCGTCGGCAGCGACGAGGCCGCTGCGGGGAACTCGCCCTACCTGCAGGGCGCCTTCGTCGCCCTCGACCCGCGCACCGGCGCCGTGCGCGCCCTCGTCGGCGGTCGCGACTTCGACGACTCGAAGTTCAACCGCGCCACCCAGGCGCTCCGCCAGCCCGGCTCGACCTTCAAGCCGATCGTCTACGCCGACGCGATCCAGAGCGGCCGCCCGCCGTCGTACATCGTGGACGATTCGCCGCTCAGCATCCCGCAGGCCGACGGCTCGACGTGGTCGCCGCAGAACTACGACGGCAAGTTCGAGGGGCAGATGGTCCTCCGCCGCGCCCTCTACATGTCGCGCAACCTCGCCGCCATCCGCCTCGGCATGGAGCTCGGCGAGCAGAGCGTGATCGACATGGCGCGGCGCTTCGGCATCTCGACGCCGATCCCGCCCTACCCGTCCATCGCCATCGGCTCGGCCGACGTCTACCCGCTCGAGATGATCGCGGCCTACACGGCGTTCGCGAACCTCGGCGTCCGCTCGACGCCGTACGCGATCGTGCGCGTCGAGAACGCGAAGGGCGAGGTCCTCTGGGAGCCGACGCCGGTGCGGGCGCAGGTGATGTCCCCCGAGGAGGCGTGGCTGATGGTGGACATCATGAAGGACGTCATCCAGCGCGGCACCGCCGCCGGCTCGGTCGGATCCGTCTTCCGCGTCCCCGCCGGCGGCAAGACCGGCACGACCAACGACGGCGCCGACGTCTGGTTCATCGGCTACACGGCGGATCTCGTCGCCGGCGTCTGGATGGGGATGGACCGGCCGGCGAAGATCAAGTCGAACGCGCAGGGCGGCGTGCTCGCCGCGCCGGCGTGGACGGCGTTCATGACCGAGGTGTATCGCCGCAAGCCCGCGCCGCCGGACTGGCCGAAGCCCGAGATGATCATCGCGCGCCAGATCGACCGCACCAACGGGCTGCTCAAGAACCCCTTCTGCCCGGCGGACGTCGTCTACACCGAGTACTACATCCCGGGCACCGAGCCGGTGCGCGAGTGCGATCTGCACACGCCGTTCGACATCTCGCCCGACAGCACCAACGGCGCCTTCGGCGCGCCGTACCCCGGCGGGGCGACGACGGGTCCGGGCACGATGCGCGTGACGCCGGGCGGCGCACCGGTGCCGCAGCCGGCCGGCCGCACCGGCCGGCCGCGCGACACGTCGAACATCTTCAAGCTGCCGCCCTGATCGCGACGGCGCCGTGCCGAGTCAGGGCGCGAGCTGCGCCCCGCCGCGCCCGGTGGTGACGCCCGCGACGAGCGGACCGGCCTCCTTGCCGCGGGCAGCGCGCCTGGCCGCCGACGTCGCGCTCGCCTCGCGCGCCATGCGCAGGGCGCTGAGCGTCATCAGCGTCGCGCCGATCGTGCCCAGCACGAGCTTGATCGCCGCCTGGGTCGAGACGACGTCGAAGGCGTGGTGCAGCTCGGGGCGCACGTCCTTGCGCAGCTGCAGCCAGTCGAGCGCGAACAGCACCAGCGTCACCAGGAGCCCGGCCGCGAACAGCCCGCTGACCGCCGCCAGCGCGCGCTGCACGCGCGGCTGATCCATCACGTAGGCGACGGCGAGCGCCAGGAACAGCCCGAGCAGCATCGTCATCACCGACGCGCCGATCTGTCCGGCGACCGCCACGCGCCAGCGGACGTTGCCGAACTGCAGCGGCCACACCGTCACGAAGAAGTCGTAGATGGGAAAGAGCACGAACAGAGCGGCGACGAAGTAGCCCGGAGCTTTGAGATTTCGCAGCTGGCGCATGGAGAAGCGTGGGAGTGATGGACGCGCGAGTGGTAGAGAGCGGCCGGATGGGGCTCGCTCAGCCAACGCGCCCCCCGCACCACGGAGGTGCGAGGGGCGCGTGGTGAGTACGCCTAACGACCGACGCCGGCGGCTGACACCGCCGGCCGCCGGTTTACTTCTTGTTGCGGCGGCGGACCGCGCCGACGCCGAGGCCGAGCAGCCCCGTGCCCATCAGCGCCATCGAGGCCGGCTCCGGGGTCACCGTCGTCTGCGTCGCCGACGTGATGAAGCCCGTCACCGAGACCTGGTCACCCGGGTTGATCGAGAGGTTGTTCACCGTGAAGGTGAAGCTGCCCGTCGTCCCGTTGCCGTTGTTGAACGTGTACGTCTGCGTCGGGTTCGTGAAGATGATGTCCACGCCCCCGTTCGTCGCCGAGCCGTCCACCGTGCCCGTCAGGTTGGCGACGTAGGTCTTCGTCTGGCCGCCGGTGATGCCGGCCGGAGCCGTGAACGTGACCCGCAGGTTGAACTGGTTCCCGGTGTACACGCACGCCGGCGACGTGCCCGTCGGGCACAGCGCGAGCGACATGACGCCCAGGTTGTTGAAGTTCGACGCCGCCGTCGACCCGATGCTCAGGTGGCCGCCGAGCGTGGTCCCGCTGAACGTGGACGGCGTGTAGACGAGCTGCAGCAGCGTCGTCGCCCCGTTCGAGAACGTGGAAGTGCTGGTGTTCCCCGAGAAGAACACCTCGTCCGCCTTCGCCGTCGCCGGCGCGACGGCGAGAGCCCCGGCCATGCCTAGGCCGAGTAACCCGAATCTGACCCCGCGAGTGATCCTCATGTCCCCCTCCAACAGATGGTAGCGACCCTGTGTAGCGCGCCTTGGTGCCATTACAAGAAGCGCGCCCGTCCGCGTGTGTAGTGCAGCTAGCAATGTTTGCTCCCGACTCGCTACTCTTTGCGTAATCCGCCGCCTCACGCGTAGCCCGTTGTGTCGCCGGAAGTTAGGCGTGTCCGTGAGGGGCTGTCGGGCGGCCGGCCGCGACGCGGTCGCGGGTGGGTTGTGGCTCCGGCGCAACGCTCCGTCGCCCACGTCTCCACAGGCGCCCCGGCGCGGCGCCTTCGCTTTATTCCACGGAGCCCGCGCCGCGCGCCGCCGTTAGGCACGCGCTCCTCCACCGGTCGTACCCTCGCCCGCCCGTGACTGTCTTTCAGCCCGTGGACCTGCACGCCCACACGACGATGTCGGACGGCGCACTCTCGCCCGCCGACCTCGTCGCCGTCGTCACCGCGCGTGGCGTGCGTCCCAGCGTCGCCGACCATCTTTCGCGCGACGTCGCCAGCGCCGTCAAGACGGTGGACGGCGTCCGCGCCTACCTCGATGAGCTCGAGCGTTACCCGGACCTGTTGCGCGGCGGCGAGTTCTGCTGGCACGACACGCTCTGGCGGGAGCTGCCCGACGACGTCGTCCGCCGCTTCACGCACCGGGTCGGCTCGCTGCACGCCATCTATCTGACGCCGTCGAGCGACCGTTACGTGCACATGTTCCAGCGCCGCCTCCCCGACGGCCTGACGCCGGACAGCTACATGGACGCGCACGTGGCGGAGCTCGAGCGCTTCGCCGCGACGATGCCGGTGGACGTGCTCGCCCACCCGACGCTCCTGCCGCTGCCGTACCGGGGGCTGCCGCTCGAGGAGCTGTGGACCGAGGAGCGCGAGGCACGCGCCGTCGAGGCACTGTATCGCGCCGGCATCGCCTTCGAGATCTCGAACCGCTACCGCCCGCACGAGCGCTTCGTCCGCCGCGCCGCCGACCGCGGCGTCCGGCTCTCGTTAGGCTCGGACGGCCACACCGCGGAGCAGGTCGGCGACGTCGCCTGGCCGCTCGCCCTCGCCCGCCACGTCGGCGCCCGCGATGAGGAGCTGTACGATCCGCGCGTGCACGGATCGAGGCCCTAGGCCCTCCGGCCCTCGCCCTCTTGCTCCTCCTCCACGCCCGCTGGCTCCTCCCGATCGCCGAGCCGCCCATCGAGCACGGCACCGTCGCCGTGGATGGGCGCCGGATCGCCTACGTCGGTCCGCGCGCGGGCGCGCCGCGGGGCGAGGATCACGACCTCGGTGACGCGCTGCTCATGCCGGGGCTCGTCAACGCGCACACGCACCTCGAGCTCACCGGCGCGCGCGGCGTCCTCGACGAGCCGTCGTTCTGGAGCCGGGCCCGCCGCTTCGCCCAGGCGCGGGCCGCCGCCCTCTTCACCGACGACGCGCTCCTCGACGCCGCTCGTCTCGGCGTCGCCCAGGGGCTGCGCGCCGGGATCACCACCTATGGCGACAGCTGCTCGTCGGGCGTCGCGCTGCAGGCGATGGTCGAGGCGGGCGTGCGCGGCGTGATGTACCAGGAGCTCGTCGGCCCCGCGCCGGAGCAGCGCGAGTCGTCGCTCGCCGCGCTCCGCGACGCGATCGACCGGCTCCGGCCGCTCGAGACGGAGCTCGCCCGGCTCGGCGTCGCCCCGTATGCCGTCTACGCGGTGCACGAGGACCTGCTGATCGACGCCTGCGTCTACGCCCTCGGCCAGCATCTGCCCATCGCCATCCACCTCGCCGAGTGCGCCGCCGAGATCGAGTTTCTGCGCGAGGGCACCGGCGAGCTCGCGGACGCGCTGCGCGCGCTCGGCGTCCCGGTGGATCGTCGGTCGCACTCGCCCGTGCACCTGCTCAAGGAGCTCGCCGTCAGCGACGTCGCCCGGCCGCTGCTCGTCCACGGCGTCGAGCTCGACGCGTCGGACGTCAGCTTCATCGCGGAGAGCGGGTGTCCCGTCGTCCACTGCCCGGCGTCGAACGCGAGGCGCGGACACGGGATCGCGCCGGTCGCCGAGCTGCTCGCCGCCGGCGTCACGGTCGGTCTCGGGACCGACGCGGTGGCGGACGGCGAACGCATGGACGTCCTCGACCAGGCGCGGCTCGCGGTGCTGCTGCAGCGCGCGCGCACGGGGCGCGCCGAGGCGATCGGAGCCGCGCAGGCGCTCGAGCTGGCGACGCTCGGCGGCGCCCGCGCCCTCGGGCTCGACGACCGGGTCGGCTCGCTCGAGGTGGGGAAGGACGCCGACCTCGCCGCCTTCCCCCTCGCTTCGTCCCGCATCGCGCCTACACACGACCCGGTCGCGGCCGCGGTCTTCGCGCTCGCCGGCACCCCCGCGTCGTTCGTCTCCGTCGCCGGCTCCGTGCGCGTGGACCGCGGCGAGCTTCGCGGCGCCGACCCGGACCTGCCCGCGCGCGTCCAGCGCGCGAGCGAGGCGCTCCTCGCCTGGGCGCGAGCGCAGGGGGCGTGAAGGTCGGCTCTCGGCTGTGGGCTTTCGGCTCCTGCTGGACAGGATGAACAGGATGAACCGGATGACGGCAAGGCCAGATCCTGTCGATCCTGTTCATCCTGTCGAAAAGCCGAGTGCCGAGAGCCGCCTAGCTCAGCCACTCGGCTCGCCGTTATCATTCCTGACGGCAGCACCCACACCGACTCCGAGGCGACTGATGGCGGCAAGTAGCTCCGGCCGGACCAGCAAGATCTGGCGCGATGGCCAGCTCGTGAACTGGGACGACGCGAACATCCACGTGATGAGTCACGTCGTCCACTATGGCTCGAGTGTGTTCGAGGGGATTCGCTGCTACGAGACGCCCACCGGCGGAGCCATCTTCCGGCTCCAGGACCACATGCGGCGCCTCCTCGACTCCTGCAAGATCTACCGGATTCCGATGCGCCACTCGGTGGAGGCGCTGTCGCAGGCGACCGTCGAGACCGTCGCGGCGAACGACCTCACGGCGTGCTACCTCCGCCCCGTCGTCGCCCGGACCGGCGAGCAGATGGGCGTCCTGCCCACCGGCGTGCCGGTGGAGACGTTCATCATCGCCTGGCGGTGGGGTGCCTACCTCGGCCACGACGCCCTGCAGAACGGCGTGGACGTCTGCGTCTCGAGCTGGCGCCGGGCCGCGCCCGACACCTTCCCGGCGCTCGCGAAGGCGGGCGGCAACTATCTGAGCTCCCAGCTCACGAAGATGGAGGCGCGCCTCGACCAGTACGTCGAGGGGATCATGCTCGACTCCTTCGGCTTCGTCTCCGAGGGGAGCGGCGAGAACCTCTTCGCCGTCCGCGACGGCGTGCTCTACACCTCGACGCTCGGCGCCGGGATCCTCAACGGCATCACCCGCGACACCGTGATGACCATCGCCCGCGACCTCGGCTACGAGGTGCGCGTCGAGACCCTGCCGCGCGAGTTCCTCTACGTCGCCGACGAGCTGTTCTTCTCCGGCACCGCCGCCGAGCTGACGCCGATCCGCAGCGTGGACCGCATTCAGGTCGGCGAGGGCAAGCCCGGGCCGATCACCCGCGCCATCCAGGAGCAGTTCATGGGGATCGTCACCGGTCGTCTACCGGATCGCTACGGCTGGCTCACGCCCGTCCCGGCGGGCGCCGCCGCGGCGTCGGCGGGGGCCGAGGTGGCGGCGCACGCCTAGCCACGGCGCGCCGCCGCCTGACGACCGAGCGCCCGTCCCGGAGGTCCGGGGCGGGCGCTTTCCCTTGGTACGCCGCCCTCTCCGCGCTGCCGCGGCTGTTGTATGCCCCGGTCCGCGCTTGTACCTTGCAGAGAGTAGCAGAGCGCGCCTGGCGTATCCGGGCACGCCCGGTCATCACGTCTGCGTGCCTTCGGCACGCGCCCGCGTCGCCAGGGGCCGGCGATGCGCCCGCGCCGAGTGGTCGTGGACGGCCCACGGATCCAGCACCTGCGCCAGGGAGGTGTACGTGATCGTCGGCTGTTTGGCCCTGAATGCGTCGTTCGAGCCGCTGACCATGGTTCCGCTGCGACGAGCGCTCCGTCTCGTCATCGACGGCAAGGCGGAGATCGTCGAGGCGGACCAGGGGCGCGTCGTGCGCTCGGAGCGTCTCAGCTTCCCGCGCCCGGCGGTGATTCGCCTGAAGGCGTTCGTCCACGTGCCGCGCCGCTTCCGCCGGCAGGTGACGAACACCTTCCTCTTCGCGCGTGACCGCTACCGGTGCCAGTACTGCGGGCGCACGGCGGCGGAGCTCAAGCCGCGCGAGGCGCTGACGCGCGACCACCTGATCCCGCTCTCGCGCGGTGGCAGCAACGAGTGGACGAACGTCGTCACCGCGTGCAGCCCGTGCAACACGCGCAAGGCGAACCGGATGCCGTCGGAGATCGGCATGCATCCACTGCACGCCCCCGTCGAGCCGCACTTCGTGCACCTCAGCTGGGCGGTCCGCCGCCTCACGCCGACGCAGTCGAAGTACATCCGCCTGTTCTACGGCGCCGAGGTGCTGCACCAGCTCGAGGAGCTCGAGCACCGCAACCCCGTGGCCGCGCACGTGGCCGCGCACGCACACGCGCAAAGCCACGCACACGGGCACGCGGTCCAGCCCGAGATCGTGCTCGCGAGAACGCCGGCGGAGTAGTCATCCCGCCGGCGTTCCGTGCATCTGGAGAGAGCGTCGCACGGAAGCGACGACGGCCGTCGATCGTCGGTCGTTCGCCTATGTGCGGAACGTCGCGCTACGCACTTCGTAGTGCCGTCGCTCCCCGCCGATGAGCCGCACGAACAGGGTACGCAGACCGCGCGTCACCGGCGTCACCGGGTTGCGCTGTCCGCGAACCGCCGGCCGCAGCTCGCCACGCAGCCAGCGCTCCACCTCGTCCAGCTCCGTCAGCGAGAGCGTCTCGACGTCGAGCGCGACGTTGTAGTAGGAGCGCTTGCCGCGCCGCGCCGCGATCGGCGCGCGGAACGGCTGCTCGACCGCCGTCTGCGCGTCGGCGTACTGCGTGAACTGGCCGAGCGGCGTGACCCGGTCCCCGACGATGCGCGCGACGCGGTAGTTGCGGTCGAGCGGGTCGTAGCGCACGATCACGTCCCACTCCGCCGAGCGATCGAGGTCGTTGAACCACCCGCCCACGGTCCACAGCTCGACGCGGTAGTGGAGCCGGGCGGGGAAGCCGTTGCGCAGCAGGTCGCGCATCTGCGCGTCGTCCATCACGTGCGCGGCGCGCACCAGCGGTCCGTCGGTGGAGAGCGACGCGCCGCTCGGCAGCGCGAGGTCGAGCGCGGGGCGCGACTGCGCGGCGAGCGACGCCGTCCCCGCGGCGGGCGCGGCGGCGGCGAGGCAGACTAGCGCGAGGAAGGTGGCCCCGTGGCGCGGCACGCCTCAGAATCGCTTGCGGACGCGCACGAAGAAGTTCGCCGGTTCCTTCGCGTCCGACACCGCCTTGGCGACGTAGACGCCCACCGGATCGAAGTCGAGCCCCACGCCCACGTCCGTGCGGAACGTCCCGAGGGCGGGGAACTGGTCGCGCTCGTAGGTCGTCTGGCCGAGGCGCGGTCCCACCATCCAGCCGCGGCCGGCGTCGGTGAAGACGACCCAGTTCCCGTCCGTCCGCCAGTGGAAGCGCCACCGCTCGTGCCGGCGCCGGCCCGCGTTGTCCGCGGCCGTCGCCTCGTCGTCGTCCGCGACGCGATAGTCCGACGACGACGTGCTGAAGTGCAGATCGCCGCGGTACTCGATCTGGGCGAGCGCCACGCGGTCGCACTGCGCCGGCACGCCGAGCGGTGCGACGGCGGGGCTCCCCGAGCAGGTCAGCACGTCCGGGCCCGGCGCGAAGTGGCGGAAGTCGTAGCCGGGCAGCGAGCCCGCGCCGCCTAACGACAGCCGCCGCTCGAGCGGCAGCGGATCGCCGCCGATCCAGCCGGCGACGACCGCGCGCAGATTGAGCTGGGCACCCGGCGCGATGCGGTTGTAGCGGCGCAGGTCGAGGAAGCCGCGCGAGTACGTCACCGGCGCCGGCGTGGCCGCGAGGGTGAGCGGCACGAACACGCCGCCCGGCAGCGTCCGCGGTCCGAAGGACGTCACGCGCCCGGTCCCGCGCTCGTAGTCCGCCACGAGATACCATCCGGCCCACGGCCGGTCCACGTCGTTGCGCGTGTCGAGCCGCAGCGTCGCGTTCGCGACGTGGAAGCGGCCATCGTCCATCTGCGGGTTCGCGCGCCACCCCTGCTCGTTGCGGAAGAGCGTGAACGGGTCGCGCACGGCGCGGGAGCCCCAGCGCTCGTCGGCGAGCGAGACGGTGAAGCTCGCGTCGGGACCGGCGCGCACGCCCACGTACCCCGCGCCGCCGTGCCGGTCGAAGTAGTCCCGGTAGTCGCGGTGGAGGAAGAACGACGCGAGCCCCACCTCGGCGCTCGGGAGCTGCCACGGCTCGACCGCGTCCACGACGTCGTACAGCCGTCCGCCGAGGACGAGCGCCGCCTGGTCCCCGAGCTGCACTTCGGCCTTGGCGCGGTGGCCGATGTTCTCGCTGTCCCAGTGCACGTTGTCCGCCGTGCGCAGGATGCCCACCGCCTCGACGTTGAGCCGGCCCCACGGCAGGTCGCGCCGCAGCACCGGGCCGAAGTAGATCGGCAGTCCCTCGACGCGGTTGTACGTGTGCGCCGACGAGAGCGTCAGGTTGCTGAAGTTCCGTCGGTCGCGCGCGTACCAGCGCTGCCACCAGCGCACGTCCTCGTCGGACGGCTCCTCGCGGGCGTCCGCGTCCACGGTCGCGACGAGGCGCTCGCCGTCCATCCGGTAGCCGAGCGGCTCGCGGTAGATGCGAATCTCCCCGCCCACGTACGCGTCGTCGCGCCCCGTCACCTGGCCGCCGACGACGTACAGGTCGCCGTCGATGCGCGCCGTGGGCGCGAGCGTCACGTCGGCGTTCACCACGATGACCCGGCCGGTCACGTGGCCGGCGATCGTCACCGGGCCGCCGAGCACGGCGAGGTTGCCCGTCAGCTGGCCGCCGGCGGCTAGCTGGTACGCTCCGCTCACCCGCTGCGTCTGCGGCGCGTTGTAGAGGTCCGCGACTTCGAGCGCGACGAGCCGCGAGAGCGTGCCCGGCGCCGCCTCCGGCACACCCGCACGAACGGTGTCACGGCGCGTGGAGTCGCGCCCCTGCGCGAGCGCCGGCGCGGCGAGACCGGCGACGCAGACGAGGATGAGCAGCGTGGTGAGCGCGGCGCCCTCCGCGGAGCGGCGCGCGAGCGGCAGGGTAGGCATGGTCACGAGCTCTAAGGTAATGGTCGCGCGCGCATCAGGCACTCGGCGTACCGGCGCGCGCCGCGCCATTCATCTCACGCCGCGGCAACGCGTTGGCCGGCGCGTGCGTCTTCCGGCGCTCCAGCCACTGTCCTCCGCCGGTCTCGGGGCGGTGTGTCGCCTCGCGACTCCGGCCGGCGGCGGCGGTCGCGTGGCGGTCGCGTGGCGGTCAGCCGACCGCGGTGCCGCCGTGCCCGATCCCCCCGTGCCCCGGCGTGCCGCCGTGCCCCGGCGGGCCGCCGTGACCGGGGCCGCCGTTGCCGCCGATGCCGAGGCGGCGCATGCGGCGGTACAGGTTGGGACGGTCCGTCTGCAGCCGGCGCGCCGCCTCGGCGACGTTGCCGCCCGCGACCGAGAGCGCGCGCGTGATCAGCACGCGCTCGTACTCGTCGAGCGTCTCCGTCAGCGACACGTTGAGCTGCTCCGCGCTCGGCAGCGCGGCGCGAAGACCAGCGCCGGCGCCGCCGCCCGCCGGCAGCCGCTCCGGCGCGTCGCGCTCCACCGACAGCACCTCGCGCACCTGTGTCGCCGTCACCTCCTGGCCGGCGTACAGGATCGCGAGCCGTTCGACGATGTTCGCGAGCTCGCGCACGTTGCCCGGCCACCGGTAGCGGCCGAACAGCTCGATCGCCTCGTCGGTCCACCGCGGCACCGGCCGGCCCGTGCGCGTGCGGTGCAGCGTCGAGAAGTGGCGCACGAGCGCCGGCACGTCGTCCGGCCGCTCGCGCAGCGGCGGGAGGACGATGGGGATGACGTTGAGGCGGAAGAACAGGTCCTCGCGGAACGTCCCGTCCGCGACGCAGCGCGCGAGGTCCTTGTTCGTCGCCGAGATGATGCGCACGTCCACGCGAATCGGCTTGCCGCCGCCGACCCGCTCGATCTCCTTCGCCTCGATCGCGCGCAGCAGCTTCGCCTGCGCCTCGGCGCCGAGGTCGCCGACCTCGTCGAGGAAGAGCGTGCCGCCGTGCGCGAGCTCGAAGCGGCCGATGCGCCGATCGGTCGCGCCAGTGAACGCGCCGCGCTCGTGGCCGAACATCTCGCTCTCGACGAGGTCGCGCGGGATCGCGGCGCAGTTCACGCGGACGAACGCCTTGTCGCGCCGCGGGCTGCCGTCGTGGATCGCCGCCGCGACGAGCTCCTTGCCCGTGCCCGACTCGCCGGTGATGAGCACGCGCGCGTCGGTCGGCGCGACGCGCGCGATCAGCTCGTTCACGCGCTGCATCGCCGGGCTGTCGCCGATCATCTGGCCGGCGAGGCCGAGGTCCTCGCGCAGCACGCGCGCCGTGCGCCGCGCCTGGCGCAGCTCGAGCGCGCTCTGCAGCGCGAGCAGCACGCCCTCGGGCGAGAGCGGCTTCTCGAGGAAGTTGAAGGCGCCGAGCTTCGTCGCGCGCACCGCGTCGCTCAGCCCCGCCTTGCCGCTCATCATTACGACCGGCAGCTCGGGGTAGCGCTCGCGCAGCTTGGCGAGCGCGCCGATGCCGTCGATCGCGCCGGGCATCATGAGGTCCACGAGCGCGACGTCCGGCTCGCTCTCCAGCGCGCGCGCGACGCCGCTCTCGCCGTCGGCGGCGTCGCGGACCTCGTAGCCCTCGGCGGAGAGCAGGGCACCGACCATCCGGCGGATGTTCGGCTCGTCATCCACGATCAGGACGCTCGCCACCTACGCGACCCTCCCCGGCCGCGTCGGAGCGTGGACCGCGCCGGCGCGCGTCACGAGCGCCGTTCGGTCACCGGTACCGCCGCCGCGGGCTCGCGACGCACGGGCACGCTCTCGGGCGGCGCGCCGGCGGAGAGCTGCGCGCTCGCCGGCCGCATCTCGCTCATCAGCTTCGTCGTGAATCGCTGCCCCTCGGAGATGCGCTCAACCTCGATCGCGACCGAGTCCACGGCGTGCTCGAGCCGGTCCATGCGCTCGCCGAGGTCCGGCGGGACGTCGACGGCGCGACCCTTCGGCCCCGAGCGATCCAGGCGTCGGGCGAAGGCTCGCGCGACTGGCACACCGACGGCGATGAACGCGACAGTGAAGAAGAAGCCTCCGATGACGTTCTCGACCGACGGCGGGATTCCGTCGTCCGTCCCTCCCGGCACCCCCGTCTGCTCGACGGCGCCGTCGGGGCGCACGTGCGTCGTCCGACCGTCGGGATACAGGATCGTCGTGCTCCCGTCGGGAGAGACGATGGTCATCCGGCCGTCGGGATTGACGGTGACCTTGGGTTCACCCGGTGGCGGCGGTGGCGTCGGTATCTGTGGTGCGTCGGAGGCCCCCGCCGCCGCCTGCGCGAGCAGCATCGGTGCGGTCAGCGACGCCGCGCTCATCGGCCGCCACCCGCGAACTCGTCCGGGCGCGCGACGGGCAGTGCCGTCGCCGCGCCGTCACCGCGGTCGGTGAGCAGCTTCGTCGTGAAGCGCTGCCCCTCGGAGATGCGCTCGACCTCGATCGCCACCGACTCGACGGCGTGCTCGATCCGCTCGAGACGATCGGTGACGTCGCTCGGGAAGGGTAGCGGCCGCGCGCCGGCCGAGTTCCGGTCCATCCGTCGCGCCCACGCGCGCGCCAGCGGCAGGCCGACGACGATGAAGGCGAGCATGACGAAGAACGCGATCGAGATCGTCACCGCGCCCGGCGGGACCGCGGGGCGGAAGATGAAGCCCGGAGTGCCGGTCTGCGCGAACGGCCCCGGCGCACCGTCGGCGCCGGCGATCGTGACCGTCTTGCCGTCACGCGTGATCGTGACGCGCGGCGCGCCCGGCGCCGCCGGGATCGGCGGGATGGCGGCGACGCCGCTGCCCTGATTCTGCTGTACCTCGAGCTGCGCCCGCTGGGCCTCGAGCTGCGCGCGCTGCGCCTCGAGCTGCGCTCTCGCGTTCTCCAGCGCCTGCCGACGGATCTCGGATGCGCTCTGCTGGACCTGGTTGCTTAGCTGGGTCTCGCTCTGCTGCTGCCCCTGCTGCGTCTGCGTCCTCACCGGTCACCTCCCGCGGCGACCTGCCCGACGCGCTGATGCGCGCCGTCGGCCGACCGCTCGGCCAGCAGCTTGGTCGTGAAGCGCTGCCCCTCGGAGATGCGCTCGACCTCGACCGCGATCGAGTCCAGCGCCTGCTCCATGCGCTCGAGGCGCGCGGTCACGTCCGACGGGACGCGCGGGCCCGCCGACTTCTGCTCCATTCGGCTGGCCAGCGCCTGCACGATCGGCCTCCCGATGATCGCGATCATCGCGAAGAATGCGAGCGGTACGAGAATCTCTGGGCCGTGCATGAGTCCCTCCGAGAAGAGCTACCCGGCGACGGTGGGCGCCACCGGCAACACGAAGCGAATGACCGTTCCCTTGCCCGGCGCGCTCGTGGCGCTGACCGTCCCGCTGTGCGCGGCGATCGTCTGCCGCGCGATGGCGAGACCGAGCCCGGTCCCGCCCGCCTTGTTCGTCACGTACGGCTCCCAGATCCGCTCGAGCTGCTCCGGCGCGATGCCGCAGCCGCTGTCGCGTACCGCGATCTCGACCGCCGGCGCGCCCGCGATCTCGGAGCGCACCACGCGCACCGCGATCGCCGCCGAACCGCCGTCGCCGTTCGTGCCGCGGCACGCCTCCACCGCGTTGATCAACACGTTCGAGAGCGCGCGCGCCAGCGCGTCGTGCTGCCCGCGCACCATCGGTACGTCGTCCTCCACCGCCACTTCCACCGGCACCTCGGGAGGCACCGTCGCCCGCGCGGTGTAGCGCGCGAGCTCGCCCACGTCCACCTCCGACTCCGGCCCCTCGGGCAGGCGGCCGAACTGCGCGAAGCTCCGCGCCATCGTCTCCAGCCGCCGCGACTCGGTCGCCAGCACCTCCACCGTCTCCGCCAGCTCGGGCGGCGCCTCGCGGCGCAGCCGCTCCACCGCGAAGCGGATCGGCGTCAACGGATTCTTGAGCTCGTGCGCCACCTGCCGCGCCGTCTCCCGAAACGCGTTCAACCGCTCCGCCTCGAGCGCCTGCGTGCGCCCGACCTCGAGCTCGCGAGCCATCTTCCGCATCCGTCGGCGCAGCAGCTCGAACTCCGGTGCGCCGCGCCGCGGCGGTCCCTCCGGCAGCGGCTCGCCACGCGCGATCCGCTCCGTCCATCCGACGATCTCCTGCAGCGGCCGGCTGAGCTGCCGGCTCAGGTGCCCGGCGACCCGCGACCCCACCAGCGCCACGACGCCCAGTCCGACGACGGCGAAGAGCGCCACCGCCCGCATGACGCGCGGCGCCAGATACTGGAAGCGACGCGCCTGCTCGAGCGACGAGCGAAGCTCCTGCTCGTGGGCGTCCACCGCGGCGCGCTCCTCGCGCGTCAGCGGCGCCCGTCGCGCGGCGGCGATCGCCCGCTGACCCGTCACCGCGACGCTCTCCCACCGCGCGCTGCCGCTCACGAGCGGTAGCACTTCGCTCACCGAGCCGGCCCAGACGAGCGTCAGCGCGACCGCTGGCAGCACGGCGAACAACGACAGGATGACGAACAGCCGGGCACGAAACCCGAGTCGCTTCACTCTGGCTGTCTACGGGCGGGAGGGAGGGGCAGTTTCAGGACGACACGGTCGGGCTATCGTACGATAGCGGATGCGCCGGGCACAAGTGTCGCGCACGCCGCCGAGTGCGCTGACCGGCGCCACGCTCCGATCCGTCGCCACCACCACGCTCCGACCATGAAGACGCACACGACCTACCTCACCTTCGACACCGCGCTCCGCCAGGAGATCATCGACATCACCGACGAGGTCGAGGCCTGCCGCGCGGCGGCGGGAATTCGTGAGGGGATGGTTCTCGTCTCGGCGATGCACATCTCGGCGTCGGTGTTCGTGAACGACCACGAGCCCGGCCTCTGGCAGGACATCCTCGACTGGCTCGAGCGGCGCATCGCCCCGTGGAGCCCGGGCGACTACCGCCACAACAGCGGCACCGGCGAGGACAACGCCGCCGCCCATCTCCGCTCGCTCGTGATGGGCCACGAGGTCATCGTCCCCGTCACCGCCGGCCGCCTCGACTTCGGCCCGTGGCAGCGAGTGTTCTACGGCGAGTGGGACGGGCAGCGGCCGAAGCGCGTCGTGATCAAGGCGATGGGGGAGTAGGGCGGGTAGCGCGTAGCGCGTAGCGGGTAAGGGGTAGCGCGGAAGTCGGGATGTCCCCAGCGGCGCCTCGCTACCCGCTACCCGCCACCCGCTCCACCACCCCATTCCCTATCTCGTTCGGACTGGCTAGCTTACCGGCTTGACTCAGAATCCCATGATCTGCGCGTGATGTCCCAACGGTGGACGCTGGCCAACGTGTTCGCCCGCCGCGCTCGTGAGCGCGCGGGGCGCGCACCGACCGTCGCCGGCAGCCACTCGCGGACGCACCACGCCCATGGGGCTGTACCCGTGCCGGGCCACGCGGCCCGCTGCACGGCCGGCGCGACCGCCCGGTCGGTCTCGCCTCGGGGACTGTTGCGCACCGCCGACGCCAGCGGCGTCGGTGGCGGCGCGGGTCCCGTCCCGCCTCGCGGGACGCAGCACGGAAGCTACTCTCGGCGCGGGCAGTCCCTGCTCGTCACGCGGCAGCTCGAGAATCTCCTCCGCGCGCGTCCCGTGGCGGACCGCGACGTCGGCATCACCGCCACTCCGGGCGACGTGCCCGGGGAGCTGCGGCGGAACTGCGCGCGCGTCGAACCAGTCGAAGGCGCGGTCATCACCGGCGGCGAGCTCGCGGAGCTCGCGCCAGCGGCGGTGGCGGCCGACTCCGAGGATCCGGATCCCGTGACGCACACGCACGACGCCTTCCCGACGACCGGGAGAGGGAAGGCGGCGCGACGGGAGCGCGGGCGCGCGAGGTCGCGCCCGACCACACTGCCATGAGCCGCTAGGGCTCGCACAGGAAGTTCATGAATTCACGCCACTCGCGACCCCCCGCCGTCGGCCCCGCCGCGCGCGGCCCGGTCGCCCCCCTCCACCGCGGTCCGGGCGCGATGCCGGCCGCCATGGTCGGCTCGGCCTTCCACCACGCCCCGAACGCCGCCCTCCTCATCGACTTCGACAACGTCACGATGGGGATCCAGAAGGACCTGCAGCAGGAGCTCCGCAACCTGCTCTCGTCCGACATCATCAAGGGCAAGGTCGCCGTCCAGCGCGCCTACGCCGACTGGCGGCGCTACCCGCAGTACATCGTCCCGCTCTCCGAGTCGTCCATCGACCTGATCTTCGCGCCCGCCTACGGGTCGTCGAAGAAGAATGCGACCGACATCCGCCTCGCGATCGACGCGATGGAGCTGGTGTTCACGCGCCCCGAGATCGGCACGATCATCCTCCTCTCGGGCGACTCGGACTTCTCGACGCTCGTCATCAAGCTGAAGGAGTACGGCAAGTACGTCATCGGCGTCGGCATCCGCGAGAGCGCGAGCGACCTGCTGGTGATGAATTGCGACGAGTACTACAGCTACAACGCCCTCGCCGGCCTCGTGCGCGCCGGCGACGAGGAGCACAAGAAGTACGATCCGTGGGAGCTCGTCAGCGAGGCGATCGCGCGCATGAAGCGCAACGGCGACGTGATGCGCGCCGACCGCCTCAAGCAGGTCATGCAGGACATCGACTCGTCGTTCGACGAGAAGAACCTCGGCATGGCGAAGTTCTCGCGCTTCGTGCAGGAGGCGGCGCACCGCGGCCTCGTCACCGTGACGAAGCTCGAGAACGGACAGTTCGAGGTCGGGCCGCCGTCCACGATGCCGGCGGCCGCCGCGGCCCCCGAGGCCGCGGCCGCGCCGCGCGCCGCCGAAGCGGGCGAGGAGCGGCCGCCGCGTCGTGACCGCGGTCGCCGCGGTCGCGGCCGGGATCGCGAGCGTGACGAGACGCGCGGCGGTGCCGGCGCGACCCAGGTCACCGGCGAGTTCGCCATCCCGGCCGAAGTCGAGGCAGCACCCGCCCCGGCCACGCCGGCCGAGGAGCGTCCGCGCGTCGAGCGCCACGAGCGCGGTGGCCGCGGACCCCGCGGGCCGCGCCACGCCGCCGCGCCGGCGCGCGCCGACATCGGCGTCTCCGGCGAGCGGCTTACGCGACAGGAGGCGTTCGACCTCGTGCGCCGCGCCGTCGAGGCGCTCGTCACGGGCGACGAGTCGGCGAGCGCGCAGCGCGTTCGCGAGCAGGCCTTCGCGCTGCTCGGTCGCGACAGCGAGAGCCTGAGCGAGCGCAACTTCGCGCGCATTCTCCGCGACGCGCACGACGCCGACGTCGTGGATCTGCGCCGCCGCGGCGACGACTACGAGGTGGCGCTCGCGGTCCAGGCCGCGCCGGTCGCCGAGCAGCTCAACCAGGCGGCCGCCGCGAACGCGCCGGCGCCGGTCGCCGCGCCCGCGGCGCCCCGCGGCATGGGCCCCCGCGGCGTCACCGCCGGTCTCGTGCGCACGCGCGGGCTCGGTGGACGTGGCGGTCCGATGACGCTGCCGCCGGACCTGCTCTCCATCGGCGTCGTGGATCTCGAGCCGGCGACGCCCGTCGCCGTCCCGGCCGCGCCGTCGCCGGTGGCGGAAGCGCCGGCCGCGGCGCCGGCACCGACCCCGACGCGCGCCGCCTCCAAGCGGGCCGCGGCGACGGCGGCTGCCGCGTCCGCGGCCGCAGCGGCGGTACCCGCGGCAGCGGCTCCGGCGGCCGTGGCCGAGGGCGCCGAGGAGACCGCGCCCGCGGCCGCGAAGCGGTCGCGCGGCACGCGTGGCGGCCGCGGTGGTCGCGGCGCGCGCGCGAAGACGGCCGTGGTCACCGCCGCCTCCGCGCCGGTGGCGATGGCGGCGGCGCCCGCGCCCGCCGTCGTCGTCGGTGCCAGCGAGGCGGTCGGTGAGCCCGCCGGCGACGAGCCCGCGGCGAAGCCGGCCGCGCGCAAGCCACGCCGGCCGCGAGCGAAGAAGACCGCCGGGGCGCGCCGCGCGAGCGAGTGAGCGCGCGCGGCTCGCAGTCGTCGTTGGAGAACGCCGCGCGGGAGCTTCCCGCGCGGCGTTCTCGTCCCGGGGCCGTGCTGCCCGTGGCCTTCTATGATCGCGACACGCGCGTCGTCGCGCGCGAGCTGCTCGGCGCGGTGCTCGAGTGCGTCACGGCCGACGGGGTCGCGAGCGGCCGCATCGTCGAGACGGAAGCATATCTGGGTGCCGACGACCCGGCCTGTCACGCGGTGGCCGGCGTCACCGAGCGCACGCTGCACCTGCACGGGCCCCCGGGCATCGCGTACGTGTACCGGATCTACGGCGCGCACTGGTGCTTCAACGCCAAGACCGAGCGCGAGGGAAACGGAAGCGCGGTCCTCGTGCGCGCGATCGAGCCGATCGAGGGCGAGGCGCTCATGCGCCTTCGCCGTCCGGCGGCCCGGCGTGAGGTGGACCTGACGAACGGGCCGGGCAAGCTCTGCGCGGCGCTCGGCATCACCGGCGCGCACGACGGCGTGTCGCTCGCTCGCCCGCCGCTCGTCATCCGCGCGGGCGTGCCCGTGGACGAGACGGAGATCGACGTCACGCCGCGCATCGGCATCACGCGCGCGGCGGATCTGCCGCTTCGATGGCTCGTTCGGGAGAGTGCGTGGGTGTCGCGCACGCCCGGTCACTTCGTGCGCCAACGGCTCGCGCCCTGACCGTGCGCGACGCAGAGGGGCCGGTCTCCCGAGGTGGGAGACCGGCCCCTCTGCGTCTTCGATCAGCGCCGAGCGCGACCGCGCCTGCGTCGTGCTAGTGCGTGCTCTCGCGCGCCGATCCGACGTTGTAGCGCACGCCCGCCTCGAGGAAGAACGTCGAGCGCTTGTTGATCAGGAACCGGCGCTGCGTCGGCATGTACGAGCCCTGCCCGAAGAGCGCGACGCGGCGGTACTGCCCCTGCGCGCCGAACATGAAGATCGGCGCCGTGGTCGACTGCACGTCCTCGAGTGCCTCCGACGGGAGCGAGCCGCTCACGAGCGTCGCGCGGCGGATGATGTTCAGCGTCATGCCGAGGCCGGCGTAGGGGCGGATCGGCTGGTTCGGCCGCGGGAACGCCATCAGTGCCGCCGTGTAGCGCCGCATGTCCTTGATCTGGATGTCGGCCGAGCTCATCCCGCCCGTCGGGGTGATCGTGGCGTACGTGGACGTCTCGTCGAAGTACGACTGGTCGCCGGAGATGTACAGCGCGGCGCGTTTGCGCGTGATCATCCACTCGGCGCCGAACACCGGCGCGACGGCGTGGTTGACCGTCGGCGTCCAGAACGTCATCGTGCCGACCTTGGCGCCCCAGAACCACGAGTCGGTGAACGAGCGCGAGGCCTGCGCGCCCGCCGGCGCCGCGGCCGTCGCCAGCGCGAGAAGGGCGGCCGTCCCGGCCATGGTGAAGGGTCGCAGCATCCGCATGAGAGAGCCTCGAGTGGTGTAGTCTGAATTCGGAGGGGCAGCAGCAGCGCCGCGTCGCAGTCTCGCTGCGCTCGGGGATGGCCCAGGCGCGCCGCGCGCGTCCTTCCAGTTCATGGCAGGGACGAGGAGCACGCGTCACTCGTCACGGCCGCCGCCGGTCGGGAGGGTGGAAACCGCCGCGAGGGGGGTGGCGCGGACGCGGCGCGATGGTAACTCATACACAGGGGCGGCGCCCGCCGCGCCCGCGGCTCACCGGCAGCAGAGGAGAGTGCTCGCATGAGCGTGGTCCCTCCCTACACGGAGCGTTTTCGCACCGCCGTGCTGGGCACCGTGTTCGCCGAGCGCACCGCGGTCGTCCATCGCCTGCACGCGGGCGATACGCTCATCCTCGTCCCCGACCCGCCCGGCACCGACATCCCGGCCGTCTGGGTCCACGCGACCGGCGGCGACGTCATCGGTCATCTCCCGCTCCAGATCGCCGCCTGGCTCGCGCCGTGGATGCTCGAGGGCGGGCGCTGTCAGGCGAGCGTCGAGAAGGTCGGCACGGACGAGGTCGAGAGCTGGCGTCGGCTGGTGATACAGGTCAGATGCCGGGTCGGGAGAGAAGTGACCGGGTAGGGGGTAAGCGGGTAGCGGGTAGCAAAGGCTACGGGCCGGCCACTGCGCAAGTGATCCGGCCCGTCCTGCGTTCGCGCTCTTGCTACCCGCTACCCGCGACCCGCCACCCGGCACCCGGCCCTTACACGACCCCGAGCTTTCTCCCCACCTTCTTGAACGCCCGCACCGCCTCGTCGAGATCGTCCCTCGAGTGGGAGGCGCTGAGCTGGCAGCGGACGCGCGCCTGGCCCTGCGGCACGACGGGGAAACCGAAGCCGGTGACGAAGACGCCTTCGTCGAGCAGCATGTCGCTCATCTGGATCGCGGCCGCGGTCTCGCCGACGATGATCGGCACGATCGGCGTCTCGCCGGCGAGCGGCTTGAACCCCGCCTCGATGATCTGCTCGCGGAAGTAGCGCGCGTTGTCGCGCAGCCGCTGCACGCGGTCCGGGTGCGCCTCGATGAACTCGACGCTCGCCAGCGCGCTCGCGGCGACCGTCGGCGGCAGCGCGTTGGAGAAGAGCTGCGGGCGCGAGCGCTGCGTCATCATGTCGCAGAGCGCCTCGCTCGACGCGATGAAGCCGCCCGCGGCGCCGCCGAGTGCCTTGCCCAGCGTGGAGGTGATGATGTCCACCTCGCCGAGCACGCCGAAGTGCTCGGCCGTGCCGCGGCCGCGCTCGCCGAGGACCCCCGTCGCGTGCGAGTCGTCCATGACGACGATCGCGTCGTACTTGCGGGCGAGCTCGAGGATCTCCGGCAGCCGGGCGATGCTCCCCTCCATCGAGAAGACGCCGTCGGTCCAGATCAGGCGCCGCCGGGCGCTCTTCGCGCCTTCCAGCTTCGCCCGCAGGTCGTCCAGGTCGCTGTGCTTGTAGACCGCCGTCGTGCACTTCGTGATCGCCTTCGCGAGGCGGATCGAGTCGATGATCGAGGCGTGGTTGAGCGCGTCGGAGACGACGAAGTCGCCCTCCTCGACGATCGTCGCCGTCAACGCCTCGTTCGCCGTCCATGCCGACACGTAGCTCAGCGACGCCGGCGTGCCGACGAAGCGCGCGATCGCCTCCTCGAGCGCGCGGTGCACGGTGAAGGTGCCGCAGATGAACCGCACGCTCCCCGTGCCGGCGCCGTACTTCTTCAGCCCGTCGATCCCCGCCTGCACCACGCTCGGCTCGTCGCACAGGCCGAGATAGTTGTTCGACGAGAGGATGAGGACCTCGCCGCGCCCTTCCATCCGGACGCGCGCCGACTGCGGCGAGTCGAGGTAGTTGAGCCGCTTGTAGACGCGGTCGCGCTTGAGCTGCTCGATCTGCGACTCGAGCGCGCTCGTGAATGCCGTATTGAGTGCCAAGGTGCCTCTCGTGCCCGTGGATACTGGTAGTGGAACGGCGTACGTCGCCGCCTCAGGTCGCGCCGCGCGCCCGGAGCAGGGCGGCGACGTCCGCCCGGCCCGCCTGCTCGGCCAGCGCGAGCGCCGTGCGGCCGTCTTCGGTGCGCGCGTTCACGTCGGCGCCATGGGCGAGCAGCAGCTCGACGAGCGCCGCGTCGCCGTTCTGCGCCGCCGAGTGCAGCGGCACGAAGCCGCCCGCCTGCGTCGCGTTCGCGTCGGCGCCGGCGCGGAGGAGCAGCCGCGCCGTCTCGACGCGCCGCCCCGCTGTCGCCGCGTGCAGCGCCTGGTTGCGCATGTAGTTCGTCGAGCGCGCGTGGACGTCGGCGTTGTTGGCGAGCAGCGTCTCGACCACGTCCACGTGGCCGTAGTGCGCGGCGAGGTGCAGCGGCGTCCACCCGTCCTGGTCCACCGCCCGCGTCAGGCGATTGTCCATCGAGAGGATCGCGGCGACCTCGTCGTTGTCCCCCGCCTTCGCGGCGGCGTGGATGTCTTCGTGATCCTGGAAGTCGTTGCCCATGAATCGACGGAGGGTTCGTGGTGGAGAGGGACGGGGGACATGGGACGGGGGACGCGGGGCGGACTGCCTCGGGACGGTTAGTCCCTCGTCCCGTGTCCCCCGTCCCCGTCCATCTTCGTTCACGCCACTTCGAAGATCACCTTGCCCGCCTCGCCGCTCTTGATCGCGGCGATCGCCGCGTCGAACTCCTCGAGTGGGAAGCGGTGGGTGATCACCGGCGTCGGGTCGAACTCGCCCGAGCGCAGGAAGCGCGTCATCTGGTGCCACGTGTCGTACATCCGCCGGCCGACGACGCCGTAGATGGTGATCCCCTTGAAGATCACCTCGCTCGCGAAGTTGACCTCCATCGGCTTCGCCGGGATGCCGAGCATCTGGACGTGGCCGCCGACGCGCACGAGCGCGAACGCCTGGTGGATCGCGCTCGGTACCCCCGACATCTCGAGCACGACGTCCACGCCGTAGCCGTCGGTCTGTTTCTTCACGACGGCTTCCGCCTCCGACGGATGGACGGTGTCGTGCGCGCCCATGCGCTTCGCGAGCTCGAGCCGCCGCGGGTTCACGTCCGAGGCGATGATCCGCGACGCGCCGGCCGCCTTGCAGATGCCGACCGCGAAGATGCCGATCGGGCCGCAGCCGGTGACGAGGACCGTCGCGCCCGGGATCGTCGCGCTGAGGGCGGTGTGGAACGCGTTCCCCATCGGGTCGTGGATCCCGCCGATGTCGAACGAGATGTTGTCGTCGAGGTGCCAGACGTTCGTCGCCGGCATCGCGATGTAGTCGGCGAAGCAGCCATCGCGGTCCACGCCGATGATCTTCGTGTGCGGGCAGACGTGGGCGTTGCCGGTGCGGCAGAGCAGACACATGCCGTCCACGATGTGTCCTTCGGCGGTCACGCGGTCGCCTTCGCGCACCGTCGTCACGAGCGCGCCGACGCGCACGACGTCTCCCGCGAACTCGTGCCCGACGACGAACGGCGGCTTGCACCGCCCCTTCGCCCAGTCGTCCCACTCGTAGATGTGAACGTCGGTGCCGCAGACGCCGGCGCGGCGCACGCGGATGAGCACTTCGTCGTCCCGGATGTCCGGCTCGGGAACGTCCTTCAGGCAGAACCCGGGTCCCGCCGACTGTTTGACCAGCGCTCTCACGCGCGCGTGCTCCCCTGTGAAGTACCGTGTGTGGTGTCTCCGAGCCGCGACGCCGGTCGCGCACGCGGCCCCGAAACATCGCGGGGAGAAGAGACGCGGTCTAGGGTGTAGGGCACAGGGGACAGGGTGTAGACGTGCCCCTCGGGACGTCCCGAGGCAGGACTACACCCTGTCCCCTCTCCCCTGTACCCTCAGAGCAGCCCTGCCAGCTGGCCTCCATCCACCTGGATGGCGGTTCCCGTGATGAAGCTCGCGCGCTCCGAGCACAGGAACGCGACCAGCGCCGCCATCTCGCGCGGATCGCCGGTACGCCCGACGGGAATCGCCGCCGCGCGCTGCGCGAGCAGCGTCTCTACCGGCCGCCCCTCGCGCTCGGCGCGCGTCTGCGCCAGCTCCATCGCCCGCGGCGTGTCGAAGTGGCCGGGCAGCACCGTGTTCACCAGCACGCCGTCGCGCGCGAGCTCGGTCGCGATCGTCTTCGCGAAGCCGAGCAGCCCGGCGCGGGCGGTGTTCGACAGCAGGAGCCCGGGCAGCGGCTGCTTCGCCGCCATCGAGGTCAGGAAGATCACGCGCCCCCACTTTCTGGCGCGCATCGCCGGGACGCAGGCGTGCGTGAGCCGGATCGAGCCGAGGAGGTTGGTCTCGAGCGCCGCCCGGTACTGCTCGTCGGTCGTCGTCGCGAACGTGGTGGAGGGCGGCCCGCCGGCGTTCGCGACGAGGATGTCCACGGGGCCGAGCGCCTCCACCGCTCGCTCGACGATCTCCGCCGCCGACGTCGCATCGCTGACGTCGCCGACCAGTGGCAGCACGCGGCGGCGCGTGTGCGACGCGACCTCCGCGGCGGCCCGCTCGAGCGGCTCGCGGCGGCGCGCGACCACGGCGACCGACGCGCCTTCGTGCGCGAGCTCCCGCGCGATCGCGAGTCCGAGCCCGCTCGAGGCGCCCGTGACGAGCGCCACCTTGCCGTCCAGTCCGAGTTCCATCAGCGTGCCTCCGAGAGGTTGACGTCGGCCGTCGCCGGTGCCGCGAGCGTCGCCGCCGCTTCCACGGACTCCGTGCCCGGCGCGAGCTCGACGCGCACGGCGCACACCTTGAACTCGGGGATGCCCGCGTACGGGTCGAACGTCGGGTTCGTGAGCAGGTTCGCGGCGGCCTCGCGGTAGTGCATCGGGATGAACAGCTGCCGGCGCGCGACGCGCTCCGAGAGGCGCGCCGCGATCCGCACGCGGCCACGACGCGACGTGACGAGCACGTCGTCGCCGTCGCGCACGCCGAGCTCCGCCGCGTCGGCCGGCGAGAGCTCGACCGTCGGCGTGGACTCGCGCGCGTCGAGCGCGTGCGAGCGGCGCGTCATCGTCCCGGTGTGCCAGTGGTACATCTGCCGACCGGTGTTGAGCACGAACGGGTAGCTCGCGTCGGGCAGCTCCGCCGGCGGCAGGAACTCCACCGGCACCAGGCGCGCCCGTCCGTCGTCGGTCGGGAAGTGGTCCGCGAACAGGAAGTCGGTGCCGCCGTGGCTCGCGTCCGTCACCGGGTACTGCAGCCCCGGGCCGGCGAGCCGGTCGTGCGAGACGCCGCGCCATGACGGCGTCACCCGCGCGATCTCGTCCATCGCCTCGCTCGCCGTGCGGAACGGCGCCGGCAGGCCGACGCGCGCCGACAGCTCGAGCAGGATGTCGAGATCGGCCCGCGCTCCGCCCGGCGGCGCCACGGCCCGGCGCGCGAGCTGGATGCGCCGCTCGGTGTTCACGTAGGTCCCGTCCTTCTCCGCGAAGGAGCCACCAGGCAGCACGACGTCGGCGTAGCGCGCGGTCTCGGTGAGAAAGAGATCCTGCACCGCGAGGAACTCGAGCCCGCGGAACCAGTCCTCCGCGTGCGCCACGTCGGGATCCGACAGGATCGGGTTCTCGCCCATGATGAACATGCCCCGCACCGGGCTGTTCGCGCCGACGATCTGCGTCACCTTGAGTCCGGGCGCGAGCGACAGCCGCTCCTCCGGCACGCCCCACGCTTCGGCGAAGCGGCGGCGCACGGCGGGGTCGTCCACCGGCTGGTAGTCGGTGTAGACCATCGGGATCGCGCCCATGTCGCTCGCGCCCTGCACGTTGTTCTGCCCGCGAATGGGCAGCATCGGGGCGCCCCAGCGGCCGATCATCCCGCACGAGAGCAGCAGGTTGAGCAGCGCCGTGACGATGTCCGTGCCGGTGCTGTGCTGCGTCAGTCCCATCGCCCAGAGCGTCGCCGAGTTCGGCCCGCGGGCGTACAGCTCGGCCGCTCGGCGGACCAGCGCCGCCGGCACGCCGGTGATCGGCTCGACCGCCTCCGGCGTGTAGGGCGCGACGGCGGCGCGCACGCGGTCGAAGCCGTGCGTCCGGGCGGCGATGAACTCCCGATTCTCGAGGCCGCGCTCGAGGACGTGGTTCAGCATCGCGTTGAGCAGAGCGACGTCGGTACCGGGCACCATCTGCAGGTGGACGTGCGCCCGCCGCGCCAGCTCGATGCGCCGCGGATCGGCGACGATGAGGGTCGCGCCCCGGCGCACCGCGCGCTTGATGGCCGCACCGAACACCGGGTGCGACTCGGTGGTGTTGGCGCCGAGCAGGAAGATGACGTCGGAGACGTGCTCGACCTCGCGCATGGAGCCGGAGGCCGCGCTCGTGTTCAACGCCCGCTGCATCGCGCTCACCGACGACGAGTGACAGAGCCGGGTGCAGTGGTCCACGTTGTTCGTGCCGAGCGCGCCGCGGACCAGGCGCTGCAGGACGTAATTCTCCTCATTGGAGCACTTGGCCGACGAGAAGGCGGCGAGGCTCGACGGACCGTGCTCGTCGCGCAGGCGTCCCAGCTCCTGCGCCACGATCTCGAGCGCCTCCTCCCACGTCGCCTCGCGAAACGGCGCGTACCAGGAGCTCGGCGTCGCCACGCGGTCACGCGCGTCGCCCAGCGGCGACGCACCGGTCGGCAGGCGGTGGAGCGGGTTGGTCCGCGGTCGTCCCTTCCGCGTCCGCGACTCCTCGCTCACGCTCTCCCACGGCCCGCCGCGCCGCGACCAGCCGGCGCCTTCGGCGAGCGCCGGATCAAACTCCCACCGGCCGCGCCGCTTCACCCAGCCGCGCCGGACGAGCGGCGTCTTCAGCCGGTCGCGGTGCAGGATGAAGTCGGTGCCGAAGCGCCCCTTCACGCACGTCGAGCCCTCGTTCGGCGTGCGCTCCTCGATCCACGGGCTGCGCACGTGCGCCACCACGCCGCCGTGCACCTCGAGGTCGATCTGGCAACCGACGCCGCAGTAGGGGCAGACGCTGCGCACCGTGCGCTCGGGGGCGGGCAGGTCGCGCGAGGTGAGCGTCGCGCCGTCGCCGCTGGCCGCGGCCGCGACGACGGCTCCGGCCGGCGACGTCGCCGACACGGCCGACATCGCGCGCGCCACCGCCAGCGGGATCACGTCGTGGATCGCGCCGGTCGGGCAGACGCGCACGCACTCGCCGCACCACGTGCACCCGGCGTGCTCCGGGTTCCCGTCGGCGCCGACGACGATCTGGGCGTGCTCGCCGCGGAAGCCGACGTCGAGCACGCCGACCTCCTGGATGCTGTCGCACGCCCGCACGCAGCGCGTGCAGAGGATGCACGTGGACATGTCGTGGAGGATCGCCGGGTCGCCCGCACGGTCGTCGCCCTCGCGCGGCGGCAGGCCCGCCCGACGCTCGGCGGGCACGCCGTACTGTCGCACGAGACGCTCGAACTCGTTGGTCTCCCCATCGACCGGAATCCGCTCGGTGGGATAGCGCTCGAGCAGCATGCCGAGCACCGACCGCCGGCTCGCGACGACGGCCTCCGTCGCGGTGTGGACCACCATCCCGTCCTCGGCCCGCGTCGCGCACGCGGGGAGCAGCTTCGGGCTCCCCTCGACCGCCACGAGGCAGATGCGGCAGCTGCCGACGGTCGGCAGCTTCGGGTACCAGCACAGCGTCGGGACGTCGAGCGCGATCGTTCGCGCGGCGTCGAGGATCGTGGAGCCCGGCGGGACGGCGACGCTGCGGCCGTCGATCGTGAGGGTGTGCATGCGGGTCGCTCCTGCTCCGGTGCGCGCTCTGTCACACGTGAGACCACTGAGAGTATAGCGCTCCGTGCGGCCGGCGCGAGCGGCGCGCGAGACGCACGCTGTGCGTGACAAGCGCGACGCGCGCGCGACGACGAGGTCGCACGACACTATTGCGTGCGTTTTCTCGCGTTCCTATATTCGCGCCACTGACGACGACGCGTCATTGATGCGTTGTCGAACGGTGGCCGCGCAATGTCGCGCGGACCGAACGGCGGGGCGGCGTGCAGCGCAGGACCGTCGCCCGTGCGCCGCGCGAGACGCGCGCGCCGCCGGCCGGGTCCGACGAGCCGCCTTCGACGACGCCGTGCGAGTCCGCGCTCTCGTCGTCTCGCCGATAGCAGCCGTTCGCCGCACCGCACCACGATGCGCCCCGCCGCCGCCGAGAACGCGGTGCGCGGACCGGCCCTCCGAGGCCACCGCAGCTGCCACACGACGCACCGTAGCTCCGCACTTCCCGCTCCTGTCGTGTTACGTGCGCGTGACGTCTTTCGGCGTTCGTGCGTCGCATGCAGGACCGACGTCCGCGCGCGCGCAGTGATGGCGCCGCAGATGCGGTCGCGCGCCCGTTCGGGGCGTGGCCGTACGCCCGCCGATCCACCGGGGGATCGGCGAGTGATCCACTCCAGTTCTGGAGAGCACAGAATGGCTACCAAGAAGAGCAGCGCGAAGAAGTCGTCGGCGAAGAAGTCGAGCGCGAAGCGCTCGGGTGCGAAGCGCTCGTCCGCCAAGAAGACCGGCGCGAAGCGCTCGACGGCGAAGCGGAAGACCGCGAAGCGCGCCTCGGCGAAGAAGAGCGGCGCCAAGCGCTCGACCGCGAAGCGCAAGACCGCGAAGCGCTCCTCGAGCTCGATGTAAGACGCCTCTCGGCGACCAAAAAAGCCGGCGCATGCGCCGGCTTTTTTTGTGCCCGCTATCCTCGTCGGCTGCCCCGCCTAACGCGAATACCGGGCGGACGCCAGCTCCACGATCGTCCCGATGAGCGCCGGGTACTCGTAGCCCGCCCGCTGCGCGGCGCGCGCGAACTCGCTCTGCTCCTCGAGGTAGCAGTTCGGGTTCACCTCGATGACGTAGATCTCGGCCCCGTCCGTCACGCGCAGGTCGATGCGCGCGTAGTCTCGCAGCCGCAACGCCTGGAAGGCGGCCAGCGCCACCTCGTGCATCCGGCGCTCGAGCTCGGGATCGAGGTGATCGGGGAAGATGCTCTCCGTGCCGGCGAACTCCGCGCCCTTGCCCTCGCCGCCTTCCCCCCACTTCGCCTCGTAGCTCGCGATCTTGGGGAGGTCCGCGGGATACTTCGAGAAGTCCATCTCGATCACCGGCAGCGCCTTCGCGTTCGCGTTCCCTAGCACGCCGACGTAGAACTCCCGCCCCTCGATGAACTGCTCGATGAGGACCGGCGACTGGTACTCGGCCTGCAGCTCGCTCATCGTGCGCAGCAGGTCCTGCGGGCTGCGAACGATCGACTTCTGCGTGACGCCGATCGACGCGTCCTCCTGCGGCGGCTTCACGATCAGCGGAAACGCGATCTCGTCGCCCGTCCAGTCCGACGCGCCGCGGTAGAGCGTCGCGAACTTCGCCGTCTTGATGCCGTGGAAGCTCAGCACCTTCTTCGTCAGCGTCTTGTCGCCGGCCTGGATCAGGCCGGCCGGGCTCGATCCGGTGTAGCGGAGGCCGAGGAGGTTGAGCAGGGCGGCGACGTTCGATTCGAGCGCGCTCTTGCCGCCGTACGACTCGGCGAGGTTGAAGACCAGATCCGGCGCCTCCCGCCGCAGCGCCGCGACGAGCAGCTCGACGCTCTCGTCCACCATCAGGCGCGCCGTCTCGTGCGCGTTCTCGCGCAGGGCGCGCTCGATCTGGCCGATCACCGGGTCCTCGGGCGGGCCGGCGGCGTCCTTCGTGTGCAGGATGACGATCTTCATGACGTGGCGTTCGAGTGGGCGCTCAGGGCGACGACGGCGGTGTCCCGTCGAGCGCGTCGGTGTAGCGGTAGTTCATCATCACCGCGGTGCCGAACGCGGTCACCTCGATGAGCGTCGACGCCTCGAGTCCCGGCACCCGCAAGTCGAGCCGCTCGGCGCGGTTGGCGAGGAAGTCCACGAAGGCGCGCACCGCCGACGTCGTCTCTCCGGTCCAGTACGCGATCCGCCCGACGATCTCCTTGCGGTGGCGCCGGAGGAAGAACCACGCCGGCTCACCGCCCGGCGCCTCCGCCGCCGTCGCGAACAGCGCGCGCAGGTCGCCGTCGAAGTGGGCCTCGTCCTCGATCGGGATGGATTCCTCGGCCGAGCGGTAGTGCTCCTCGACCGTGTAGTGCATTTCCTCGACCGGGAGGTCGTCCGGCGTCGGCGCGGGCACCTCGGGCTGGGTCTGGCCGACCTCCTGCAGCACGCGGTCCACGTACTCCAGCTTCGCGAGCGCGGGCCATCCCGCGTATTCGCGCCGCCAGTCGAGGCCGGGCGTGAGCCAGACCGCGAACGTCTCCGCGAAGTCCTCGTCGGGGTGCTTCTGCGCGTACCAGCCGAGGATGTGTCGCACGAACTCGCGCGAGAATGGGTTCGCGCGGTAGCGCTCGCGGTACGGCCGCGAGTACGGACCGAACGTCTGCCGCCAGTCGCCGCGGTCGTAGAGACGGTACGCATAGTTGAACGCGTGACCCGCCTCGTGGCGGAGATAGCGCATCGCGTCGCGCTCGCCCTCGACCTCGATCGCGACCTCTTCCTCGATGCGCGCGAGCCGCGGGTCGGCGAGATAGAACGGCACGCCGATGAGCGGCGTGCCGTCCGGACAGCCCCACTGATCGCTGAGATAGATGGGCGGCCGGAAGGCGAGCCCGCGCTCGGCCAGCTCGCGATAGAGTTGCTCGGCCAGACGCTCGACGGCCGTCCCCTTGATCGAGAGGCCGAGCTCGGAGATGCGGCGATTCAGGAGCGCGCGTCGCTCGCCTTCCCAGTCTTCGCTCGACGGAGTCACGCGCGCCGGCTGCGCAAGCGTCATACCGTGCTCGAGCGACGCGGCCCCGCCGACCTTCATGGTCGGCGGGGCCGCGTGTGCTGCGTGGCTCGTGTTTGCCGGTGTCTGCGTCGCCGCGTCGCAGCGTCGCGGCGTTACGCCGCCTTCGACGGAGCCTCGGCGGCGTCACCCTCGGGAGCCGGCGCCCAGACGTAAGCCGAGAAGCGGGGCGTACCCTCGGTCGTGCCGCGCGGACCGCGCGAGATGATGATGCCGACCGGCTCGGTGGCCTGATCGCGCTCGGAGTTTCTGGACATGAAGAGATTCGTTGCAGAGAGGGAGGACCTAGGTCCCCTGGGCGGGGCAGCCGGTCGAGAACGGTTCGCCGACTGCCCCCCGCGATTGCCGGCCGTCGTCGCACCGGACGACTGCCTCAACGCAGTGCCGGTGCCACGTTCGCCTGCGATTGTAAGACGTTGCCAGACCGGCACTTGTTAACGAAGAAGCCGACTCGCTCGGAGTCGGCTGTCGCACTGTGACACGCTACGGAGCGTGTGCCTTCGTGTCGCTTCGTTACGCGCTGCCCTTGCGCGCCAGAAAGCAGGGGGGCGCCCCCAGCTCCCGCTCGACCGAGATCTGCCACCCCTGATAGCTCGACCGGAGCTCGTCGAGCGTCATCGCCGTCCGGCCAGCCACGATCGTCTCCACCAGATGCACGCCGCCGTCGGTGGTGGCGCTCTGCAGGACGTTGATGACGTGCGACCGCTCGGTGAGCGTGAGACCGTCGAACGCCTCGGGCGTGCAGACCACGGCCTGCAGCGCGACGTCCGGCTGCCAGTGGCCGAGGTCGCTCACGTATCCGCGCACCCGCGACGTCAGCCCCGCGGCCTCGGCTGCGCTGAGCACGCGCTCGACCGCGTCCGCGGCCGGCTCGATCGCGGTCACCTCGCATCCGCGCGCCGCGAGGAAGAGGGCCGCGCCCTCGACCTTCGCGCCGGCGACGAGCACGTGCGACTCCGACGTCGCGGCCCCGGTGATCGCCCGCACGAGCGGCTCGTCGGGCTGCAGCCCCCAGTGCTCCGGCTGCTTGTACTTCGCCAGCATCTTCAGCCGCCGGCGGCGCCACGTCTGATAGGTCGGGATGCGAAGCCGCTTCTTGATGATGCGGTCCACCTCGTCCCAGAGCACCATCTCGTCGAGCGCGAGCTGCTCCTGCGCGCGCAGCGACGCGACCGCCTCATCCCCGATCGAGAGGATGACGCTGCGCGACACCGAGTCCTTGTAGTCTTCGATTTCCCGCTCCACGTAGAGTTCGTACTCGTGGCGGAGGGAGCGCGCGGTGCGGAGGTTCATCGCATCGGGGCAGGAGGGCTGCGATAAGCTAGGCCGATCGGGCCGGCGCGCAAGGAGAAGATCGCGTCGGCGACGCGGCGCGCGCGGAGTTCGCTAGGCGGGCTCGACGTGAACGGTGACCTCGGACGCGCCGAGTCGCTCACCGATCCGCAGCTCCACCTCGTCGGCGAGGGCGTGCGCGTCGGCGACGCTCGTGTCTCCCGCCACGCCGATCGTCACCTCGGCGAAGAGGATGCCCGACGGGGTCGAGCGCGATCGCACCGCACGTACGTCCTCGATGTGCGGGATCTCGCCGACGAGGCGGCGAATCTCGGCCGCGTCCACTCCCCGGTGATCGACGAGAATCGGCACGTTGTCGCGGAGGATCTGGAAGCCGTTCCAGGCGATGAGCAGCGCGACGACGATGGCGAGCAGCGGGTCGATGACGCCGTAGCCGAGCCGCGCGAGACCGAGCGACGCGATGGCGAGCGCCGTGACGTAGAGGTCACTGCTCGTGTGGGCGGCGTCGGCGAGCAGGAACGCGCTGCGCAGCTCGCGGCCGCGCTTCCGCTCGAACCACACGACGATCACGTTAATGACCGCGGTCAGGGCGAGGAGCGCGATCTCGCTGGACGTCGGCGGGTGCGTCACCTGCCGGTGCACGAGCTGCGAGATGCTCTCGCGGAGCAGCTCGAAGCAGGAGATGGACAGGAAGCCGACGATGGCCAGCGCGCCCAGCGTCTCGAACTTGTCGTGGCCGTACGGGTGGTCCTCGTCGGGCTCGCGCGCCGCCACGCTCACGACCGCCATGCCGACCAGATTGTTGAGCGCGTCCAGCGCACTCTCCAGCGAGGCGCCGAGCACGGACAGCGCACCGGTGCGTATCCCGACGCCGACCTTGATCACGACGACGACGACATTGAGCGCGAGGATGACGAGCAGCGTGTTGCGGACTGCCGGGGAGCGCGGCTGGCGTGCGGCTCGGGCCGGAGTCGGCATCGCCGTCGTTGGGGTAGGATGCGGCACGCGTCAGTCTCGCCTCGCCGTCGCATGTCTGTCAATGCGGCCCGTCGCACTTCATCACCACGTCGCACGATCCCATGCCTGAGCTACCCGAGGTCGAAAGCGCGCGGCGAGTGCTCGAGCGCGCCAGTCGTGGGAAGACGCTCGCGGCGGTTCGGCTGTCGCATCCGTCGCTGCGGCGCGGCGTCAGCGACGCGACGCTTGCGTCGCTCGCCGGGCGCCGCGTCGCGCGCGTGACGCGGCGCGGGAAGCATCAGCTCCTGCACCTCGAGGGTGGAGGAGTCGTTCACGTGCACTTCCGCATGAACGGCGACTGGGCCGTCGGCAGGGACGGCGCCCCCACGCCGGCGTACGAGCGGGCGTCGCTCACGTTCACGGATGGCACGCGCGTGTCTCTCGTGGACTCGCGCGCGCTGTGCACGCTGACCGTCCACGCCTCCGAGGAGGCGGCGCTACCCGAGCTGGGCCTCGACGCGACCGACCCCCGGCTCGATGCCGCGACGCTCGGTGCCGCGCTCGCTCGGCGCCGCATCCCGATCAAGGTCGCGCTGCTCGACCAGCGCGTCGTCGCCGGACTCGGCAACATCTACGCTGCCGAGTCGCTCTGGCATGCGCGGATCAGCCCACTGACGCCCGCCGCGTCACTCGGCTCGGCGCGCCGCGCGCGGCTCGTGGACGGGATGCGCGCGGTACTCGCCGCGGCGGCGTCGGACCCGGGGCGATACGGGCGCGGGGAAGCGCCGGGGCGGCTCGAGGTCTACGACCGCGAGGGCGAGCCGTGCTCGCGCTGCGGTAGCTCCATTCGGCGCGTCGTGCAGGCGGGCCGATCGACCTATTACTGCCCGGCGTGTCAGCGGCGTTGAGCGCCTCACGCGGGTGCGCGCCCGTACCGCCCTAGTCGAGCGCTTCGAGGAGCGCGCCCTTGATGTACCCGGTCTCGGGGATCGTGAGCACCTCCGGGTGATCGAGGGGCTGACCCCGCACCTCGCGCAGCGCGATGCGACGACCGCTGTCCGCCGCGGCCGCCTGCAGCATCTCGAGGAACAGCGGCTTCGTCAGGTGGAAGCTGCAGCTCGCCGTGAAGAGCATGCCGCCGGGCGCGAGGAGGCGCAGCGCGCGGAGGTTCACATCCTTGTAGCCGCGGAGCGCGCCGGGAAGCGCCTGCCGCGTCTTCGCGAACGCCGGTGGATCGAGCACGATCGTGTCGAAGCGGTCGCCGGCGTGCTCTCGCGCCCTGAGGTAGTCGAAGGCGTCGGCTTCGACGAAGTCCACGTTCTCGAATCCATTGCGCCGCGCGTTCGCGGCGGCTCGCTCGAGGGCGTGCGCGGACGCGTCGAGCGCGGTGACGCGGTCGGCGCCGCGCGCGAGATGGAGCGCGAACGACCCGTGATAGCTGAAGCAGTCGAGGGCGCGGCCACGCGCGACCTGGGCGACGAGCGCGCGGTTCTCGCGCTGGTCGAGGAAGGCGCCGGTCTTCTGGCCGCGCCACGGGGCCGCGAGGTAGCGCACGCCATGCTCCTCGACCTCGATCTCCTCGGGGACTTCGCCGGCGAGCAGGACGGTCTCGCGCGCCAGCGCTTCCTTGGATCGGAGGGGCGCGTCATTTCGCGCGAGGATCCCCTGAGCGCCGGTGAGGTCGAGCAGGGCGCTGGTGATCGGAGCGCGAAAGGCCTCGAGCCCGGCGCTCATGAGCTGGACGACGAGCCAGCGATCGTAGCGGTCGACGATGAGCGACGGGAGACCGTCTCCCTCGCCGTGCACCAGACGATAGGCCGTGGCGACGGCCCGGAGCGGCTCACGCCGGCGGAGCGCCTGAGCCAGCCGGCGATGCCACCACGCGGCGTCGATGGTCGCCCGCGGGTCGCGATCGAGCAGGCGGAGTGAGATCTCCGAAGCAGGGCTCCAGAGTGCCCAGCCGAGCGGGGCGCCGTTGGGTCCGCGGACGGCGACGGCACCGGCGTCGACGTCGGGCCGCTCCGAGACGTCGCTTCTATAGATCCAGGGGTGGCCGGCGGCCCAGCGTCGAGCCCCTTTGGTCGTGACCGTCGCCGTGTCGCGCATGCGGCAAGGTAGGCACGAACGAGAGGGAATGGGAGCGCGAACACGCGGTCGAACGGGGGCGCGAATGCCCCTTCGCACGGCGCCGAAAGATGGTGTGCGTCAGGGGTTGACCCACGCTTCGGAAGCGGATAACATTCCCGCCCCTCCGGAACCGGTGCCTGTGGCGGAGGACTCGGCGCAACGCCGACCTAACGCCACTTGATTTCGGTTCGCTGAGCGGATAACATGTAAACCTGTTCGCGACCGGCACCGATGGCCGCGACCGCTGTTTGAAAAGCGAAGGATCGAGGTAGATCGTGGGATATGGATCCTCATCGAGCCCCACAGGCGGTTCGGCGTTCGCGTCGGCGCTGCTGGTGGGAGGAGATGAAGTGAGATTGCATATCGTTTTTTGACAGCCCGGTTGGATCAGCCGGTTCTGTCAGCGCGTGCTCTGCTTGGTCGCCGTCTAGAGAGACGATGTGGTCAAGCGAGCGAAGGCATGTGGGGGATGCCTGGGCACACGGAGGCGAGGAAGGCCGCGGTAAGCTGCGAAAAGCGCGGGGGAGCTGCACACGAGCTGTGATCCCGCGGTGGCCGAATGGGGAAACCCACGGGGGC
>DATMHT010000044.1:0-1521 GCA_035554795.1 Gemmatimonadaceae bacterium | reverse complement strand
ACGTGGAGCGCGGCGACGGGGATTCCGGTCGGCGCGGTGTTCGACGTGGACTCGCTCTGGCGCCTCGCCCGCCTCTGGTTCGACGACCGGCTGTCGCCGGCGTGGCGGCGGCGGACGGTGGAGGAGGCGCACGCGGTGTTCACGGCGGCGGGGCTGACGGGGGCGTTCTGGCAGCTTGACGGGTAGGGCGCGGCTTGCGCGTCGGGTCGCGTCGGCACAGCGTAGCTGGCGTTAGGCAGTGACAAACCACGAGGTGCGGAGTCCCATCGCCGTTCCGCGCCTGCGAACCAAGACCTCCGGAGATCGCATGCGCTGCCGCGTCCTGATCGTCGCCGCCCTTCTTCTTCCCTCGACGCTCGCGGCCCAGTCGCCGGCCGCCCGCGAGTCGTCCGACGGCGTCATGCTCGCCTTCGAGCGGTTCGCCGACATCTTCGGCAGCCGGCTCGTCGCGGCCTTCGACTCGATCCCCGCGGCCCGATACGACTACCGGCCGACGCCGTCGCAGCAGACCGTTGGCTACATCGCGCAGCATCTCGAGGACGCGAACTACAGTCTCTGCGAGCGCTTCGGAGAGCTGAAGCATCCGAGGACGGCGAAGGACTCGCTGGCGGACACCGTCAAGGCGCGGTGGCCCAAGGACACCCTCGTCGCGCGACTCGAGGCGTCGTTCCGCTTTTGCGACTCGGCGATGGAGCGTGTGGAACAGCTTCGGTCGGCGGCGCTCGCGAGCAGCCTGCTCGCGTTCGAGACCGACCTCGCCGAGCACTACAGTCAGATCGCCACGTACATGCGACTGCTCGGCATGGTGCCGCCGTCGGCGCTCCCGCCCCGGAAGCGCACCGCGATCGCGCTGCCGGCGTCCGCGCTCCCGCAGTACGTCGGCCTCTACCGACTCGCTCCGGGACTGGAGTTCGACGTCGCGATGCGCGACGGCGCGCTCTACATCAAGTCGTCTTCCGGCGGGAGCCCGTTGAGGCTCTGGCCCGAGAGCAGCAGCGACTTCTTCGTCAACGAGGCCGACGCGCAGGTCACCTTCGTGCGCGACGCGAGCGGCACCGTGACGGGCCTCGTGCTCCATCAGTTCGGCCGCGACAGGACGGCGCGGAAGATCCGCTAGCGGGCGGGCGCGCCAGCTTCGACATCTGCTTCCGTTCGGCCCGACGACGCATGACGACGACGCGAACCCACCACGCGAGGAGGTCCTCCCGATGTCACTCCTGAATCCGACTCGCACGCTCCGCCTCGGGATCCTGCTGGTGTCGCTGATCGCGGCGTGTGGCCGCGACTCGAACCAGGCCGCTGGCGGCGACACCGGTGCCTCACGGGCGCAGCCGTCGGCCGCCGCCACGCCGTCGGCGCGCGACGACGGTGCGGTCGCGCTCACCGAGGCGGACCTGGACGCGTACGAGCGCGGCCTCACGAAGGAGATCGAGCTGGTGCGGGCGGCGCAGGAGCGGGAGCGGACGGCGACGACGCCCCAGGCGCGCGGCGAGGCGATGCAGGCGCAGTGGAAGGAGCAGA
>DATMHT010000043.1:0-5656 GCA_035554795.1 Gemmatimonadaceae bacterium | reverse complement strand
CCACGGCAACGGGACGCAGGCGCTGGTGGAGCAGGAGCCGGCGATCCGCTTCGTCTCGATGCACCAGTGGCCCTGGTACCCGGGCACCGGCGCCGCCGACGACCGGGGGCCGCACCGGTCGGTCTGGAACGTCCCGATGCCGGCGGCGCTGCCGCCCGAGCGCTACGTGGACGCGCTCGAGCGCGCCGTGGACGACGCGACCGCCGGCGGCTGGACGCCCGACCTCGTGCTCATCTCCGCCGGCTTCGATTCGCTCGCCGGTGACCCACTCGGCGGCTTCACCCTGGAGCTCGAGCACGTGGACTACCTCACCCGCGCCCTCGTCCAGCGGGCGACCTCCTGGTGCGGCGGTCGCGTCGTCAGCGCGCTCGAGGGAGGGTACGCCCCGGAGCGGCTGGGGCAGGCGTGCGTCACGCACCTGCGGGCGCTGCTCTAGGGTGGGCACCTTCCTGATTCCTGGTTCCTGCGCCCTCTTGCTGGCCACTCCGAGGGGCTGGCATTAGCAGGCAGGAATCAGGCATCAGGTCGGGGCTGGACCCGGCCCGTTTCCTGCCCCTCTTCCCCCTCGTCCCTACTCCCGAAGCTCGTCCTTTGGGTACCTTTCCCGCTCGCGAACTCTTCCCTCGCCCCGGCGCGCTCCGTCCCGCGTGGCGGGGTGCACGACCACGGTGGACCCCATCTCCCGGTCACTGCTCGTTTCCGATCTCCGATCTGGTGCCATGAGCGTCTCGGCTGAGCGCGTACCGCCGGCGCCGGCGGTGCTGCGTCTGGTCCAGCTCGCCGTGTTGGGGCGGTGGCGGGCGACGGGCGAGGAGCTCTACCGCGAGGTCGTGAGCGTCGCCGAGATCGCTGCCGGCCAGGAGGTGCTCGTCTCCGGCTGCGGCGAAGGGATCACGGCGGAGTGGATCGCCACCCGCGCCGGCGCGGCCGTCACGGGCGTGGATCCGGACGCCGACCGGATCGAGCGGGCGGAGCTGCGCGCCCGGACGCTCGCGACGCCGCTCCCGCTCTCGTACCAGCAGGCGCCGCTCGACGACCTGCCGCACGAGACGGCGGTGTTCGACTGCGCCATCGGCGAGCCCGAGCTGGCCGCCGCCGCCGACCCGGAGCGCGCGGTCGAGGAGCTGGTGCGCGTGACGAAGCCGATGGGTGCGGTCGTGCTGCTCCAGCTCACCTGGAGCTCGGAGCTCGGCGACGCCGCGCGCGAGCTGCTCGTCGAGCGGCTCGGCATGCGCCCGCGCATGCTCGTCGAGTGGAAGCAGATGCTGCGCGACGCCGGCGTCGTGGAGATCCAGGTGCAGGACTGGACCTCGGGCGGGCCCGGCTGCCCGGCGCGGCCGAGCGGGACGCAGCGGGCCGTCGGTGGCGTCGGCGGGGTCGGCAGCGTCGTGGCCGGCGAGTCGCCGCTGACGTGGCAGCAGAAGGCCCAGATCGTCGGCCGCGCATGGCGGCAGTGGGGGTGGCGCGCTGGCGCCCTGCGCGCCGGACGCGGCGCGGTCGAGCGGGAGACGGCGCTGCTGCGCGAGCTGTCGCGCGAGCGCGCGATCGGCTTCCAGCTCATCAAGGGGGTCAAGTGGCCGCACGCGAAGGCGCCCTGACCGAGCGCGGCGAGCCGGCGTCGCCGCCACCGCCGCCATCTGCTCCGCCGCCGCCGAGCCAACCGCTGCCGCCCGAGGGAAGCCGGCAGGTCGCGGAGGCCATCGAGAAGGCCGCGGCCCACGCGGCGAAGGACGGCCATCAGCACGCGCTGCACGGCTCCGGCCGGCCCTGCTCCCTCTACCGCGACGCCAGCGGCGCCCTGCATCGCGACCTCTCGGCCGAGGAGCTCGCCGCCGCGCTCGCCGCCGATACCGGGACGCTCTGGGTGGACGTGGACACGGCCGACCGCCGGCAGAGCGCCGTGCTGCAGGACGTCTTCCACTTCCATCCGCTGGCGATCGAGGACGCGCTCAACCCGCGCAGCCGCGTGAAGCTCGAGGAGTTTCCCGGCTACCTCTTTCTCATCGTGCGCGGCCTGCGCTTCTGCGAGGACACGGCCGAGGACCCGTACGACGTCGAGACGTTCAACCTCGCGTTCTTCCTCGGCAAGCGCTTTCTCGTCACCGTGCATGGCGAGGAGTCGCGCTCGGTGCTCACGATCCAGGAGCGCGTCGCGCGCTCGCCCGAGCTGCTCGACCGCGGCGTCGAGCGGCTGATGCACGCGATCACCGACCTGTCGGTGGACGCGTACTTCCCGATCGTGGACCAGCTCGACGAGTTCATCGACTCGCTCGAGCAGCGCGTCTTCGTGGACTTCGACCAGGCGGCGCTGCGCGACGTCTTCAGCGTCAAGCGCCTCGTCCTCCAGCTGCGGCGCGAGCTCGCCCCGCAGCGCGAGGTGTTCAACGTCCTGACGAACCGTCCGAGCACGCTGATGTCGCCGGAGACGCAGGTCTACTTCCGCGACGTCTACGACCACGTGCTGCGCATCAACGACTCGCTCGATACGTACCGCGAGCTGCTCAGCAGCACGCTCGACAGCTATCTGAGCCAGGTGTCGAACCGGCTCGGCCAGGTCACGAAGGGGCTGTCTGTGGTGGCGACGCTGAGCCTCCCGTTCGTGGTGATCAGCGGCATGTGGGGGATGAACGTCGAGCACATCCCCTTCTCGCACGAGCCGCACGCGTTCCTCGTGATGGTCGTTCTCCAGCTCGCGATCGGCGTCGCGCTCGTCGCGCTCCTGAAGTGGCGCAAGCTGCTGTGACCGCGCGCCGCACCTCACTCGCCACCACCTCTCCGTGAGCTCGCTCCGACTCTTCGCCGTCACCACCACCGATGGCGGAGGCGACGCCCAGCATCCCACGCCGCTCGCGCCCGGCACGTCGCTCGTGACCTTCCGCGAGCTCGCCGCCGTCGTCGCCGAGACGCCGTACGGCCGTCCTGCGCTCGCCGACGGTGACGTGGCGGCCTACCGGAGCGTCGTGGAGAGTGTATTCCAGCAGCGGGCGGTGCTTCCGGCGCCGCCCGGCGTGGTGTTCCGTGCGCGCGAGGCGCTCGAGCGGTGGCTCGAGATCCACTTCGTCACGCTCACCGACGCGCTGGCGTACGTCGAGGGACGGGTCGCCGGCCGCGTGCACGTGACGCGCTCGGTGGCGCGACCGACTCCCATCGGCGTGGCGGCGGTGCCGGAGGGGCAGACGGAGGAGATCCCGATCAACCTGGACGCGGTCGCGTCCGAGAGCTTTCGCGTGCTGCGGCGCCATGCGGCGGCGTCGGTGACGCTCAAGCCGTACTCGTCGAACGACGGCGCGATGTCGGCGGTCGCGAGCTTCCTCGTGGACCGCGACCGGTGGGGCGCCTTCGAGGCCGCGGTGGCCGAAGAGGGCCGCCGCGACCCCGATCTGCAGTTCCGCCTGACCGGACCGTGGCCGCCGTACGATTTCGTAAGAATGCAATTCGGAAGGTAGGGCAGGCGAGGGCTTGGAGCCGCAGGGCTCGAGGGCCTGGTCTGCCTCGGGAAGCTTCACTCACCTCGCACCGCTCGTTCAGGCCCTAGGCCCCAAGCCCTAGGCCCTCGCCCTCCCATGTTCTGCCCCGACTGCGGCACCTGGAATCGCGCTTCGGCGCTGAAGTGCACCCGCTGCCAGCAGGCGCTCCCCGAGCTCGCGAGCGCGCCGGCGGAGCCGCCGGACGCGGAGCTGGGCGCGCTGCGGCGCGCGACCGGCGGGCGCTACATGGTCGTGCGGCGGCTCGGCAGCGGCGGGATGGCGAACGTCTACCTCGCGCGCCACGCGCAGCTCGAGCGCTCGGTCGTCATCAAGGTGCTGCACCCGCACCTCGCCCGCGAGGAGGAGATGGTCGAGCGTTTCCGGCGCGAGGCGGAGGCGGCGTGCCAGCTCGTCCACCCGAACATCTGCTCGATCGTGGACTTCGGCGGGCTCGGCGAGAGCGTGTACCTCGTCATGCCGTACCTCTCCGGCGGCTCGCTCGCCGACACGCTGGCGAAGGACCGGACCGTGCCGCATCTGCGCAGCGCCGGGATCGCCGCGCAGGTCGCCTGCGCGCTCGACTACGCGCACCGGCGCGGCATCATCCACCGCGACGTGAAGCCGGACAACATCCTCTTCGACGAGGACGGCCACGCCTTCATCACCGACTTCGGCATCGCCACGGCGCGCTTCCACGCGCGGCTCACCGGCACGGGGCGCGCGATGGGGACGCCCCACTACATGTCGCCCGAGCAGGCGATGGGGAAGCTCGTGGACGGACGCAGCGACGTGTACGCGGTCGGCGTCATGCTTTACGAGATGATCCTCGGCTTCCCGCCGTTCGACGGCGCGGACTCGTATTCGATCGGCTACAAGCAGGTCCACGAGCAGCCCGTCGCGCCCGAGGTGGTGGACGCGAAGACGCCTCCCGCGCTCGCGCAGATCATCATGCGCTGCCTCGCCAAGAACCCCGCCGACCGCTACCAGCGCGGCCACGACCTCGCCGACGCCCTGTTGGGATTCATCAGCGCGCAGCAGATGATGCAGCGCGGCCCGACGCCGGCGGAGGGAAGGGCGGCGTGGCTGGCAAGGCTGTCGGGGACGATGCCGGTAACGGCGTGAGACCGGGTCGAGGGTCGGGGAGTCGGGGCTTGCTCTCGGCACTGGCCGAGTAATAGCCCCGACCCCCGACCCCCGACCCGCTTTAGTATTCCCGCATGAAGATCCTTCACGAAAACATCTCCGTCCGCACCAAGCGTCCCTTCGGCATCGCGCGTGGGACGACGAGCGAGTACGGGCGGGTGTGGGTGCGCGTGGTGGACGAGCGCGACGGCGCCGAGGGGTGGGGCGAGGCCGCGCCGTCGCCATACTACGGCGAGACGCCGGAGACGGTCGTGGACGCGCTGCGGCGCATCGGCACCGTGCTCGCGGCGCACGACCCGTGGGCGCTGGAGACCGCCGAGTCGGAGATGAACCGCGCCGTCCGCGGCAACGCGTCGGCGAAGAGCGCGGTGAGCGCAGCGCTGCACGACCTCGCCGCGAAGCGGCTCGGCGTCCCGCTCTACAAGATGTGGGGGCTCGATCCGGCGACGGCGCCGCAGTCCACGTACACGATCGCGATCGCGGCCAACGAGGACGCCCTCCTGCGCAGCGTGGACGAGGCGGCGCCGTACCCGATTCTCAAGGTGAAGCTCGGCACGCCCGACCGCGACGCGGCGATCATCCGCGCCGTGCGCACCGCGGCGCCGGAGAAGCGGCTGCGCGTGGACGCGAACGCCGCGTGGTCGCCGAAGCAGGCGCTGCGCATGATCGAGCTGCTGCTCGACTACGACATCGAGTTCGTCGAGCAGCCGCTGCCGGCGCACGACCTCGAGGGGCTGCGCTTCGTGCGCGACCGCTCGCCGCTGCCGATCGTCGCCGACGAATCGTGCCTCGTCGCCAGCGACGTCGCGAAGCTCGCCGGCGTCGTGGACGGAATCAACATCAAGCTCTCGAAGTGCGGCGGGCTGCGCGAGGCGCTGCGCATGATCGCGACCGCGCGCGCCCACGGCATGTTGGTGATGGCCGGCTGCATGATCGAGACGAGCCTCGGCATCACCGCCGCCGCCCACTTCGCCCCGCTCCTCGACTACGCGGATCTCGACGGCGCGGCGCTCCTGGCCGACGACCCGTTCGTCGGCGCGACGATC
>DATMHT010000042.1:0-2605 GCA_035554795.1 Gemmatimonadaceae bacterium | reverse complement strand
CCAGCGCACGATACGCATCGAGCGTCTTGTCGAACGCCGTCGGCATCGGCTGGTGCAGGAGCAGCAGGTCGAGCTGGTCCACGCCGAGCTTGCGGGCGCTCTTGTCGAACGCGTGCAGCGCGGTGTCGTAGCCGTAGTCGCTGATCCAGACCTTCGTCTCGATGAAGATCTCGTCGCGCGCGACGCCGGCGCGCCGGATGCCCTCGCCCACTTCGCGCTCGTTGCCGTACGCGGCCGCGGTGTCGATGAGCCGATAGCCGGTCTCGAGCGCCGCCTCGACGGCCGCCGCCGTCTCGGCCGGCGGACTCTGGAAGACGCCGAGCCCGAGGGCGGGCAGCTCGACGCCGTTGTTCAGCGTGATGTGAGGCACCTGGCTGGTCCTGGTCATGGCTTCTCGTCTCTGCTGGGGTGCGTCGCGCTCACAGCTGCTGGCTCGTCGGCCGGAACAGGATCTCGTTGATGTCCACGTCGTCGGGCCGGCTGATGGCGAACGCCACCGCCCGCGCGAACGAGTCGGCCGGGATCGCGTACTCCTCGTAGAACTCCTCGATGCCCTTCGCGACGTCCGGCTCCGTGATGCTCTGCGGCAGCTCGGTGGCGACGGCGCCGGGCGAGATGATCGTCGAGCGGATGTTCCACGGCTTCACCTCCTGGCGCAGTCCCTCGGAGATGACCCGCACCGCGTGCTTCGTCGCCGAGTAGACCGCGCCGGCCGGGCGCACGAGGTGACCCGCGACGGACGAGACGTTGATCACGTGCCCCGACTTCTGCTTCTGCATGTAGGGGAGCACGGCGGCGATGCCGTAGAGCACGCCCTTGATGTTGACGTCGATGGTGCGGTTCCAGTCGTCGATCTTGCGGCGCTCGAGCGGCGAGTGCGGCATCAGCCCGGCGTTGTTGAGGATGACGTCCACGCGGCCGAACTGCTCGACGGCCGCGTCCACGAGCCGCTGTACCTGCTCGGGGTCGGTGACGTCGGTGGCGAGCGCGAGCGCCTTGCCGCCGCTCCGCGTGATCTCCTCCACCAGCGCGTTCAACCGCTCGACGCGCCGCGCGCCCAGGACGACGGCGGCGCCCCGCGCGGCGAGATGCCGCGCCGTGGCCTCACCGAGCCCGCTGCTCGCACCCGTGATGACGACGACCTTCCCTGCGATCCCTGTGTTGTCGTTGCTCATGATCTCCGTTGCTCCCTGTCTATTTGCGCCGCGCCCGCGAGATTCGTGCGATCGGTCTGCCGTACGCTCACTGCGGCGCGCGCACTTCGGTGACGTCGCCGTACCAGTAGGAGGCGGTCACGCCGCCATCCATGAGGAAGTCGCTCCCCGTGATGAAGCCACCGTCGGGTCCCATGAGCAGCGCGCCGACGGCGCCCACCTCGTCGGGCGTACCGGCGCGCTTCGCGACGGACCCCTCGATCATCTTCCGGTATCCCTCGCCGCGCGGCCCCGCGAGCTCGTCCTTCGCGAGCGGCGTCATGATGATGCCGGGACTGATCGTGTTGACCCGCGCACCGCGCCTGCCCCAGCGCACCGCCTCGGCCATCACGCGCAGCGCGTTGCCGCGCTTGGAGAGCTGGTAGGCGTGCAGCGAGTCCTTCACCTGGTCGAGCTGAAGGAAGGGGAGCTTCAGCAGCTCCTCCGTGGGCGTGAGCGCGAGCGCCCGGTTCTGCTCCGGGGAGAGCGCGGGCAGCCGGTGCCCCGACTGCGACGAGATGACGACGCCCGAGCCGCCGCGGGCGATGACGTCGCCGAACTCCTCGAGCACGAGCGCGGTGCCGTAGAGATCCACGCGGAGGACCGTCTCCGGCGTCGCCTGGCTCGGAGAGACGCCGGCGGCGTGGACGAGCCCCGTGATCTCGCCGAGTCCCGTGGCCTTCTCGACGAGCGCGCGCACCGCCTCGCGTGAGGAGACGTCGACCGTCGCGACGCTCACGTCGTAGCCGGCGTTGCTCATGACTTCGGCCGCGGCGTTGGCGTTGGCCTCGCTCCGGTCGGCGAGCACGACGTGCCTCCCGACGGCGACCCGCCGCGCGATGGCCTGCCCGATCTGACCGGCTCCGATGACGACGATCACGCTCGACATGGCTCTTCCCTCATGGGCGACAGGCGTCGGAAGGCGCGCGTACCGCGTTGACTCGTGGGAAGGCTCGCGGGCTCGTGGCGTGTTGCCGTCGGCCTCGCGATGGATGCAATCAAGCGCCCTCCGGAGCGCCGATCTACTTGACCCGCGTTGTCACGCTGATAACCTCTCCTTCCCAATGACCGACGACCTGGACGGGATGGCGGTGTTCGTCGCGGTGGCGGAGACGCAGGGGTTCCGCGCCGCTGGCGAGCGCCTTCGTGTGAGCGGCTCGGCGGTGAGTCAGGCGCTGCGCCGGCTCGAGGAGCGGCTCGGCGTCGCGCTCGTCCAGCGCACCACGCGCAGCGTGCGACTCACCGCGGCCGGGGAGCGCCTCTATGCCGTCGCGCGGCCCGCGCTCGACGATCTCCGGGCGGCGCTCGCCGCGGTCGGCGAGCTGGGCACCGAGCCACGCGGCACGCTCCGCCTCCACGTGGCGGGCGCGGCCGAGAGCTTCCTGAGCGGGACGCTGCTCGCGAGCTTCCTC
>DATMHT010000041.1:0-3309 GCA_035554795.1 Gemmatimonadaceae bacterium | reverse complement strand
CGCCTCGAGCGGCACGCACACCGGCAGCCGGCCGACGAGCTCGGGGATCAGGCCGTAGCGCAGCAGATCTTCCGGCTCCACCTCGGCGAAGATGCTCTTCGCCGACGTCTCGCCGCGCGACGCGTGCCCGTTGAAGCCGATCTGCCGCCGGCCGACGCGCGCCTCGATGATCTTCTCCAGGCCGTCGAAGGCGCCGCCGCACACGAAGAGGATGTCCTTCGTGTTGATCTGGATGTACTCCTGCTGCGGATGCTTGCGGCCCCCCTGCGGCGGCACCGAGGCGACCGTGCCCTCGAGGATCTTGAGCAGCGCCTGCTGCACGCCCTCGCCGCTCACGTCGCGCGTGATCGACGGGTTCTCGCTCTTGCGCGCGATCTTGTCGATCTCGTCGATGTAGACGATGCCGCGCTCGCACTCGGCGACGTTGAAGTCACCCGCCTGGAGGAGCCGGACGAGGATGTTCTCGACGTCCTCGCCGACGTAGCCGGCCTCGGTGAGCGTCGTCGCGTCGGCGATCGTGAACGGGACGTCGAGGATGCGCGCCAGCGTCTGGGCGAGCAGCGTCTTCCCGACGCCGGTCGGCCCGATCAGCATGATGTTCGACTTGTCGAGCTCGACGTCGTCCTCGCGCAGCGAGGCGGAGTTGATGCGCTTGTAGTGGTTGTAGACCGCCACCGCCAGCGTCTTCTTCGCCTTGTCCTGCCCGATCACGTACTGGTCGAGGACGTCCTTGATCTCCTGCGGCGACGGGACCTGCGTGATCGCCTCGGCGACCTCGCGCTCTTCGTCCTCCGCCAGGATCTCGTTGCAGAGGGCGATGCACTCGTTGCAGATGTAGACGGACGGGCCGGAGATGAACTTCCGGACCGAGTCCTTCGACTTTCCACAGAACGAGCAGCGGAGATGTTTGTCGTGCGACATGTCGATCCGCGATACGGGTGTGGCGTGCTACGGAGGCGGCGCCGGCGGGCGGACCAGCGCCGGGCGCGCGGGCGACGGTCCCGATGACATAATACGACCGGCCCCGGAGGGAGGCAAACCGAGGACGGCTCTCGGCGCTCGGCTGTCAGCTCTCGGCTCTCTCAGCTATGGGCTCCCGGCCATGGAGCCGGCCATCAGGCGCGACCCGACAGCCGGGAGCCAGCGGCCGGGAGCCGCTCTACGCCGTCACCGCCGGCTGCTTCGACGCTTCGACGATCTCGCCGCGGTGCGTGATGATGTTGTCGATCAGGCCGTACGCCTTCGCTTCCTCGGCCGACATGAACCGGTCGCGGTCCGTGTCGCGCTCGATCTGCTCGACCGGGCGGCCGGTGTGCTTCGACATCAGCTCGTTCAGCTTCGAGCGGAGGTAGAGGATCTCCTTCGCCTGGATCTCGATGTCGGCCGCGGTCCCGCCGCCGCCGCCCTGCGACGGCTGGTGGATCATGATGCGCGAGTGCGGCAGCGCGGAGCGCCGGCCGGTCTTGCCGGCCGCGAGCAGGAACGCGCCCATGCTCGCCGCGAGGCCCATGCAGATCGTGTTCACCGGCGACTTCATGAACTGGATCGTGTCGTAGATCGCCAGTCCCGCCGACACCGAGCCGCCGGGCGAGTTGATGTAGATGTTGATGTCGCGCCCCTCGTTGTCCGCCTCGAGGAAGAGCAGCTGGGCGATGACGATGTTCGCGACGTCGTCGTTGATCGGCGTCCCGAGGAAGATGATGCGGTCCATCAGCAGGCGCGAGAAGATGTCGTACGTCCGCTCGCCGCGGCTGGAACGCTCGATCACATACGGAGGATAGATCGTGGCCATCGGGTGGTGCCTCATCGGTGTGGAGTGCGCTTCCGAGGACCTAGGCCCTCACTTCACTTCGTTCTGCTTCTTCAGGTACTCGAACACCTTGTCTTCCGTGATGCTCCGCTCGATCTCGCGGAGGCGCCCCGCCTTCTGGAGCGCCGCGTAGACCTGCGACGGGTCGGCGCCGCGCTTCTGCGCCAGCTCGGCGACGCGGTCGTCGATGTCGGCCTCGCTCGCGGCGAGCTTCTCGCGCTCGGCGATCGTGTCGATGACGAGGTCGCGCCGCACCTGACGCTCGGCCATCGTGCGGAACTCCTGCGCGAACGCGCCGCGGTCCGCCTCGGGGATCTGGTACGCCTCGGCGTACGCGCCGACGAGCTGCGTGACCCAGCTCTGCGGCACCTCGAACGGGTTGGCGGCGACGATCTCGTCCACGAGCTTCTGGCGCACCTCGGCCTCCGCCTCGCGCTCGACGTGCGACGCCATGTCGCCGCGCACCGCCGTCCGCAGCGCCTCGAGCGAGTCGAAGTCGCCGACCTCGCGGGCGAGCGCGTCGTCGAGCGGCGGCAGCGACTTCCGCTTCACTTCCGTCACCGTCACGCGCGCGAGCTTGGTCTGGCCACGCTGCGCCTCGTCCGGGAAGTCCTCGGGCCACTTCACGGGGCGCTCGGACGACTGGCCCGGCGCGGTCTCCATGATGAGCTCCTCGATCCCCGGGATCGCCTGGCCGCCGCCGAGGACGAGGCGGTACTCCTTGCCCTCCGGCATCGCGCCCGTCTCGTCGGCCGTCGCGAGGAGCGCCGTGACCATGTCGCCAGGCTGCGGCTTCTCCTCCACCGGCGTCCACGTCGCCCGCTGCTCGCGGAGCTGCTCGATCTGCTCGCGCACGTGCTCGTCGGTCACTTCGCCCGACGGGCGCTCGACGCGGAAGCCCGTCGTGCGGGCGAGCGTGATCTCCGGCCGCACTTCGACGTGGAGCTCGAAGGTGAGCGGCTCGTTCTCGGCGAACTTGAGGTCGTGGACGTGCGGCTGGTTGATCGGCTTCAGCTGCTCGCGCTCGACGACTTCCTTGTAGGCGTCCTGGACGAGCGACTCCAGCGCCTCCTGGCGGATCTGGTCGGCGAAGCGCTTGCGCACCATCGCCGCCGGCGCCTTGCCGGGGCGGAAGCCGGGCAGGCGGGCGCTCGACGCGTAGCGTCGCGCCGCGCGCTCCTCGGCGTCGCGGACGGTCTCGACGGGCACCGACACCTGCAGCAGGCGCTCGACCCCTTCGTTCTTCTTGGGCGTGATCTCGATGTTCATGGTTCGTCTGCTCGGTGCTGTCGCTCTCGTCGGAACGCGGTCGTCGCGTGCCATCCCTGGGCAACCGTTACGCGCGCGGAGGGCGCGTCGTCCGGCGGCTCAGGGTGAAAGCTAACCGGCAACAGCGGGCCCGGGTACCGCAGCCGGCCGCCGCCGACCCGGACGTTCGGGCAGGCTTGACGGGCGCCGTGCCGACGTCACGAACGCGGCGAAGCCGGGGCCGCGGGCGG
>DATMHT010000040.1:0-5679 GCA_035554795.1 Gemmatimonadaceae bacterium | reverse complement strand
GCGCTCCTCACCGTCTTCGTCGGCGCGCTGATCGGCGCCGTCGCCTTCCTGCTCGTCGTCTTCCCGGTCGTGTGGCTGCGGAGCCGGCGCGCCGGCACACCGTTCGACGCGCCGCAGATCCCCTTCGGCGTGTTCCTTGCGCCCGCGGCGATGATCACGCTGCTGTGGGGCTACCCGGCGATCGCGTGGTACCTCGGCAAGATCTGACGACGCGGCACGGGGCGGCGGAGCGTCCGGCGCCACGAGCGGCCGCCGCGGGCGCGAGGGACCGGTAAACTACTCAGCGTCCGGTGGGTAGAATGTACGAGAAGCCATCCACCTCCAGCTCCCGAGCTGCCCCGTGACCTTCGCCGACATCCTGCGCCCCGCCGAGGGCGGCTCGACGCTCTCGCGCCTGACGCGCGACCTCACCGCCGACGCGCGCGCCGGCCGGCTCGAGCCCGTGCGCTGCCGCGGCGACGAGATCGCACGCGTCGTGGACATCCTCCTCCGCCAGGGGAAGAACAACCCCGCCCTCGTCGGCCCCGCCGGCGTCGGCAAGACGGCGATCGTCGAGGGGCTCGCGCAGCGCATCGCCCGCGGCGACGTCCCGCTTTCGCTGCGCGGCGTCCGCATCCTCGCCGTGGACCACGTCTCGCTGCTCGCCGGCACGACCTACCGCGGCCAGTACGAGGAGCGCATCCGCGCCATCGTCGCCGAGAGCACCGCCCAGCCCGACGTCGTCCTGTTCGTGGACGAGCTCCACAACCTCATCGGGCAGGGCACCGCGATGGGCGCCGCGATGGACGCCGGCAACATGCTCAAGCCGGCCCTCGTCCGCGGTGACTTCCGCGTCATCGGCGCGACCACCGACGACGAGTACGAGAAGTGGGTCTGCGGCGACCCGGCGCTGGAGCGACGCTTCCAGCGCGTCGCCGTCCGCGAGCTGTCGGGCGAGGAGACGCTCGAGATCCTGCGCGCGCGCAAGTCGCGCCTCGAGCGGCATCACAACGTCGTCATCGCCGACGACGCGCTCGCCGCCGCGCTCGAGCTCACCGATGCCTGGGTGCTCGACCGCATGCGCCCGGACCGCGCCATCGACGCCCTCGACGAGGCCTGTGCCCACACGCACGCGCTCGCCGCCTACGACGCCGACACGGAGCGCCTGGTGCTCGAGCGCCGTGAGCTCGCCCGCCGCGATCTCGCCGCGCGCGACGCCGAGGCGGCGCGCCAGTCGCCGGGCGAGAGCGGGCAGCGCCGCGACAGCGCCGCGAGCGGCGCGCGCCCCGTGGCCGATCGCGAGTACGACGACGCTGACGACGACGCGCTCGAGCGCTTCGCCCGCGGCGGCTTCGCCGCGCTCGAGCGGTTCGGCGCCGAGATCGAGGCGATGTTCGGCGTCGCGCCGCCACCGGAAGCGGCGGCGCCACCGCCGCCGCCGCGCGCCGAGCCACGGGGGGCCGCCGAGAGCCGAGCGCCGAGAGCCGACAGCCGCCCTTCGACGCGCACGCTCGCCGAGCTCGACGCGCTGCTCGAGCGCCGGCTCACGGAGCGCGGCATCGTCGTCCGCGGCCACGACGTCGCGCGCGTCGTCGGGCTGTCGGTCGGGCGCACGGTGGAGTGGCCGGCATGACGCGTCGCCCGCGAGAGGTCCGCGCCGTCGTCGCCGCGCTCGTGCTCCTCGTCGCCGCCGGCTGTGCGCGCGGCGGCGACGCCGCGGTGGCCAAGGGTCCGTACGGGAAGGAGGTGGCGGAGGCGATCCCCGCGCTCGAGAAGTCCACGGGGCTCAAGTTCAAGCGGCCGCCGAAGCTCGAGCTGCGCTCCAAGGAGCAGGTCCGCCAGTTCGTCGAGCGCACGTTCACCGAGAGCCAGGCGGCCAAGAATCTCTCCGCCAGCGAGGCGGCGTACAAGCGCCTCGGTTTGATCCCGGACACGCTCGACCTGCACAAGCTCTTCGTGGACGTCCTGAGCGAGCAGATCGCCGGCTTCTACGACCCGAAGACGAAGGTGCTCTACGTCGTGCAGGGCACCGACCCGGCGATGGCCGGCGTGACCGTACGCCACGAGCTCGTGCACGCGCTCCAGGATCAGTACCTGAACCTCGACTCGCTGCAGCACGTCGAGGGGAACGACGACCGCGCGGCGGCGGCGCAGGCGGTCATCGAGGGGCAGGCGGTGTACGAGCAGCTCGCGAGCATGTCCGGCGACGGCAGCTTCGTGGACCGCATCCCCGGCGGCTGGGACCGCATCCGCCAGACGCTGCGCGACGAGCAGGCGGGGATGCCGGTGCTCGCGTCGGCGCCGATGGTGATCCAGGAGGAGCTGATCTTCCCGTACCTGAGCGGCGCCGAGTTCGTGCGCCGCTTCAAGGCGCAGCGGCCGGGCGGGAATCCGCTCGCCGACCTGCCGCGCTCCACCGAGCAGGTGCTCCACGCCGACGCCTTCTTCGGCGCGAAGCCGGACGCGCCGCTCGCCATCACGCTCCCGGCGTTGGGCGGAGGCGCACGCGTCACGTACGACAACACGTTCGGCGAGTTCGAGACGCGGCTCCTGCTCTTCCAGCACCTGAAGGACCAGGCGGCGGCGGCGCGCGGCGCGGCCGGGTGGGCCGGCGATCGCTACGCGCTCGTGGACACGCCGCGTGGGCAGGGGCTCGTCTGGCTCACGCTCTGGGACACGCCCGTGGACGCCGCCGACTTCGCGGACATGATGGCGCAGGTCGTCGCGCATCGGTACGGCATCGCGCCGGCGGCGACCGCGGGGAGCACGACGCCCGGGGGCGCAAAGAGCTGGTCCGCCGGCGGGCGCGCGCTCGCCCTCACCGCCGCCGACGTCGCCGGCCACCCGGCCGTGCTCTACGTGGACGTCCCGTCCGGCGCGAGCACGAGCGTCGTCGATCTCTCGAAGGTGTCGGTCCGCTAGCCCGTGACGACACTCGCGCCACCGCTCCTCGACGAACCCGCGAAGCAGCTCCAGCTCGAACGCATGAAGCGCCGCGCGACGGCGCTCCTCGTCATCGCGGCGGTGGTGTTCGTCGTCGCGCGGCTGCTCGAGCCGCGATTCCCCTGGCTCGGCTACCTGCGGGCGACGGCGGAGGCCGCGATGGTCGGCGGCGTCGCCGACTGGTTCGCGGTCACGGCGCTCTTTCGCCAGCCGATGGGGCTCCCGATCCCGCACACCGCGATCATCCCGGCGCGCAAGGACCGCATCGGCCGGAGTCTCGGCGGCTTCGTCCAGCGCAACTTTCTTTCCCGCGACGTCGTCGCCTCGCGGCTCGCCGCGGTGCGCGCCGGGGAGCACCTCGCCCGCTGGGTCAGTCAGCCCGAGAACGCGCGCCTCATCTCCCGCCACGTCGCCGCCGGCCTCGCCGGCGCCACGCGCGTCATGCGCGACGAGGACGTCCGCGACGCGATCGAGAAGCACCTCCTCGGCCGCATCCGGGCGACACGCGTCGCGCCGATCATCGGCAACGCACTGTCGCTGCTCACCGCGGGCGATCGGCATCAGGAGCTGCTCGACCGCGCGATCGTGCTCGTCGCGCGCTTCGTCTCGGAGAACGAGGAGCTGATTCGCGACCGCATTCGCGCCGAGAGCCCGTGGTGGATCCCGGAGCGGGTGGACGACAAGATCCACGACAAGATCGTCAGCGGTATCGAGCGCACGCTCCAGGACGTGAGCATCAACCCCGATCACCCGCTGCGCGGCCGCTTCGACCACGCGCTCGACGAGTTCATCGAGCGACTGCGGACGTCGCCGGAGGTCATCGCGCGCGCCGAGCAGATCAAGGCCGAGGTGCTCGACAGCCCGGCGGTGCGCGAGTACTCGCGTGGCCTGTGGGACGACGTCAAGCACCGGCTCGTGCGCTACGCCGAGCGCAGCGACGACGAGGGTCCCGGCGCGGTCGAGCGCGGCCTCGTCGCTCTGGGCAACGCCGTCCTCGCCGATCCGACGCTGATGGCGAAGGTGGAGAGCTGGATCACCGAGATGGTGCTCTACGCCGTCGAGCAGGCGCGCGACGAGGTCGCCCACCTCATCGAGCACACCGTCGCCGCCTGGGATCCCGACGACACTTCGCGCAAGATCGAGCTGCAGATCGGACGCGACCTGCAGTTCATCCGCATCAACGGCACGCTCGTCGGCGGGCTCGTGGGGCTGCTGCTCTACAGCATCGGGAAGCTGTTCTAGCTGCCGCTCGGTGCGCCGCGTTTTCGCCGCGGATCTCCGCGGATCGGCACGGATGGGACCCTGCCCGAAGTGAACGCCGCAGATCAACGCGGATGCTGTGGCTATCTCGAAAACGAAAGCTCCCCTCGGCCAGTTCGGTGAGGGGAGCTTTGATTGGTGAAGCCACCGATCGTATCTGCGTAAATCCGCGTCGATCCGCGGCGCCACGCTCTTACAGAGAAGCCAGGGCGGTGTCCGCGTTCATCCGCGCAAATTCGCGGCGCCGCCCTTCGATGAGCATCAGATCACGCCTGCGTCCACCGGCGACTCGATGTTCTCCTCGATCCGGCGACCGTCGCTGCCGGTGCCGTCACTGGAGCGCGACTCCTCGTCCTCCTCCTCGTCGCGCGGCGGGCGGTCGGCGAGACCCGGCTCGGCCCCGGGGAGCAGGGCGATGCGCAGCACCTCGTCCATGGACGTCACGAAGGTGAACTTCATGTGCTCCTTCACCTCCTTCGGCACGTCACGCAGGTCCTTCTCGTTCGACTTCGGCATGATCACTTCGCGCAGGCCGGCCCGGTAGGCGGCGAGCGTCTTCTCCTTCACGCCGCCGATCTCGAGCGCCTTCCCGCGCAGCGTCACCTCGCCCGTCATCGCCAGGTCGCGGCGCACGGGACGACGGCTCAACACGCTGGCGATCGCGAGCGTGATCGCCAGTCCCGCGCTCGGCCCGTCCTTCGGGATCGCGCCGGCGGGGAAGTGGATGTGAATGTCGGTCTCGCGGAACTCCTTGTCGGAGATCTTGAGCGCGTCGGCGCGCGAGCGCACCCACGAGTAGGCCGCGTCCACCGACTCGCGCATCACGTCGCCGAGCTGGCCGGTGACCGTCAGGCGGCCGCTGCCCGGCATGCGCAGCGCTTCGATGTGCATCAGGTCACCGCCCGTCGCCGTCCAGGCGAGGCCCGTCACGGCGCCAATCTCCGGGTCCTTCTCCGCTTCCTCGACCGCGTAGCGGGGGATGCCGAGAATCTCCTCGACCTTGGCGTTGTCGATGACCCACGCGCCCTCCTCGCCCTCCGCCTTGCGGCGCGCGCGCTTGCGCATGATCGCAGCGATGTTGCGCTCGAAGTTGCGCAGTCCGGCCTCGCGCGAGTAGCGGCTCGAGACGAAGCCCAGCACCTCGTCAGTGAACTGGATGTCCTTGTCGGTGATGCCGTGCTCCTCGAGCAGCCGCGGGATCAGGTAGCGCCACGCGATCTCGACCTTCTCCTCGATCGTGTAGCCGGCGATGCGGATCACTTCCATGCGATCGCGCAGCGGGCCCGGGATGTCGAAGATGTTGTTCGCCGTGCAGATGAACAGCACGCTCGACAGGTCGAACGGCAGGTTCAGGTAGTGGTCGACGAACGTCGAGTTCTGCGACGGGTCGAGCACCTCGAGCATCGCCGCCGTCGGATCGCCGCTCGGCCCGCCGCCCGACATCTTGTCGATCTCGTCGATCAGGAACACGGGGTCCTTCACGGCGACGCGGCGCAG
>DATMHT010000039.1:0-2055 GCA_035554795.1 Gemmatimonadaceae bacterium | reverse complement strand
GGCGAGCATCTCGGCGTGCGCGGACGCGTCCTGGTCGCGCACCGTGCGATTGGCGCCGGCGCCGATCACCGCGTCGCCGCGCACGACGACGGCGCCGACGGGGACCTCGCCCGCCGACGCCGCGTCGTCCGCGAGGCGCAGCGCCTCGCGCATCCAGCCTTCGTGCTGCCGATGGTGCGTCAGGGTCACGCGACGCCGGCCGGCACGCCACCCTTCGTGAACGTGAGCTGCCCGTTCGGGTCGGCCCCGACGACGATGTGATCGCCCTCGGTGAAGCGACCCTCGAGCACGGCCATCGCCAGCGGGTTCTGGACCAGCTTCTGGATGGCGCGCTTCAGCGGGCGCGCGCCGAACGCCGGGTCGTAGCCTTCGGTCGCGAGCACGTGCTTCGCCTCGGGCGTGAGCTCGATCGTGATGTGGCGGTCGGCAAGTAGCTGCTCGAGCCTCTTCAGCTGCAGCTCGATGATGTGGCCGATGTCTTCCTCGCTCAGCGGACGGAAGATGATGATGTCGTCCACGCGGTTGAGGAACTCTGGGCGGAAGTGCTGCCGGAGCGCGCTCGTCACCTGCGTCTCGACCAGCGCCCAGTCACCCGCGGCGTGCTCGAGGATGAAGTGGCTGCCGATGTTCGACGTCATGATGATCACGGTGTTGCGGAAGTCCACCGTGCGCCCCTGGCTGTCCGTCAGGCGGCCGTCGTCGAGGATCTGGAGCAGGATGTTGAAGACGTCGGGGTGGGCCTTCTCGATCTCGTCGAACAGCACGACCGAGTACGGGCGACGCCGCACCGCCTCGGTGAGCTGGCCGCCCTCCTCGAAGCCGACGTAGCCCGGCGGCGCGCCGATGAGCCGCGCGACGGCGTGCTTCTCCATGTACTCGGACATGTCGATGCGCACCATCGCCTGCTCGTCGTCGAACAGGAACTCGGCGAGCGCCCGCGCCGTCTCGGTCTTGCCGACGCCCGTGGGCCCGAGAAAGATGAACGACCCGATCGGACGGTTCGGGTCCTGCAGCCCGGCGCGCGAGCGACGCACCGCGTTCGCGACCGCGACCACCGCCTCGCGCTGCCCGATGACGCGTCGCGCCAGCTCCTGGTCGAGCTTCGTGAGGCGCTCGCGCTCGCTCTCCATCATCCGCGACACCGGGATGCCCGTCCAGCGCGCGACCACCTCGGCGATGTCGTCCTCGGTGACCTCCTCCTTCAGGAACTGCGGGCGGCCGTCGGAGCTGGCGAGCTTCTTCTCGGCCTCCTTCATCTGCCGCTCGAGCTCCGGGATGCGACCATAGGTGATCTCGGCTGCCCGTCCGAGGTCGCCGGAGCGCGACGCCTGCTCGGCCTCGATGCGCGCCTGCTCGATCTGCTGCTTGATCTTGCCGACGGCGCCGAGCGTCTCCTTCTCCTGCTGCCACTGCGCCTTCATCGCCGACGACCGCTCGCGCAGCTCGGCGAGCTCGCGCTCGAGGTTCTGCCGCCGCTCGACCGACGCCGGGTCCTTCTCCTTCTGCAGCGCCGTGCGCTCGATCTCGAGCTGCATGATGCGCCGCTCGACCTCGTCGATCTCCTGCGGCATCGAGTCGATCTCGATGCGCAGCCGCGACGCCGCCTCGTCGAGCAGGTCGATCGCCTTGTCGGGGAGGAACCGGTCGCCGATGTAGCGATGCGAGAGCGTCGCCGCCGCGATCACCGCGCCGTCGGTGATGCGCACGCCGTGGTGCGCCTCGTAGCGCTCCTTGAGCCCGCGCAGGATCGCGATCGTGTTCTCCACCGTCGGCTCGCCGACGTACACCGGCTGGAAGCGCCGCTCGAGGGCCGCGTCCTTTTCGACGTGCTTGCGGTACTCGTCGAGCGTGGTCGCGCCGACGACGCGATCATCGCCGCGGCGACGCTCTCGCATCGCTACATCGGCGACCGCTTCCTCCCCGACAAGGCCATCGACCTCCTCGATGAAGCGGCCAGTCGGCTGCGCATCGAGATCGACTCCATGCCGCAGGAGATCGATGAAGTCGAGCGGCGTATCATGCAGCTCGAAATCGAGCGCACCGCGTTGCAGAAGG